>NZ_JAWOTK010000001.1:452083-818188 GCF_033338855.1 Vibrio sp. Vb0937 | reverse complement strand
GTCCAAAAGACCCGCAGCGTCAAAAGGAGCTTGAGATGAACGTTCAGGCATTACCCATGCATCGGTTTATCGACCATCGTGGGGACCTAGTCGGCCAACTACCCAACTGGGCTGACACTGAAACATTGGTCGGGTTTTACCGAGATATGGTATTAACTCGCACTTACGACAACAAAGCAGTTGCCTTGCAACGCACCGGTAAGCTAGGGACCTATCCCTCACACTTAGGCGCGGAAGCCATAGGCATTGCGGTCGGCAGAGCACTTAAAGCCGATGATGTGTTTGTCCCTTACTACCGCGATATGCCTGCGATGTGGTGTCGTGGCATTGGCATGGAAAAGAACCTTCAATACTGGGGTGGCGATGAGCGCGGGAGTGATTTTGCTCCTGAAGGCAGTCCGGTTCCTAGCCGAGACCTTCCCTACTGTGTACCCATAGCGACGCAATGTACGCATGCTGTCGGGGTGGCTTCCGCGCTAAAAATTCAAGGTAACCATGAAGCTGCGCTAGTCATGTGTGGCGATGGTGGTACATCCAAAGGGGACTTTCTTGAGTCAATAAACTGCGCAGGTACTTGGAATATTCCACTTGTTTTCGTCGTAAACAATAACCAGTGGGCAATTTCAGTGCCGCGTAGTCTCCAATGTGCCGCCGATTTCTTATCAGAAAAAGCGCAAGGTGCAGGTATACCGGGTATTACTGTCGATGGTAACGATGTCGTCGCCGTTTATGATGCAACTAAAACCGCCCTTGAGAGAGCAAGAAAAGGGAAAGGCGCAACACTCATCGAAGCGGTGAGTTACCGACTGAGTGACCACACTACGGCCGATGATGCGACTCGTTATCGTAAAGAAGATGATGTTCAAACTGCATGGCAATACGAACCTATCGCACGTCTTAAAACGTACCTCCTTAATCAAGGCGCTTGGAGCGACGAACAAGAACAGCAATGGCTAGATTACTGTAAAGAGCAAGTAGAGTTAGCTGTTGAACGCTATCTGAGCTTACCGCCACAAGCACCAGAAACCGGTTTCGATTATTTGTATGAATCGCTACCTCAAGAGCTTCATGCACAAAGAGATGAACTCATCAACAAGGCAATGAGAATGCAGGGAGGCAGACATGGCTGAGCTAACGTTGGTTGAAGCAGTAAACCTTGCCCTGCACCACGAAATGCAACAAGACCCCAATGTTGTCGTATTAGGTGAAGACGTGGGCGATAATGGTGGTGTATTTCGTGCCACTGTTGGACTCAAGCAAGAGTTTGGTCTTAAACGAGTCATCGATACGCCACTCGCTGAAGCCTTAATCGGCGGGGTTGCGGTCGGTATGGCAACGCAAGGATTACGACCTGTCGCCGAATTTCAGTTTCAAGGTTTCGTTTTTCCTGCGATGGAGCACTTAATGTGCCACGCGGCTCGAATGCGTAACAGAACTCGCGGTCGGCTCACTTGTCCCGCGGTTTTCCGTGCGCCATTTGGCGGCGGTATCCACGCTCCGGAACACCACTCAGAAAGCGTGGAAGCGTTATTTGCTCACACTGCTGGATTTAAAGTGGTGATTCCTTCTTCTCCACAACGCGCATACGGCTTACTTCTCGCTGCAATTAGAAGCAATGATCCCGTCATGTTCTTCGAACCGAAGCGCATATATCGCACCGTTAAATCTGAAGTCGTTGATAACGGCGAAGCACTCCCACTCGACACCTGCTTCACCTTACGCAAGGGGCGAGATATCACGCTCGTTACTTGGGGCGCATGCGTCGTAGAGTCACTTCAGGCCGCGCAAACCTTGTCTAGTCAGGGAATTGAAGTCGAGGTGATTGATTTGGCGAGTATTAAGCCAATTGATACCGCGACGATTTTCAGCTCACTAGAAAAAACTGGACGTTTACTCGTTGTTCATGAAGCGAGTAAAACTTGTGGTGTGGGATCTGAGCTATTAGCTCGAACCGCTGAACACGCCATGTGCTTACTTAAAGCCCCACCTAAACGAGTAACTGGAATGGACACCATTATGCCTTATTACCGTAACGAAGATTATTTCATGGTTCAGAAAGAAGACATTGTGACCGCAGCGCGCGAACTCGTGGAGGATTGGAAATGAAGACGTTTAACTTACCCGATCTCGGCGAAGGCCTCGCTGAATCAGAAATTGTAAAATGGCACGTTAATGTCGGTGACATGGTTAAATTAGATCAAGTGATCTTAACCGTAGAGACAGCAAAAGCGACGGTAGACGTCCCTGCCCCCTATTCGGGCCGTGTGGTCAGCCGTCATGGTGAGGAAGGTGAAATCGTCAATATTGGTGCATTACTGCTAGAGATTGATGAAACAGGTGCCGGGAGAGAAGTAACGGCAGAGAAAAAAGCCACTGCTGACGCCGCAACCGTCGTCGGTAGCGTTTCTCACCAAGCGCATCATGTTAACGTTGATGATTTCTGGATTGGTGGCAACCACAACACGACAGAAAGTAACCTCGTTACCGCCCTGCCTTCGGCTCGCTTGTTGGCACAAAAACTTGGGGTAGATCTTAACCTTGTGTCAGGTAGTGGCCCGAACGGACTTATCGTAGATGCCGATATTTACGACGAAGCCGGAAAACAGCGTCCAGGCACCGAAGTTTTGAAAGGCGCTCGACGTACCATGGTATCGTCTATGACCGAATCGCACGAACATGTTGCTGCCGTAACCATTACGGAAGAAGCATTGTTGGAAGATTGGCTGCCAAACGAAGATATCAGTATCCGCCTTGTTCAAGCGATTGTTCATGCGTGTCAAGAAGAGCCCGCTTTAAACGCTTGGTTTGATGCCGAAACCATGACACGCTGTGTACACACAACGGTCAATGTAGGAATTGCAGTAGATAGCCGTCATGGATTGTACGTGCCAGTCTTGCGCCACGCAGATGAATACGAGCCACAAGATGTTCGTCGTTGGCTCGATCAAACCGTTGAAGGGATCAGAGAGAGAAAAATCGGTCGTGAGCAATTGCAACACGCGACGATTACGCTTTCCAACTTCGGCGCGATTGCCGGTATTTACGCGACACCTGTCGTCACACCGCCACAAGTCGCTATTGTCGGCGCGGGCCGAATACTCGACCGAGTTGTGATAAGAAATGGTCAAGCAATTTCGGTGAAAGCAATGCCGCTATCCGTAACGTTTGATCATCGCGCTTGTACTGGTGGTGAAGCTGCAAGGTTTACAAAAGTACTTGCAGAGCACCTGCAACGTCCGAGCGAAAAGTAACTTATAAAAATCAAATGATAAAGGCTTCCAGTCCGGAAGCCTTTTGTTTTAGGAAGCAAGACTATATCTACAGCTTCTCTAACAGCTCAGGCATTACCACAAACAAATCGTCGACCAATCCATAATCTGCAATGTCAAAAATAGGCGCATCAGGGTCGCTATTAATTGCAACAATCACCTTGGAATCTTTCATTCCCGCCAAATGCTGGATCGCGCCAGAAATTCCGACGGCAATGTATAACTCCGGTGCAACAATTTTGCCGGTTTGCCCGACTTGATGGTCATTAGACACATAGCCCGCATCGACCGCCGCTCGTGACGCCCCTACCGCTCCACCTAGCTTGTCAGCCAATTGTTCTACTAAAACAAACTTCTCTTTACTCCCGAATGCACGACCACCCGACACTACTACTCTAGCCGCTGGCAATTCTGGTCGCTCACTTTCTGGCGTTTGTTGCGAAACAAACTCACTAAGTTTATTGATAATCACCGTGTCGACTTGAGTAAGCTTAGGGACAACTGGCGTGTCAGATAGCTCTGCGGCATCAAAAGCCGTACTTCTTATGGTCATCACTTTATAGGGATCATTCGACGTGACTCTCGCCAATGCATTTCCAGCATAAATTGGACGAATCACCGTATCGATAGACTCGATTGTCATCACGTCAGAAAGTTGACCAACATTAAGCAACGCCGCCACACGAGGCATCACATTCTTACCAAATGTACTGGCAGGAGAAAGAATGTGTGAGTAGTTTTTGGCTACTTGTGAGATCAAAGGTGCGATATTTTCCGCTAATCCATGTTCATATCCCTTCGCATCAACCCAGATAATTTCTGCAACACCTTGAACACAATTCAACTCATCCAAAACTGATTGGCACTGATAACCAATAAGCAACACAGAAACAGGAAGCGATTTATCATCATCCTTAATCTCAAATGCCGCTTTAATTGCACACAGCGTCCCTACAGCCAACGATTGGTTGTCATGCTCTGCGAGCACAAGTGTTGCTAATGGTCGGTCTTCCATGGTCATGCCTCATATAACACGTCAGATCCATTACTTGAGCTTAGTCCACTTCACGTTAACGTCAACTGAGCTATAGTTTTCTGTATAGAAACCAAAACCTGTCACGCAGATGACGATAATAGAAAGGAAGCATAAAGATGGAACGAGAATGCATGGAGTTTGATGTCGTGATCGTGGGGGCCGGACCTGCAGGCTTAAGCGCCGCTTGTCGGCTAGCTCAACTCAGCCAAGACAGTGAAGGTGACGCACTTTCAATTTGCGTTGTAGAAAAAGGCTCAGAAGTGGGCGCACATATTTTATCTGGCGCTGTTTTTGAAACTAGTGCCTTAGATGAGCTTTTCCCCAATTGGAAAGAAATGGAGGCCCCGCTAGCAGCCTCGGTTCAACGAGATAATTTCCTTTATCTTACTACTGAACAAAACCATATTCGCGTTCCCCACTTCCTTACACCGCGTCCAATGATAAATGGCGAGAATAATTACGTAATTAGCCTTGCCAACCTTTGCCGTTGGCTCGCTAACCAAGCAGAAAATCTTGGGGTGGAAGTTTTTCCGGGCTTTGCCGCTGCAAGCATCAATTATGATCAGACTGGCGCCGTGACAGGCATTAACACGAGCGATATGGGACTAGATAAGAACGGCCAGGCCAAACCTAACTTTGAACCAGGTATCGAGCTAAGGGCAAAATACACCCTTTTTGCTGAAGGTTGTCGCGGACATCTGGGTAAAGAACTTATTCAAAGGTTCGACCTAGACGCAGGAAAGCAACCACAGCACTACGCGCTTGGCCTAAAAGAGATATGGGAGTTACCCACTGACAGTAAGGATGTATCTGGCAGTGTTATCCACTCCGCTGGCTGGCCCTTGAGTGAAACAAATACTACAGGCGGCGGTTTTCTCTATCACATGGAGAACAACCAAATCGCCGTCGGGCTTATTGTCGACTTGAATTACAGCAATCCTTACTTGAGTCCGTTTGACGAATTTCAACGCTTTAAGCACCATCCTGCTATTGAACCACATTTGAAAGGTGCTCAGCGCATCGCTTACGGCGCAAGAGCCATTGCGAAAGGTGGGCTTTCCTCTCTGCCGAGACAGCAATTCCCTGGCGGTTTATTGATTGGTTGTGATGCGGGGACTTTGAACGTCGCAAAAATTAAAGGCAGCCACACAGCAATGAAATCCGGAATCATTGCAGCAGAAGCGGTACATACGGCCCGACAAACTGGAGCTTCTGAGCCAGACTACCAGTCGTTGTTTGAATCATCATGGTTGTATGACGAACTCGCCAAAACGCGTAACTTTGGCGCGAACATTCATAAGTTTGGCAGCATACTTGGTGGTGCTCTTTCGACTTTTGAACACAACCTGTGGCAACCACTGGTTAAGAAGCCGTTACCTTGGTCTATCAAGGACTATTCGCACGATCATGAGCAGTTAAAACCTAAACAAGAGTGCCACCCAATTGCATACCCAAAACCAGATGGTGAAATCAGTTTTGATAAGCCTTCGTCGGTATTTTTGTCAGGAACACAGCACGAAGAGAATCAACCTTGTCACCTTGTTCTGACTTACCCTCACATTCCAATTGATGTGAATTTAGGTATGTATGACGAACCAAGTCAGCGCTATTGCCCCGCTGGGGTTTATGAAGTGGTGGAAGTGAACAATAAGTTGAAGTTTCAGATAAATGCCGCCAACTGTGTGCATTGCAAAACCTGTGACATCAAAGATCCTTCACAAAACATCACATGGAAAGCACCAGAAGGCGGCGGTGGACCGAGCTATCAAAACATGTAGATACGTTAGTATGTTGACGATCTAACAAATGGATAAACAAACCGATTGGCAGAGCCTCATTACTCCTGCCAATCGGCAAAATGATCAAGCAAGAAGTCGATAGCCAATCGCGCTCGTAGTGGCAGAAAGTGACGATTCTGATAAACAATCCAGCTGCTGTTGCCACTTCCCCAATAGGGCTCTAGGATTGGCACCAAACGACCAGACGAAATAGCATCGTTGAAACTGCTCTTCGGTAAGTACGCCACACCTAATCCTTCTGCACAGGCTTGCAAGACCGTGTGTGCGTTATTGCTCTTCCATCTGCCCTGCACTTTTACGCCATCTAAAGGCTTGCCGTCTTTTTCAAACAACCAAACGTCTTTGTTGGCAATAATGCAGCTATGACGCTTGAGTTGCTCGGGGTGCGTTGGCAAACCATGTTCATCGAGATAACGCTGACTGGCTGCCGCTGCCATGGGACGATCCACCAGCTTTCTCGCAACCAAGCCTGAATCACTCAACCTTCCGTAACGAATAGCGAAATCGAAGCCATCTTCAATAAAGTTGACCATGCTGGTGTTGAAGTTGATTTCTACCGTGAGATTAGGATGTTGCTTGGCAAACGCCATCAAGGCAGGCGCTACATGGTTCTCAGAAAACGCACCAGCGGCGCTCACGCGTAACGTACCACTCAGTTGAGTTTGCTGCGTGGTGAGCTGTTCATTCGCTTGCTGAAGCCCAATCACCAACTCTTTACACTGCTGATAATACGCTTGCCCTGCTTCCGTTAGACTCACCATTCTTGTCGAACGGGCTAACAAGGCGACACCTAATCGCTCTTCTAACCTTGTGACTTGACGACTGACATGACTGGTACTGCAACCTAACTGTTTTGCCGCTGCAGAAAAACCTAAGCTCTCAGCAACCGTAACAAACTCATTGATACCTTCAAAACTGTCCATACTTACCTTTGCTATATAGCAATAATGTTTTGCCAATTAATTGTATTATCACTTATTTGTTTAGCAATTAGTATGAAGGTGTTCAACAAATACACGTAAGCCAAAAAGGAAACCATCATGAAGAAAGTACTCATCATTGTGACGAACCATGCGACCCTAGGTGAAACTGACCAAGCAAACGGAACTTACGCGCCAGAGCTCACTCATGCCCTTAGCGAACTGCTGGGTGCAGGCTTCGATTACGACATTGCCTCTATCAAAGGCGGGCAAGCACCACTGTACGGAACCGACATCGAAGGCGACGCAGTGAACGAGAAAATTTTGGCGGATGATGATTTCCAGAACCGCATCAACAACACGATTCCAGTGTCACAAATCAACGGTGACAACTACGATGCGATCTTCTATCCGGGTGGTTTTGGTCTTCTTTCAGACCTAGCGAGCAACGAAGATTTTGCCAAGATTTCCGCAAAACACTATGAAGAAGGCGGTATTGTGGCAGCAGTTTGTCATGGTCCGGGCGCTCTTCTTCCTATCACGCTTAGCAATGGCGAGAAGCTACTTGCGTCTAAATCAGTGACAGGTTTCACTCGCGAAGAAGAGATCGACTTCGGCACCATCAACGATATCCCATTCCTATTGGAAGAATCTCTTGCACGCAGCGCAGCGCGCTACTCTAAAGTGCAACCTTGGCAAGAGTTTGTAATTGTGGATGATCGTGTCATCACAGGTCAAAACCCAACGAGCGCACACGGCGTAGGCAGAGCGATTGTTGAACACCTAGCTTAAACGCGCCGGAAACTACAACCATCCTAGAAGAGGAAAGCGTGCTTTGTCATGCTTTCCCTTGCTACAGGCGATCGCAAGATGCGCTTATACTTCTTCCCCTGCCTCGTCCTCTTCTACGATATCCGTTTCTTGGCTCGCCTCTTCCAACCATTGCTGTAAAGATTCACTTGCTAGCACCTTCTGTTGGTAAGCTTTGGCACCTTCGGATAACTCGATGCCGTAAGTTTGGAAACGCAATGCCACAGGTGCATACATAGCATCAGCTATCGACCATTCTCCAAATAGCCAACCGTTGGGATACAGTTTGGCTTGCTCAGCCCAAATGGCATCAATACGCGCAATATCCTTACGCGCACCATCCGTTAGATCGACTTTTCTGCGTGCGCGGATGTTCATTGGGAGTTCGCTTCTTAAGTTAAAGAAACCCGAATGCATTTCTGATGCGATGGCGCGTGCTTTAGCCCGTTCTGCAGACTTACTTGGCCATGCTTTGTCTTGTAAGTATTGCTCGTTAACGTATTCCAAAATCGCTAATGAATCCCACACGGTTGCGTCACCATCCACTAAGGTAGGGACTTTCGCGGTTGGTGTAATATCTTCCAAGGTCTTATAAAAATCTTCTGTGAATAAATTGAGCTTGGTGACTTTCACATCCAGTTTGAATTGAGAAAAGATCAGCCATGCGCGAAGTGACCAGCTTGAGTAGTTTTGATTAGCAATAAACAGTTTCATGACGCCTCCATGCGGTTCGTGTTTTGAGTACCCATCCATAATATCTGATTGTATTTAAGGGGACTAACGGATAGTTTTGATGGAACACTTCAACAAAAACGATGGATGAGTTTTAGATATGGATATCGATGCGTTGCGCAGCTTTCTTGCTTTTGTCGAAACGGGCAGTTTCACTCGTGCAGCCAAGCAGATCAATCGCACCCAATCCGCGTTCAGTGCTCAAATGCGTAAGCTAGAAGACGAACTCAGCGTCAGTTTGTTTGAAAAAGAAGGTCGCAACCTAGTATTGAGTGAAGCGGGACTGGCACTGCGCTCTCACGCCGAACTATTGGTTAACTTGCACAATCAAGCACTGAAACAAGTGAAGCGCTATGAAAACAAGCGCCCTCTTCGCTTAGGTTGCCCCGAGGATTACAACGACAATATCCTGCCTAAAGTCATCCGCGTATTACAGCAATCTGAGCCCACATGTTCAATTCAAGTCTTCAGTGAGCCAAGCATCACCTTGAGAGAAAAACTTGATGAAGGAAAGCTAGACGCCGCTATTGTGACAAGAGCACCGGACAGTGAGGAAGGTTACTGGCTAGCAAGCGACAAAGGCGTGTGGATTGCTCACCCTGATTTTGACATTGAGAACGCCCAACCTCTCCCTCTCGCCCTATTCCAAACCGACTGTAAATACCATGCGGCAGCAGTAGACGGATTAACCAAACGTGGCACTCCTTATCAACTACTGGCATGTTGCAATACGGCTTCTGCACAACGAGCAATTGTACGTTCAGGCATGGCTATCGGTGCGATGGGCAGTATTAGCGTTAGCGAGGATCTTAAGATCTTAGACGATATGCCATCGCTACCTTCCGTGGATATCGTTTTGGTCACGGGCGTCGAGCCTCATCCGACACTGGATAAAGAATGCTTGGCACAATTGGTTGAGTTAATGGTTTAACCGGATTAGCTAGCCAATCACAAAGTTAAATTGGCCAGTTAATCGCCCGTCGGTTCGTATGGTTTCAAACTGTAGATAATCTCGGGCTTTGCCACCCCACCATTCATCACCAGTATTGCCTTTTAAGTACAACTGAGTGGTCAGAAGCTCTTGGTTATCCCGCCACAACTTAACGTGAATGTGCGGTGGACGAGAGGCATAAGGCACGGGGTACAAAGTCTGGAACAAGTAGCGACCATCCGATTGAGTTTCTACCGCGCCAAAACCTGCAAAGTGAGTATCAAACTTATCATTATTTGGTTGCTTAGGATGATCGTAAATCCCCTGCCCATCGCATTGCCAGATTTCTACTTTGATGCCTGAGGCAGGGTTTCCCGATGTATCTAATACTCTGCCTTGCAACACGATAGGTTCACCGACCAAGCCTTCTGATTGCAGAATCAAGTTTTGACGAAGAGGAATATCCACTACTGGATAAAATGGTCCTTCTGTTTGTGCTGGCGTCGACCGCATTGGCGTTTCCGCTTTTAATGAGGGTGCGAACAACAATGTCCACAGCGCTAAAAAGTGTCTTCTTTCCATGGTGCCACCAATACAATTGCGTTGAATTAAGTTTGGGGGAACTTGAGGAATTTGCCATGACGAATATAAAAAATGCCCCTGCAAGAGAGTCATTCGCAGAGGCACTGTGGAACTAAATGATGAGTGTTGATTGAAGGATTATGCGGCTTCGAACGCCAATGCTTTCTTCTCTACCTGACGGAAAATAAGAGTTAGCACACCATTTACCGTTAAATAAAATGCGCCCGCAATACCAAATACCGTCAACGTATCGTAAGTTTGTGCGTTAATGCGCTGCGCGTAACCCATCAGATCCATGATCGTAATCGTGCTTGCTAGTGACGTGCCTTTGAAGACCAAAATCACTTCGTTCGAGTAAGCAGGAACAGCACGACGAATAGCGTATGGTAGCAGCACTTTTAGCGTTGCGGTTTTGTTCATACCCAGAGCACGACACGCTTGCCATTGACCGGAAGGAATCGCGTTAAACGCTCCTTTGAACAACTGAGTGCTGTATGCAGCGGTATTCAACGCTAACGCCAACATCGCACAGAACCAAGGTTGGCTTAACCATGTCCAGAATACACTTTCTCTTACTGCGTCAAACTGACCAGGACCGTAGTACACCAAAAAGATCTGTACCAACAAAGGCGTACCAGTGAACAAGGTGATGATGCCACGACTTACCCAATGCAAACCCGGAGTACGCAGGATCAGAGTCAGCGTCATCATCAAAGCTAAAAGACAGCCCACAACCAAGGAAGCGGCGGTCAATTGAAGGCTAGTGCTTAAGCCATCCAGCATTTGCCAAACGTGTTGTTCGTTCATGCGGTGGCCTCCTGTCCCATGCTCATACCTTGAATTGAGAACTTCTTATCAATCAGTTTGACGGCACGTTGTGTAATCAAAGTAATGCCTAAGTAAATCGCCGCAGCGGTCGCGTACCATGTAAACGCTTCATGCGTCGCTGCAGATGTTAGCTGCGCTTGCTTCAACAAATCCGTTACGCCAATCAGTGATACAAGCGCGGTGTCTTTCAGCAGAACCAACCATTGGTTAGTTAAACCTGGTAGTGCGTGTCTTACTGCTTGTGGTAAAACAATGCGAACGAAAGCGTGTGCTTGACTGATGCCGAGTGCACTTGCTGCTTCTCTCTGCCCTCTTCCAACGGCTTTTAATGCGCCACGTAGAGTTTGAGAAGCGTAGGAAGCGAAGATCAATGACAACGCCACCACGCCAGACAAGAACGGGCTAACTTCAATAAAGTCGCCGGTGATTAAAAACAGAACCTGCGTCGAACCAAAATAGATGAACAACACGACAAGGATTTCTGGCAAGCCACGTACAATCGTCACAAACGCCGTCATTGGCCATTTAACGAAAACGCGGCGAGACATTTCACCACTGGCGAATACCACTGCCAGAATCAAACCGACTAAAAGGCTTGTGAAGGCTAGCTGGACAGTCATCCAACTAGCTTGAACAAGCGATAAAGAGTAACCCGTTAGTGCCATATTACTTACCGAAGTATTTGTTGTAGATTACGTCGTATTCGCCGTTTGCTTTCACTGTTTTCAGTGCTGTGTTCAGCTTGTTCACTAGCTCGTCGTTACCTTTATTTACTGCGATACCGAAACCGTTACCGAAGTATTTAGGGTTAGTGACGTGCTCACCCACGTAAGCTAGGTTGTCTTCTTTCTTGAACCATTCTGCTACGACTGCTGTGTCACCGAATACAGAATCAATACGGCCATTTTTCATATCGATGAACGCGTCTTGGTAGCTTGAGTAAGGAACCGCGGTTACGCCCGGCATTTGCTCAATCAGGTAGCTTTGGTGTGTTGAACCGTTTTGAACACCAACACGCTTACCTTCTAGTGCTTTTTGATCAGCCACTTTTTCTTTGATAGAAACAAACGCTGCTGAGTTGTCATAGTATGCATTCGTGAAATTCACTTGCTCCAAACGCGCCTCAGTAATGTCCATTGCAGAGATTGCCGCATCGTAGCGCTTGAATTTTAATGCTGGGATCAGGCTGTCAAAAGATTGGTTGTGGAAGGTGCATTTTGCTTCGATTTCTTTACATAGTGCATTCGCCAGATCCACATCAAAACCTTGGATTTGGTTGTTTTCATCCATGTATTCGAATGGGGCGTACGTCGCTTCCATCGCAAATTTGATCTCTTCTTGTGCTGCTGCGTTCGCTGAGACAAGTCCGATTAGTGAAGCTAGTAGAATCTTTTTCATTGCAATACTCCGTGTGTACTTAGTGGGCTGACACTCGCAATGACAGCCGAGCTTATCTGTTAAATAGACTGAACTTTAAAAACGTGATTTAGTGATTTAAGTAGTCAGCAAACTGGGCGGTTTGCGGGTTAGAAAACGAATCATTTGTGCCGTGCTCAACGATGTGTCCTTTTTCTAAATACAGTACGTGACTAGCGATTTTCTTGGCGAAATCCACTTCGTGCGTCACAACTACTTGTGTAATTCCGGTTTCGCTTAAATTTTTAATAATCTTAACGACTTGGTTAGTAATTTCCGGATCAAGCGCTGCGGTCGGTTCATCAAAAAGCAAGACTTCCGGTTTCATCATCAATGCACGAGCAATCGCCACACGTTGTTGCTGACCACCAGAAAGTTGCATCGGCCATGCATCCGCTTTGTCTGCCAAATGCAGCGTCGCGAGAATTTGCATTGCCTGCTTCTTCGCTTCTTCTTTATCCATGCCAGCGACTTTTACCGGAGCCTCAATCAGGTTCTCCATCACTGTCATATGCGGCCATAGGTTGTACTGTTGGAACACCATGCCCACTTTACGACGAAGCGCTAAACCTTGCTTCTCTTTGATTTCAGTTGAAAAGTCGAATGCGTCATTAGCGATGTTTAACTGGCCGTTATCCGCTCCTTCAAGAAGGTTAAGAACACGTAGTAGAGAGCTCTTCCCTGCACCACTTGGACCAAGTAACACCAGTGTTTCGCCGCTTTCACACTTAAAGCTGACATCGTGAAGCACTTGTGTCTCACCGTAGGATTTATTGATTCCGCTTACCTGAATAGTCATGCTGACATACCGCATTAATTGTCACTTGGCATTTATATTACTCAAAAGGATTTTTTATGCAATAAAAATGTATAAAAATTAATTTTGTTAAATTTTTGTATGATAAGCAATCAATAAAACAGAGAGTATGACTGGTTTAATCAGTTGGTTTTAACTGAAATTGTTGATGAAAATCAAACAATATGATGGCAATCGAAACAAGGTTAAAATTCTGGTTACTTTTGTGCTTGTGTAGACGGAATTTTGAGTCTTTGAACGTACTACACCCGACGCAGACCTTCTCATTTTTGCCGGGCTTCCCCCCTCGATTTCCGGTAAAGCCTTCTATCGCCGGGTTCCTGATTAGGACTTTGTGAATGGACTATAATTTCTCTTTGTATTCTGGCCCTTAATTCGAGTCATCTAAGTATGAGTGAGATAACCCCATGTTGAAGTCGCATTGTTTTTCTCTCATTGCACTTGCTTCTCTGAGCTTACTTTCTATACCCAGCGTTTGGAGTAGAACAGCAATCGTATTACCTGGGTTGCATGAACAGGGTATTGATCTTCAAGATAAGCCTATCTCTGCTGCCGCTGCACTTGAATGGGAGTTGGATAATGCCGATATCGTGTTTGGAGCTTACGAAAATAAGAGTGATAACGAGCGTGTAAAAGCGCTTGGTTACATGTACAACCAAAAGCTGGAACTTAACTCAGGTTGGCTGGAAAACGATATACGTAACCAAGCAGAACTGAATGGAGTTGACTACGAAGATTTCTTTCTCCACTTTTCTGAAGACACTATCCTAGCTGAAGTCGACTCAAGCCATGGTGAAAATACATTACTCAATCGAAAACCGATGATCGTTGGCTATACCGCCAGCGCTGACCACGCCGGCTTTTGGCTATATCAAACACCGCCATGGGATGCTGACGTATTTGGTCAGGCGAATAATGATGGTGCGCTCTATGTTTATCACTCAGAGAAGTTCGACCGCTTAACCTTTACGTTTTCTCAGTTTGCTCAAGGCGGCAGCTTCACGATTGAATACCCTTCTGCTATCGACTCGTTTGGTCGGGTAACTGAATGGAAAATCTTCGCGATTAAAAAAGACAAAACTGAGAACATGACTAAAAACCAAACAGTAAGCTGGTCTGTTCCTTTGGATTGGGTTCGCGCTACAACGCATGATGGTAGCGGAAAAACTTATGGTGGCGGTCAGTACTTTGGCTCCACCTTTTTACGCGACGGCGGCCGCCTTTACGTTGCGAAAATTACTTGGCATGACGACAACATAGAAAACCGCCCACGTCTCGAAAACATTCAACTCAAAGATAGCTTCCCTGCCGTCAATATCTCAGGAGCACCAACGGAGACACCTGAAGGTCAAACCATTCAACGCTGGCGTAAAATTCGTGGCTTCGACAAATCTGCAGATCGAAACCAAGACAATTATCTTTCTTGGAATGAATACAAAAACCGTTCGAATAAGAATGCAACGGCACGATTTCGTTGGGAGTCACGGGTTATTCCATTTGGTCGTATGTGGAATCAAACCTCTTCTTGGGCATTGACCAATCTCGGCAATCCCGTTTTTACCAATACAATGCGCCACTATTACCAAGATGAATGGGCGAAACAAGGTTTAAATGGTGCGTACAACGACGATACGAATAAGTTACTCGGTGCAAGTCAGTTCTACATATATTCCGGAGGCACAGTGGATGAACTTGGTTTGGTGGCGGGAAGCCAAGCCGCTGACGATGCTTACAAAGCGCAATTCTCGGCGTTTTTAAACAAACTGGCAACACTGGATGCGGATGCGTTAATTGGTCTCAACATAGGCACGGCAAACTTATTCGGTCGTAATGGGCAAAACCACTTGGTTAACGCTGGCTCCTTGTACTTGCGCGAGCACTACCTTTTCCCTGCTACCGGCTTTAGTGGCTATGCTGGCTTGGCTAAATTTTGGGATAACTCTGCACTCGCCAAAGCTGGCCAGAAAGTGATTTATCAAGCGACCACGCGTTATGGTCGCGTTCAATACTTTGGTAACACAGAAAACAATTGGAAACAGGACCAATACTCTGCACTAGCGGTGTTCTACTTAAACTATCACCCTGAGCGCATTTACTTTAATCAGTGGAACAATGGCTACTTATATGGAAGTAATAACACAACAAGTGACAACTTCTGGAAGGCAGGCGTACCAAAGAATATTGCTTATCAACCTAGCGCCTTGCTTGCCGTTGATTTGGGAGAGCCTGCCAATCAAATACCAGAGGGGTATCAGGCGACTCCGCTAATGATGTCCACCAGCACGCCCTATTCCGCCGATTACACGGTGATTGGAAATGCTTCTATGAGCAAAGTAGCTCATCCTGACTTGTCTAATGGCGCTATCGATTTGTTACCAACCCATACGTACTTTGCGTATCACTCAGACGATACGGTAGTGATGCATGGTCCTACAGAGATGGTGTTAGCCCGCGAATTCACCAAAGGCCGAGTGCTGTATCGGACTGATTTCTTTGGCAAGAATATCGATTATTTCTCCTCACCGAAGATAACTATCGCACTTCCAGAGCCTATGCAACCTGTAGATCAAGACGGTAACATCGGCGACTATGTTTCTCATATTGAGATTGGCGGCTACGAAGGAGTGTTCTTGCTGTATTAACGCCCTTTAAACCCTTCTCACCAAACACTTCATAAATCGCCGTTTTTATGCTTAACGTCACTGAAAAAAACTTGTTCACTGAATCTTTATAAACCGATGTATATACTGAAGTAAATGACAACGACAAGGAAATTCAGTCACATGAAGACGACACCTTCAATGCTATCTGTTCTGCTGCTATCAGCATTATCTACTCATGCAAATGCGGACGAATGCGGAAAAATAACCATCGCAGACATGAATTGGAATTCGGCCAGCTTAATGGCGCACATCGACCAATTTGTCTTAAATGAAGGCTACCAGTGCGATGCGGAATTGATCCCTGGTGATAGCGTTCCTACAGGCACCTCTATGATTGAAAAGGGGCAACCTGACGTTGCGCCAGAGTTATGGACAAACGGCATTAAAGAAGCACTTGATAAAGGGATTGCGGATAAACGCTTGCGCATCGCTAGTGAATCGCTTGTCAATGGTGGTGAAGAAGGGTTTTGGGTTCCCGCCTATCTGGTAAAACAGTATCCAGAACTCGCGACGATAGAAGGCGTCATCAAGCACGCCAAACTATTTGAACACCCAGAGGATGATGACAAGTTCGCGTTTTATAGCTGCCCTGCTGGTTGGACATGCCAAATCACCTCCGGTCACTTGTTTAATGCATTAGGGTTAAGTGAGCACGGCTTTGAGATGGTTGACCCAGGATCTGGCGCAGCATTAGCTGGCACCATCGCCAAAGCCTATGATCGCAAAATGCCTTGGTTTGGTTACTACTGGTCACCGACCCCCGTATTGGGCAAGTATGATATGGTCAAAGTGGATTTTGGTAGCGGAACAGATTTAGAAGAGTATCGCAACTGTACCACTCAGCCTGATTGCGCTTCACCAAAAGTAACAATGTACCCACCTTCTCCAGTTCGCACAGTAACAACTGAGGCGTTTGCGAGCAAAGAACCCCAAGCATTCGCGTACTTGCAGAAACGCGGATTTACCAACGAGCAAATGAGTGAAATGCTGGCCTGGATGGAAGATAACTACGCGGACGGTGAAGAAGCGATGTTTTACTTTTTTAATACCTACCCTGACTTGTGGAAAGGCTGGGTATCTGAAGACGTCGCGTTGAGAATCGAAAAAGCGCTTTGATGATTAATACTTAAAGTGCCACAAATCATTTAACCTCCCATACCGTTTGAATAAACGGCATGGGAGACTCGTCAACGACTCGTTAATACATGGTGTGACCATTCAATGTTTCTTTAGGAATCTCTTGCAGAGCGTCCCAATGTTCAACAATCTTCCCATTATGATCAAAACGAAAGAAATCCATCGTCACGTATTCAATATCATTAGGCCATGTTTGGTGAGTGTGTAGTGCCACCAAGTTCCCTTCAGCAATCGCTCGCACAAACGTAATATCTTTATCGGGATACTCGTTTTGCATCCGCTCAAAATACTCGATAAAAGCCTCGGGGCCGTTTCCAACTAATGGATTGTGCTGGATGTACTCATCGCCAACGTAGTCTTCAACCGCCTTTCTTGGATTACCTCGATAGGCGGTTTCGTAAAACGCAATGGCATTTCTTTTATTCTCTTGCAGATCCATTTTTCTTACCTGTGTTGCTCCATCTTGCGGATAACGGTAATCATAGTCTTTGAACTTCAGAAGTGACCAAACATCGTGCACAAAAAAGGCCGCTAAACAGCAGCCTTCATCACTTCTACTTGGAATCATCGCCTTTCATCGCTTAAACCACACCACCAGCACCGAGCATAGAACGCTCACTGTTCTCCACCAGCAACGCGGTTGCGGTTTGTTTCAGTGTTTCCCATTCTTGGTCTTCGACAAAGATACCATTTTGCCAAGAAGCTTGTTGCGTGCGGCTTAACTCATCACCTTCAATGTGGGTGGTATACCCTTGTGCACTTTTCTCGATATCGAAATCGTTCACGGAGAGCTCGATAACCATACTATGCAAATCCGTATCATGCCCATCAAACTGATCCGAGAAAAAGACTTCTGGCGCAATTCGTCCACGGTTTAACACATAAAGCGTTCGCTTGGGACTAGAGCCATTGACCCATTGTGCACGGCACGCAATGCCTTTTGCAGAGAGTTTCAACAACTCACTAAAACCTAGCCAACGGTTATGGCACTGCGTCAACGTGATAGTAATCGACTTACGGTTAATCATTTTCTCAAGTGCGAAATCCAACACAGCGGGTAAATGACACGCTACACTCCCGTTGTGCAGTTCTACCTCTATGTTTGACGGCGTACTGTTGGTCACCGATACGGCGCAGTCTGAATCTAACCCAAGAAACAGACTGGCGTTATTAAAATGACGAACTCCATGTAAGCCAACCATTTGCAAGTCCGCCACCATGTTCGCAATGACATCCGCCTCACCACAGTGACGGCGCATGCCAAGAAATGCCTTATTAACCGCGGCCACCAATTCGTTGTGAGAGACGATCATAATGCAAATCCTCCACTGATTTTTTGATTATCACTTTGCGCAATTTCGTCACGTGGCGGCATGCTAGGGAAAATCCATGTGTCTACCAGTTTAGGGTCGTGAATTTCATCTAACAACGGCGCACCTTGGAAGAAAGTTACTCGAACCCAACGATCCGAGCGCGGATCAAACTTAGTCGCGCCAAAGATCGCCAATTTACAGCGCAGTAAGTGCATTGGTAACGCATCTTTACGCAGCACATTCATTTGAATATCCCCCATCGCACGGTTGCCTAGCGTCCATACGCGACGTGTGATCGAACGATAAGCCGGTTTTTGCAATAGAAACTCTGCTACGGACATTTCTACATCACAGTCAAGCAAGGCCTGGTACAAGCGATTCACTTGTCTGCCGATATCAAGCGGCAGTTCTTTTTCTTCTCCAGCCTCTTCCCCGCGAACACCAAGCCTTGGCTCTTCTTTATCTTGTGAGCGATACCAGAACCAGTAGTTGTTCTCGGCTAGTGAGTAATCCGCATCAATCGCCCAGCGGTACTTGCTTTGCAACACTTCCAGTAAATCTTGGATCTTTTTCCCGCCCGGAATAGATAACGTTTCATCCGTATTCATTTGGCTAGCAAATTCATCCACTAAAGATGGGTAGAGTTCGATCAAGCAAGAGGTGAGGATTTCTTGGGCTTCCACACTCATTGTTTTCTTATGCTCGACCAAACTCGCCCAATTCGGATGTGATGCCATTAACGTTGTTAGCTCTGATAGCAGTTGTTTGATGTCTGATATCGCTTGATGATTGAGCCTGTCTTGATGTTCATTGATGGTGATGACTTGCTCTAAATGACGCTGTGCTTTTTGTAGTAATCCTTGCAAAGGAGCATGGAATGAAGCTTCACATGGCATCGCAAAGACTCGCGCTACCGCACGTTCGCGAGAGGTCATCCATTGGTCAACGATGCACGGGTGATTAATCAAGTATGGAGCCATGCCTAAGCCAGTCGCATTGCCGACACCAAGGTAGCGCTGCAAGCCACGATGCAAAGCCACCGCGTTGTCGCCACCTTGTTGAAGTGCCAGATAGTGCACCCAATCTAGGCTGAATTCACGCAACATATATACGGCACACATTTGCGCACTAAAAGACTGGCTGAAATCTGAGTTGTTCTCTAACAGTTTGAAATCGGCGATACCAAACTTTCCGTTACCATAAACAGCTGTGGTACGCAGGATATAACCCACTTCCGCTAACTCTTTCGGCTCAGGCTGCTCGCCTTGAGAAAGCGCGCTAACAATGTGCTCAAACACGCGCACACTTTTGTTTGCGCGAGCAAGAACAAGTACGTTGTTTGGATTACGTCCCGCTTCTTGCAGCGGTACATTTTCTCGCAATCTTTCCAACAAAGTAACATCAACATCGCCTTGAACCAGTGCAAATGTGACGTCCCACTTTTCAGCAATTACGCGATCATTACGCTCGTCGTCGGCAATTTCATCACAGAATACCACCAAATGATAAACGTGCTCTGGCGTGGTCAATTTGTAAATCACATGACCATAACCACGAGGACAAAGCTGCCACTCATGCTTGGTTACTTGCCAGTTTTGGCTTGCCATATTACGAATCAGACTGCGAACAAAGCTGATTCGGTTTTGGTGCATTGCGCCAAGCCTTTCGGCTGCCATGACAATCGCTGCATCGCGCATAGTTGCTTCCGTATAAGTAGAACGATGTGCATCCATTTTGCTCACCACCTATTTGTTATTGTAAGAATACTAGGGTTTGTGCGGATGCAGGAGGAAAACACCCGCACAAGCTCCACGTTGTTTGAATTGGATAATTGTTATAGCCCTTGCTCTTTCGCCATTTTGATTGCAATTTGTGGCGCATTCCAAAGTGACGGTAACAGAATCAACGAAACCGGAACCGCGGTAATAACAATGAAAGATTGCAGAGCAGAGATGCCGCCAGAGCCAAGGGAAATTAGGATCAATGCCGTCACACCCATCATTACTCCCCAGAAGGTACGGATGATCGCATTCGGCTCCGTTTCACCACTGATCACGACACTGATTGTGTAGGTCATTGAGTCGCCCGTCGTGACGATGAAGATCGTGGTTAAAATCAGAAATAGAATTGAAGTCAGCATTGGCATTGGTAGTTGCTGAGTCACTGCAAGCAAAGCACCTGGCAAGTTAAAGCCCTCAAACGCCGCACTCACGCTACCCGGTTCAGCAATTTCAAACGCAAGGCCTGAGCCGCCCACAATCGTGAACCAAAAACAGGTGGTTAACGGAGCCACAATACTGATGGTGGAAATAACTTGGCGAATAGTTCGACCACGGGAAATACGCGCAATAAAGATTGCCATCATCGGACCATAACCCAGGAACCAGCCCCAAAAAAATACTGTCCACCAACTTAGCCAACCTTCGTCACCGCGATAAGTCGCCATTGGGATAAAGTTATCCAACATGCTTCCTACACCTTGAATGTATCCGTTAAAGATAAAATTCGTCGGACCAAAAAACAGGATGTAAACCATCAATGCCATTGCCAGAATCACGTTGTAACGACTAAGCAGTTGCATGCCTCGGCTTAATCCACTGAGTGCTGACAAGGTGTAAAGCGCAATCGCAAACAAGATGATGATAAGCTGAGTGGTAAAGCCATCAGGGATATCAAACAACGCATTTAACGCGTAGCTAACCTGCAAGCCTAGAAACCCAATTGGCCCGATGGTGCCTGCGGCTACCGCGATAATGCAGCACGCGTCAATCAATGCACCGAGTTGGCCTTTAAGTGCTCGTTCGCCCAAGACTGGGTAAAGCAAAATACGGGGTTTTAGCGGTAAACCTTTGTCGTAATGTAGGTGCATCACCACGATGGAAGTTAAGCTACCTACAATCGCCCAAGCTAGAAAGCCCCAGTGCATAAAGGATTGCGACAACGCATTCACCGCACCTTGCTGCGGGTTATCTTGCGCGCCGTACAAAGGAGGTGGGCTAACATAATGCGCGATAGGCTCAGCCGCGGCCCAGAAAACGCCACCACCAGCCAATAAGGTACAGAAAATAATCGCCATCCAGCGGAAAGAATCCATTTCTGGTTTTGCAATCCCGCCCAACATCACCTTGCCTGTTCGCCCTGCAGCCAAGCCAAGACCAATAAGAAAAGTGAGAAGCAGCAGTAACTGCCAGTATGGACCAAACACCTGAACTGCCCAGCCAAAGCCAGCGTTAACGATCGTAGATAACAGCTCGCCGTCATAAAGTGCAATAGCAACGAACAACGCGATGAAACCACCGCTATACCAAAAGGCCGGGTTATTCAGTCCTAATTTGTCCGTCGTGTTTTCTGTTGTTGATGTGTTGTGTTTTGCTTTTGACTTGCCCGATGACACGCTCATCGTGGAAGCTTTCATGCTATTGGTTAAATCAGACATACTCTGGCTCCAGAGGTTCTTTGCAGCAGCCAAAGACTGGCTACAAATGTGAGTTTTACGCCTGCCGTATTGTTATTATGTGGGCAGGCGGTTCCTACTTTGGGGAATGCTATGAAATAGGCTCTAATCCTTCTTTAAGGAAGTTGAACCAGTTTTCACCCAATATTTTTCCAGCCTCAGATTCACTGAATCCGTGACCCATTAATCCGTTGTAGATGTTCTCCATCCCTGCGCTGCCGCAGAACCATGGCAGCGCATCTGGCCATCCCGAGTTACTTGCTGAACCTTCACCGTAATCCATCGCTTTTGACCAACGCCCGTTGCGCATCCACTCCAACACTTGTTGCGGCTGATTTAGGCACAAATCACTACCGATGCCTAAATGGTCGACGCCAAACATGTCTGCGGTTTTCGCTACCATCTGGCAGAAATCATCCAGCGTGCACTGGCTGCCATTTGGCAAATGGAATGGATATAAACTGAATCCAATCAAACCACCGCGCTCCGTCAGTGCTTTGATCACGGTGTTGGACTTGTTGCGCAGTGCGTCATGCGCAAACGTCGGGTTAGCATGGCTGATACAAATTGGACGCGAAGAGAGCTCGATAGCTTCCAACGTCGAACGCTCCGCGCTGTGGGACATATCAATGATCATCCCGACTCGGTTCATCTCTTCAATCGCTTGCTTACCAAAGCGAGTTACGCCGGAATCGTTTTGTTCGTAACAACCTGTCGCCAGTAAGCTTTGGTTGTTGTAGGTCAGTTGCATGATCAGCAGACCTTGGCGGCGCATCACTTCAATCAAGCCAATTTCATCATCGATTGGTGAGCAATTTTGCGCGCCGAAGAAGATGCCGACTTTGCCTTCTGCTTTGGCTTTTTCTACATCTGCCATTGAATAAATAGGCATGATGAGGTCTGCATTTTGCTCGAAGCGCAAGTTCCACTCAGCAAAACGCGTCAAGGTTTCGCGCGCAGTTTCGTGGTAGACGATGGTGGCATGAACGGCGGTAATGCCACTCGCCTTAAGCGTTTGGAAATACTCTCGATCCCAATTGCAGTACTGCAATCCGTCAATCACAATCCGTTGTTGGTACATAACCACTCCTTAAACAATTTCTTAGCCTTTTCGTGCGGGTAACTGACACCATCAGTTACCCTGCCGATCTTAGTAAGGACGCTGATAAGCGGTTTTCACTACGGTGTAGAACTCTTTGGCGTACTGACCTTGCTCACGAGGACCAAAGCTAGACTCTTTACGGCCACCAAATGGAACGTGATAATCTGTACCCGCAGTTGGCAAGTTAACCATGACGCAGCCCGTTTGGACTTGCTGTTTGAAGATCGCGCTATTACGCAAGCTTTGCGTGATAATGCCGCCTGTCAGGCCAAAGCGCGTATCGTTCGCGACTGCAATTGCCTCATCCAGATCAGAAACGCGAATCACGCTCGCCATTGGCGCAAAGACTTCTTCTTGGTTCACTTCCCAGCCATTCTGTGTATTTAAAAACAGAGTTGGTGACATGTAGTAACCGTCATGCTCTAGGCTCAGACGCTCACCACCGAAAGCCAGCTCCGCGCCTGCTTGGCGTGCGTTTTCGATCCACTCAAAGTTCGCATTCAGCTGGTTACCATCAACAACAGGGCCCATGAACACGCCCTCTTCTAGAGCGTGACCCACTTTAAGTTCGCTCATGCGTTTGATTAGCGCTTCAACATACGCGTCGTGAACTCCGTCCATAACGACAAGACGAGAAGACGCGGTGCACTTTTGACCTGCACCCGAGAATGAGCCTGCGATTGTTGCTTCGACAGCAATCTGAATGTCTGCATCATCTGCCACTACGAGCGCATTTTTGCTACCCATCTCTAGCTGACAACGCACAAAATTTGGTGCCGTTGCCGCTGCAACTTTACGGCCTGTGTCCACAGAACCAGTGAAGCTCACGCCGTTCACATCCTTCGAATTGATAAGGGTATTACCTGCTTGCGAACCGCTACCCAAAACGAGGTTAAACGTGCCAGCAGGTAAACCTTGGCGATGGATAATCTCTGTCAGCGCAACGGCACTTGCTGGGGTTAGGTTGGCAGGCTTCCAGACGACGCTGTTGCCAAACGCAAGTGCTGGCGCGATTTTCCAAGCCGCTGTTGCTGTTGGGAAGTTCCAAGGAGAGATAATGGCGATAACGCCGACGGCTTCGCGAGTAACTTCAACGGAGACACCTGGACGGACGGAAGCAGCGCTATCGCCAATTTGACGCAGAACCTCAGCAGCAAAGTATTGGAAGAATTGGCCAGCACGGTAAATCTCACCTCGACCTTCAGAAAATGGCTTACCTTCTTCACGCGAAAGCAAGGTGCCCAATTCGTCACATCGTGCAATGAGCTCATCACCAATCGCTTGTAGCACTGCTTGCTTGCGCTCGATTGGTGTTTTTTCCCACTCTGGCTGCGCTGATTTAGCCGCTTGAATCGCTTGCTCTACTTGCGACACACTCGCTTGTGCGAAATCGCCAATGTTTTCGCTGATATCAGAAGGGTTAATATTGGCGATGGTGTCCATGCCCGATTGCCATTCACCTGCTATATAGAGGGATTTTTCTGCTTGAACATTGTTAATAAAAGTCATGGTTCTTTCCTTGTTCTTCCGATTTGTGATGGCAAGCCACTCACTCACTGATCTCTAATTATTCTCGTTGGATTTATTCTGGTTGGCTTGCCGACGCGTAGACAACAAACTCCACCAACATCTCTTCTCGCGCTAACCCTGCAACCACCATGGCGGCGCGATTTGGGTACGGCGCTTCAAAATATTCCGCGTACACTTGGTTAACGGTCTTTAAGTATTCTCTGTCAGTCACATAAATCAGGACCTGCAACACCGAGTCCAAAGACTCCCCTGCACACTCCAGGGTGTGAATGAGATTGTTAAAGGTTTGACGTGTTTGTGCTTCGATACCGCCTTCCACAACCGCGCCTGTGTCATCAATAGGAATTTGAGCCGTATACAGGGTTCCGTTGTTGACTATCGCCCATTCAAGCGGCGCTTTAGAAGCAAATAGACTGGTTTTAACTGGGTGTTTTTTAGTAGGAGTATTCACGTGCCTTTCAACCTTTGTAACAGCTTTGTTTCAATATGGTTAAATGATGCACATTGACAGGCGATAAATCTAACGGTAAATTTTTGACATTTGATAAATTAAACTTATCACTCTGTTTAAAATAACGTAAATAAAGGGATTAAGAGGCATTAGGGATGAGTATTAAGCTTCAACAATTAATGCATTTTGTGATGGTAGTCGAGGAAGGAGGCTTTCGAGCCGCTTCACATCGTGCAAATCGTTCTCAGGCGGCACTGTCAACATCGATAAAAGAGCTTGAAAAAATTCTAGGGCAAACGCTGTTTGAACCCGGAAACAAAACCAAATTGACCCCGTTTGGTGAAATTTGTCTGCCCAAGGTGGTTCAGTTTCTCAATATCTACAGTGCGCTGGACAACGATCTCAAAGCTGCCGCGGCCGGACAGCAAGGGAGAGTGCGAATTGCGAGCGTTCCTTCTGTTGCAGCGAAACTCATCCCTAGCGTGTTGGGTGCCTTTTGCGAGCAGTATCCAAATGTAGAAGTAAGCTTGATCGATGATAACGCGGCGGGCGTCGAGGCTCGCTTACTCTCCGGTGAAGTCGACTTGGCGCTCGGTAACCCCTCTCACCTCGATGAGGGCGGCATTGACTTTACGCCGCTGTTAGCCGATCCAATAGGCGTGGTGTGTTTAAAGGACAACCCTATTGCAAGTCATCCAGAAGGAATCGAGTGGCAAACTTTGTCGGAACAACCCTTTATCCGTAACGGCACTTGTACACTTCTCGATCCAACCCCAGCAAGAGCTCTGAGTCAGCAAGCGCTCTATTCGGTCGAAAATATTACTTCACTGTTTTCTGTCTTAGAACTTGGGATTGGTGTCACGACCCTACCGAAGCTTGCTTTCCCAACCAATGAAACACGCTTGGTTTGGATTCCGCTTATCGATCCACCACTTGAAAGGCAAATTGGTATATTTACGTTAACCGATCGCACGATCTCGCCTCAAGCTAAAGCATTTCACGATCTTTGTGTGCATTATTTAAACTATCAAAAAGAAGATAAATAATGGTTCGATTAACATGCGGATAATTAAAAGCCTCCATATTCAGAGTGGAGGCTAATTTGTATTTGTGTATTCGCTTCGTTCTATTTTTTGCGACGATTTCGGTTCTTATACACCACGCAAAAGTTACCACGCTTGGTACGACACTTTGAGCAACGTTCACAATCTACTGGTGCGCGATTGCCTTCTTTCCAACGTTTGATCAACTGTGGCTCAGCCAATAAAGGGCGTGACACAGCAAAAAATTGGATACCTGTGTTTTCTGCAATTTTCTCAATCGCATCAATGTCGCTCAGCCCGCCGACAGTAATCACCGGTATGCTAACGTCCTGACTGATCACGTGACCATATTCGTGAAAGTAACCTTCTTCTTGTAGTGTGTAACCATCGAACGTTTGACCAACAAGTTCGTTTGCTTTGCCGTGAACATTGCCAGATACGATGATCGCATCAACGCCTATTTCTTCAAGTTTCTTGCAGACGACGCGAGTTTCATTGAACGTTAAACCGCCGTCAAAGAACTCTGTTGCCGTCAGTTTAACGAGGATGGGAAATTCGCTTCCAACCAGCTTTCTGGTTTCAGAATAAATTTCTAAAAGAAAGCGCATGCGATTTTCTAAGTCACCACCATATTCGTCTTCGCGACGATTATAGTACGGGCTTAAAAACTGGTTAATTAAATAAGTGTGCGCCGCATGAATCTCTACGCCGTCAAAACCAGCGTCTTGAGCACGTTTACTCGCCAATGCGAATGCCTTTACGATGTAGTCTATTTCGTCCTTTGTCATCGCTTTGCCTTGCGTATTTGTACCACGCTCAGGCACGTCACTCGGAGCGAAGATGACACGCTCACCGACGTTATGGGTGGTTTTGGTGCCACCGTAAGCAATTTGCATCACGATTTTAGAATCTTGTTGATGTACTAGCTCTGTTAGCTTTTTGTATTCTTCAATAAAAGAGTCGTTGTAGATCCCCATCATACCTGCGTTGGGTTTCTCTTCTTCAACGATATTGGCATAACCCGTAACAATAAGCCCAACTTCCCCTTTCGCAAGCGTTTCGTAAATATCGTAAAGCTTTACCGTCATGTGACCATCTTCGGTCGCCATGTTCTCCCACGTTGCGCTTCTCACAAAACGGTTCTTTAGGGTCATGTTGCCAATTCGGGCTTCGGAAAACAAAATGCTCAAAACCAGTCCTCTTAAAGTTGTCTTTATGTTTTATCTTTTCGCAAGTAAACAAGAACGAAAAAGGAACAGCGATACACGATGTATGGCTGTTCCTTCTCTGAATCCTTGAGACCTGCAAACTACAGGCGCACCTTAATGCCTCGGAGACGACAAAACTTTAATCTGGGTTAAGGTTTGGTGAGTTTTTAGATTATGTAAAAGGATGATTCTTAATCGTGTTCATTTCACTGGAGCTAAGGTGCTTCCTCACCCACTTTCAGTCGTAAAACTTTTGTATTTCGCTAGCTGGTGATTCAACTCAAACATTCACATTGTTAGTTTGTATGCTGCTATGGGAACTAGCACTCTCCCCAAATGTTTACATTACAAACTATCGATATTGAATTTTCATATGGCAAATAGAGTTATTGCGCTGTTTATACTTTTTAGCTTAATAGTCACTATCTCTTGGCATTATTACGCGTCAGCGAAAACGTGCTTCACTATGTTTTACACACTGGTTGTTTTTGCTTTTAGATATGAATACGTGATAGTGAAGCTAGAGGAGGAGCAGGAAAAACAGGGAAAATAAAGAACAATAGAAAGTTAAATGACCTTACTTCTAGGTAAGGCCATTCATGCATTCAGCAGCAAAAGATATTGGCGCTTAGCAAACGCTTAGGTTTGGTTGTTACAGAGCTAGAGGAATCAACTCGACACCAAGCACACCACTGATCCCCATCACCACTAGCAGTGAGACTTTAAACACCGACTTTGACCAAGCGATATAGTTGTTGTCATCAATGCTGCGAAAGGTCACGTTCGTCCACATAAAGCAAACAACCGCTGCAACCGCTAAGTATTCATACCCGGCTTCACCTAGTAAAAATAACCCCAATGATACTGCTCCAAACGCCACGACATACGCTTTGATGTGTCGATGAGCTTTATGAATGCCCTCTTTAACTGGCAATACGGGAATCCCGGCTTCTCGGTAGTCTTGCATGCGGAACATGGCAATGGCATACGAGTGCGGCATTTGCCAGAGACAGAACATGGTAAAGAGTAAAATCGCTTCCAAGCTAATGAAGTTTGTTACCGCTAAGTAACCCACCAATGGCGGAACTGCGCCTGAGATACTTCCCACTAAGGTTCCATACACCGAGTTACGTTTGTACCACATCGTGTAAAAGAACACGTAATACACGTAGCCAAGCAACACGACGACAGCGGATAGTGGGTTCACTCGGATAAATAACAGTGCGGTTCCTACCAGCAATAAAGCAAGTGCATAAACAAACGCAATATCGATATTGATGTTGCCTTTCACTGTTTCACGATTTCGTGTACGTGCCATCTTTTGGTCGATATCACGATCGAAAATATTATTCACCACACAACCTGAAGCGATGACTAACCCAACACCAACTAACGTCGTAACGAACAGCATTAGACTGGCTGGTTCTGTTTTTGCGGCGAGGAAGAACCCCGCCGCAACAGAAATCAGGTTGCCGAAAATAATGCCCGGTTTAGTGATAGACAAATAACTTTTCAGCATACCTTGACCTACAACTTCATGTTGACGTTCATGTTGTAGATGATCCATACCGAGCCAGCGATAAGGATAAGTACAACAATGGCGGTAAACATCAGTGATACAAGGTTCCAACGTCCGTCGGATGTTTTTGTTTCCATGTGCAAGAAGTATTTAAAGTGAACAAATATCTGCACTAATGCACATCCAAATAGAATCGCATAGGTCGTTGTATCTGGTAATGATTTCGTCCAAACAAAGTAGAACGGAATTACCGTCAGCATCAGTGAGGCAATAAAGCCTTTCACGTAATCTGACGAACTGGTTTCTACATGTTGATCCATTACATTACCCCCAGTAAGTAAACGATGGTAAAGACACAAATCCAAACGATATCTAGAAAGTGCCAGAATAGGCTTAAGCAGTTAAAGCGCATTGCCATATTGTCGTTCAGACCTTTCGTCGACAGTTGATGATACGCTACCGCTAACCAAATCAGACCAAAGGTTACGTGCAGGCCGTGCGTACCAACCAACGTAAAGAATGCCGATAGGAATGCACTTGTTTGTGGCCCATAGCCTTCTTCAATCAGGTGATGGAACTCATAGACCTCCATACAGATAAAGCCAAGACCAAGCGCGAACGTGACTAACATCCAACGTTTGAGACCAGCAACGTTGTTGCGCTTCATCGCGATAATGCCAAAACCAAATGTGATACTGCTAAACAGAAGCAGCATGGTTTCGACAAACACGAATGGGAGTTCAAAAATGTCTTTACCTGTTGGGCCCGCAATTGAATTGCTCGACAGCACAGCGTATGTCGCGAACAAGGTCGCAAACAGTACACAGTCACTCATCAGGTAAACCCAGAAGCCAAATAGCTTGTTGCCATTCGTGTCATGGTGGTGATCATGGTCGTGATGTGCTGCGATATTAGTTTGCATACGTCACCTCCAGATCATCTTTACTTTCGCTGTCTTTCACTGAATTTTTCTTCGCTTCTTCAAGCTGAGCTCGACGTTCGGCCTCAATTGCTTTGATCTCTTCAACTTCCACGTAGTAATCCACATCATCGTTATAGCTATGCTGAATACACGTCACGATAATACCGACCAAACTTGCCGCCGCTAGCCACCAGATGTACCAAATCATGCCGAAGCCAAATAGGAGCGACCAAGCCGACACGTAGATGCCTGTTGCCGTGTTTTTTGGCATATGAATACGTTCGTATTCCACTTCTTTAGTTGGATCGAACTCGCCACTTTGTTTCTGGTACCAGAAGGCATCCAGCACATCACCTTTTGGTAGGTGCGCAAAGTTGTAGAACGGCGGTGGAGACGATGTTGCCCACTCAAGAGTACGTCCACCCCACGGGTCACCAGTTAAATCACGATTTTGCTCGCGGTCACGGATACTCACGTAAATTTGGATGAACTGAGACAATACGCCCAGCGCAATCACAACCGTACCTGCTGCGGCAATCGACAACAGTGGGAAGTATTCTGGGTTGATGTCTTGGCTTAAACGACGAGTCATCCCCATAAAGCCCAGCGCATAAAGCGGTAGGAACGCCATTAAGAAACCAATAATCCAAAGATAGAACGCACGTTTGCCCCAAGTTTCATTCATGGTGAAACCGGTCGCTTTCGGGAACCAGTAAGTGATCGCAGCGAAACATCCAAACACCACACCACCGATGATAACGTTGTGGAAGTGAGCGATAAGGAATACTGAGTTATGCAGAACGAAATCTGCACCCGGAACAGCCATTAGTACGCCCGTCATACCACCAACAGTAAAGGTGATCAGGAAACCCACCGTCCACATCATTGGCGTCGTAAAGCGGATGCGGCCTTTGTACATGGTGAATAGCCAGTTGAAGATCTTCACCCCTGTTGGGATAGAAATGATCATCGTGGCAATACCGAAGAAGGCATTTACGTTCGCGCCAGACCCCATCGTAAAGAAGTGGTGTAGCCAAACAACAAAGGCAAGAATCGTGATAACTACGGTAGCCCAAACTAGCGATGTGTAACCGAACAACTTTTTACGTGAGAAGGTTGCGGTGACTTCTGAGAACACACCAAAAATTGGCAAGATCAAAATGTACACTTCTGGGTGACCCCAAGCCCAAATCAGGTTGACGTACATCATTACGTTGCCGCCAAGATCATTGGTAAAGAAGTGCATGCCTAGGTATCTATCCAGCGTAAGCAGAGCGATAGTCACCGTTAGGATTGGGAATGAAATGATGATCAAAATGTTTGCACACAGAGACGCCCAAGTGAAAACTGGCATCTTCATCATTGGCATAGACGGTGTACGCATACGCAAAATGGTCGCGAAGAAGTTCACGCCTGTTAACGTCGTACCAACACCTGATATCTGCAGCGCCCAAATCCAATAGTCGACCCCGACTCCTGGGCTTGCCTCAATACCTGAAAGCGGCGGATACGCTAGCCAACCTGTACGACCAAATTCACCTAAGCCGAGAGACATGTTTGTTAGGATGACACCAACAACAAACAGCCAGAAGCTCAAGTTATTCAGATACGGGAAAGCCACGTCACGTGCACCAATCTGCAATGGCACGATGATGTTCATCAAACCAATGACCAATGGCATCGCTACAAAAAAGATCATGATCACGCCGTGGGCAGTAAAAATTTGATCGTAGTGATGCGGTGGCAAGTAACCTGCTTCACCCGCAGAAGAAAGGAGTTGCTGACTACGCATCATGACTGCGTCAGCAAAACCACGAACAAGCATCACCATCGCTACTGCGATGTACATGAAGCCAAGTTTTTTATGGTCTACTGAAGTAAACCATTCATTCCACAAATATTGCCACTTTCCGGCTTTGGTCACCGCGTAAACTACGGCTAAACCAACCAGCGCCACAACCGCTAGGGTGATGACGATAATAGGTTCGTGGAATGGAACTGAATCAAGAGTTAATCTTCCAAACATTACGATTATCCTTGGTTTTCAGGCAAACAGTTCATTGAACCAGGATGCTGAGTCACAACGTCGGTGAACAAGAACGGAGGAACGCTAGAGAACAAAGTGACTGGCTCTGCGATACTTGGCGCTGCCAGTGAGCTGTATTGCTCCCAATCTTCAATACGATCAGGGCTCGCCTTCACTTTCTGCACCCAATTTAGGAACGCAGCACGATCTGACATTGCTGAAGCTGTGAACTTCATTTGCGAAAAGCCTTCGCCGCTGTAGTTCGATGCAAAACCCTTGTAGTCACCTTCGTGGTTCGCTATCAGGTTGAGCTTGGTTACCATTCCTGGCATCGCGTAGATCTGTGTACCTAAGCGAGGGATGAAAAACGCGTTCATGATGTTGTCCGAAGTCAGTTTGAACTGCACTGGCACGTCTTTCGGGAACGCCACATAGTTCACCGTCGCAATGTTTTCTTCTGGGTAGATGAACAACCATTTCCAATCGAGTGACACCACTTCGATGGTCATTGGTTTAACATCACTTTCCAAAGGTTTGGATGGCTCTAGTTCATGAGTCGAACGCCATGTGATCGTCGCAAGAATCGCAATGATGATGATTGGAATTGTCCATACCACCACTTCGATTTTGGTCGAGTGTGACCACTCGGGTGCGTACTCTTCTTCAGTGTTAGAGGCGCGGTATCGGTAAGCGAAGTAAATCGTCATTAAAATCACAGGGATTACAACGATCAACATCAGCAAAAGAGCAGTAATAATTAACTCTTTTTCTTGCACACCAATGGCACCTTTGGGGTCAAGTAAAGCTGAATTACATCCTGAGAGCATAAGTATGACGGACGCCAAACTTCCCCTCGACAAGATGCGTTTATATCTTGAGGCTTCCATTAACTTTCTCGATGGTTGTCTGGTTTCAAAGCAGATGCCAATCAAAGTAAATAAAAGCTCACAAATAGCGCAGAGGTAATGTATGAGAACAAGAAAAAACTTCGATAAGTAGTTATTCTACTTACAATTTTTCAACTTCGTCATCAAGCATTTAACCAGCTAGAATGAACCGTTATTTGCTACGATACGATTGGTATCAAGCCAAGAACCAGTTGTTATAGTCATTAGAATGTTTATGTGTTGAGCATGAGTAACGTCGGGCTCAGAGCGAAACAAAACGGAATTGAGTGGAGATCAAAACCACACTCTTAGTGTGAGTTTATTGTTACACTTTGAAACACTATGTTACATTTGGCGCATTATGAGGAGTAAAAAGTTAAAGCTCATTAGCCACAACTGGAAACTAACCTTCCATTAATGGAAGTTACACACTTTAAATCGAATATTAACCTCAACACGAATTTCTCGTGCTTCAACAATTAATTATTTAAAAACAAATAGTTGAAACTTAAAATTGATGAGACTGACTATCAACTTCATTTACGCAGATAGCCTTAATGAGAAGCGGAAACTAAAAAACCAAAAGTGTGATCAGCATCAAATTAATGATTTCACTTAATATTTGAGTGGTATTTACATCTCTTTATTGGATTGTGAGAAATCATTCTCAAGGTAAATCCAAACATAAGTTGTAAATACATTTGGGTTGCGCAGAATTAGCACTCCACAACATAGAAAATGTTGAAATGGAAAGAGACTTATTATTCAGGTCTATCAGAGCCTTATTTCAGTGATCACTTACATACGAATGCCGCCATCCACTTCTAAAACCCTGCCAGTAAAGTAATCACTCTCAATAATGTATTTTACTGCATGCGCGATTTCGCTTGTTTCGCCCATCCTGCCAACTGGGATCATCTTTTCTAATCGCTCTATGGCTTCGGGTTTCATTTGCTCTGCCATCGCGGTATGAACTACACCTGGTGCAACCGCCGCCGCGCGAATACCGTATCTTGCGAGCTCACGAGCCCATGTTGTCGCCATGGTCGCGACCGCCGCTTTTGACGCAGAATAATTGGTTTGTCCGATATTCCCAGCTCTCGCAACACTAGAAATATTGATGATAACGCCTTGGGAGCCACTCTCAATCATCTTGACGGCAGCTTCACGCCCACACAAAAACGTTCCTGTCACGTTAACGTTCATGACCAAGTTGAATTGATCCAAAGACATCTTACTGATCACGCCATCTTTTGCTTTTACAAGTAACCCATCTCTTAACACGCCAGCGTTATTGACTAACCCATTGAGTTGACCAAAATCTTGGATAATCGCTTCAAACGTGGTTTCAACGTCGATTTCGTTGGTGACATCCACTTGATATGTCAACGCTTTCGCACTCAGCATTCGACACTGCTCTTGTGTTTCCATTAAGCCACTGGCGTTTACATCCAACAACGCTAAATCAGCGCCAGCTTGAGCAAGGGTAATGGCCATCATTTGCCCAAGCCCCTGCCCTGCTCCTGTAATGACAATAACACTACTTTTTATGTCCATATTGGTGCACTCCATAGCTCGTAATGTTCTCTATCTCAACCAGTCTAAGTTGGCCGAAATGATGCGCGTTTTAGGTCACCATCTCGGGCTGGTTTGTCACAAAACTCAGTCTAGCCTTTCTTACTCTTGTATAACTCAAATAAGTTTGAGAAATCGAGCTCGCCGTGGCCGCTCGCGTTGTGGAAAGAATATAAGTTGCGCGCTAACGACCCCATCGGAACCGAAGAATGTGTTTGTAACGCCGCATCTAACCCCAAGCCGAGATCTTTTAGCATGAGTTTGCTCATAAAGCCCGGTTGGTAATCGTGACTGGACGGTGCACTGTCCATCACGCCTGGGCAAGGATTGTAAAGCTCCAATGCCCAATTTCGGCCAGAGCTTTGCAGCATGATGTTTGATAGCACTTTTGGATCGAGTCCATGATCGATACCTAGGTTTAATGCCTCGCACGTACCAGACATTAAAATGCCGAGCATAAGGTTGTTACAGATTTTCGCCATTTGACCATCGCCTGCTTTGCCAGCATGGAAAACATTTTTTCCCATATACTGCAAAATCGCATTGGCTTTAGAAAACGCTTGATCCGAACCACCAACAATAAAGGTTAATGTCGCCGCTTTCGCGCCAGCAACGCCCCCCGAAACGGGCGCGTCGACAAACAACACGCGTTTATTTGCCGCTTCATTGGCGACTAATCGCGCAGAGTCCGGATCAATGGTTGAACAATCAATCATCAAGGTACTTGGCGAGACAAGATTGAGGACACCTACGCCACCGTGTAAGTCACCAAGATACACGGAACGAACGTGAGACCCTGCTGGTAGCATCGTGATGACTGTGCTTGCACCATCCACGACTTCCTCAATAGAGCTCGCCACCACTGCACCAAAAGGTACTAGTTGCTTTGCGGCTTCGCTATCGACATCGAATACTTGCACGTTAAATCCAGACGCGAGTAAGTTTTGCGCCATAGGATGCCCCATTCTTCCTAAACCGATAAATGCGATGGTACTCATGATCATTCTCCTTATTGACCTAGTGTTTGTTCACCCAAATTAGCAAGCGGATGCTCGTTATCTGACCAAAGCGAGGTAAACAAAGTATCGATAACATCTTCATCGACTTCACTGACACTGTTAAATATCCAGCTCGGCTCGCCATCCCGGTCAATGAGCCTAGAACGGACGCCCTCTTTAAACTCACCTAATAAGGCACTGCGAACCGACAAACTCAACTCTAAACGGAAGCAATCTGCAAGCGGTAAGCTGTGGTACTCTTTCACTTGTCTAAAGCAAATATGCGCGGTGATCGGACTGCCCGATGCGAACGTTTGTTTCGCGTTTTCTATCCACTGGCTATTCCCTTCGATAGCCATGATTCGCTGTGCTATCGCATTAAGATCAAAGCCTTTGCACGCTTCCTCTATCTGATCTAAGTATGGACAAATTTGCGTGGTTGGTTTGCTATCAATAACCTGTTCTTCCATTAATTGTAGTCGCGCAGTTACCAACTCTTTCGCATCTTCTTTGCCCCACTGGAGCCGCTTTAGCTCATCCAGTAAGGTGGGATACTGCTCTTCCAACAGTAACCAATCGGCCAAACCAATAGTGACAGCGTCACTTGAATTCACCATGGAACCTGTCAATCCGAGGAATAAACCCACTTGCGGATCTATCTGGCTTAAAAACCACGTACCTCCCACATCGGGATACAGTCCAATATTGATTTCTGGCATAGCAAGGCGTGATGTTGTTGTCACAACTTTATGGCTGGTTCCCATAAAAAGCCCCATCCCACCGCCCAGGACAATACCTTCTCCCCAACCGATAATGGGTTTGTTGTAAGTGTGGATGAGATAGTCACACTCATACTCCAACGAGAAATAGTTCGTACAGAACTCTACGATTTTTTCTTTACTCTCGTTATGCATGACGTGATACATAGCTCGAACATCGCCACCAGCACAGAATGCTTTTTCTCCAGCGCCAGTAAGTACCACACAAGTCACATGCGGATCGTCTTGCCACTTGATAAGCTGATCGTTAAGTTGGACTAACATGTCATACGTCAATGCATTCAATGAAGCGGTGTTGTCTAACGTTGCGATACCAATGCGGTGCACGCCATCTAAGCACTCTATTTCACTAATGGTTACCATCCCTGCCATGTGGCCTCCTATCGGTTTTTCCATTGCGGTGGGCGTTTTTCTAAAAAGGCGCGAACACCCTCAACTTGATCTTCCGTATCAAAAAGATTCAGAAACAACTCTCGCTCTTTCATTAAGCCGTGCTTAAGTGGCGCAGAGCGCATATTTTGAATGAGCGCCTTACATGCGGCGACAGAAGATGGTGACTGGTTCGCAACAGATTCAGCAAGTTCCAGCGCTTTACTTAAAGCTTCACCTTTGGGAACCAACTCCTCAACTAGGCCTAGTTCTTTTGCTTTGTCAGCGCTGACTTGCTCTCCACATAAAATGATACGCTTTGCCCAGCCTTCCCCTACTAACGCTGTGAGGTTTTGGGTACCGCCAGCGCAGGGCAAAAGTCCGACTTTGGCTTCAGGTAAAGCAAGTACCGCTTGCTCTTCAACGACTCGAATATCACAAGCTAATGCCACTTCTAAACCTCCACCCATGGCGTAACCATTAATAGCGGCAATGGAAACACCACGGAATTCCGAGAGCATTTCAAAGGCTTCACCAAAGCATCGCGCCATGTCTAACGCAACCGCTTTGTCACCGTCAGAAAATAGCTTGAGATCTGCACCAGCAGAGAAAAACTTTTCTCCACTGCCGGTTAAAACCAGTGCGTAGACCTGCTTATCATTGTTAAGTGTGAGTATCAGCGACTTCAGTACCTTGAGGCTCTCTGCTGTCCACGTATTGGCTGGCGGGTTGTTCATCGTCACCACCGCAACGTGATTAGTGATCGTATGTTGAATGGCTTCTTGGGTTAATGGCATATCTGAATCCTTTCTCAATGAGCAAATCCAATACTTCGCTACAGCAAGGCCGACTCCTCTGAGAGTAAACGGCGCGCGATGATCAAGCGCATGATTTCGTTTGTCCCCTCCAGAATTTGATGCACACGCACATCTCTGAAATGACGCTCCATTGGATACTCTTTGATGTAACCATAGCCGCCATAAAGCTGTAGCGCGTGGTCGCAAACCTGAAAGCCCACATCAGTCGCGAACCGTTTTGCCATCGCGCAATAAGCCGTCGCATCGGGGTCATTTCGGTCGAGCTTGCTGGCGGCATAGCGCACTAACTGCCGTGCAGCCACGAGCTCTGTCGCCATGTCTGCTAATTTGAATTGTAAGGCTTGAAACTGCGCAAGCGGTTTGCCGAACTGCTTACGCTCCTGAATATACTGTGTCGCCTGTTCAAGGGCCTGTTGAGCCGTACCGACGGAACAGGTCGCAATATTTATACGCCCTCCATCAAGCCCTTTCATCGCAAAGACAAAACCTTGCCCTTCTTCGCCCAGTAAATGGCTAGCTGGAATAACGACATTTTCAAAAGTAACCGCTCGTGTTGGTTGGCTGTTCCAGCCCATTTTGGGTTCTTTACGCCCATAGCTGATGCCATCTGCTTGAGCAGGAACAACAAATGCGGACACGCCTTTGGCACCCTCATCTCCGGTTCGCGCCATCACGACCAAAACATCTGTCTCTCCTGCGCCAGAGATAAAGGTTTTGCCGCCGTTGATGACATACTTATCTCCCTTTTTTGTAGCGGAAGTGGTCAGTGCAGCGGCGTCTGATCCTGCGTTGGGTTCGGTTAAGCAATAGGAGCCTAACCACTCCCCCGTAACTAGTTTCGGACAGAACTGCGTTTTGGCTTCATCGGTAGCAAAACTGGCTATCATCCAACTCACCATGTTGTGAATCGTCATAAACGCCGTAGTGGACGTACATCCCATGGCCAGTTGTTCAAAGATAATTGAAGCATCCAAACGGCTTAACCCTAAGCCGCCATGTTCTTCTGGTGTGTAGAGACTGAGAAACCCCAGTTCCCCCGCCTCTCTCAATACGTCTTTGGGGAAAATCTGCTTTTCATCCCACTCCGCCGCCATCGGTGCTAAACGCTCATCGGCAAATTGTTGAGCGGTATCGGCAAATGCACGTTGATCTTCATTAAGTTCAAAGTCCATAAAAGCTCCTTTTATTCACTCAGCGCAGTTGGATGGTCAAATTAGGCCCCGTTGGAATATCGTCATCAAACCAACGCGCCGTCACCGTTTTAGTCTCGGTATAAAAACGTACCGCTTGTTTACCATACGCATGTAAATCACCATAGAAACTGCCTCTCCAACCAGTAAAGGAGAAAAATGGTAAAGGGACTGGAATAGGCACATTGATCCCAACCTGACCGACTTGAATGTCATGCTGATATTTTCTCGCAGCAGCGCCATTAGCGGTAAATATAGAAGTTCCATTGCCGTAAGGGTTGCGATTCACTAACTCAATAGCTTCTTGCAACGTTTCGACTTCCATACAAACTAAGACAGGGCCAAATATCTCTTGCGTGTAAATCGACATGTTCGCTGTTACACCGCTAAACAAGGTTGGGCCAATCCAGTTTCCATCGGGAAAGCCTTCCACTTCACACTGACTGCCATCGAGTTCACACACTGCGCCTTGTTGTTTGCCATCTTCAATTAGGTCCAATACGCGTTGTTTAGCTTGCTCACTGATCAGTGGGCCATAAGCAGCTTGCTCATCGTCCCAAGGCCCTGGGTGTACTTTCGCCATTGCCTGTTTGAGGTCTGTAATCCATTGTTTTGAATCACCGACAAATACCGCAACAGAAATTGCCATACAACGCTGCCCCGCAGCCCCTACGGAGGCTCCGATTAGGTTATTCACCACTTGATCTTTGTTTGCATCAGGCATGATCACCATGTGATTCTTTGCACCAGCAAAAGCTTGAACCCGTTTAAAATGTTTAGTCCCTGTGGTGTAGATATAACGGGCAACGGGAACCGAGCCAACAAATGACACCGCTCGAATATCAGGATGAGCCAGAAGAAAGTCGACTTGCTCTTTGCGGCCATGAACGATCTGCAACACTCCTTCCGGCGCGCCAGCTTGCTCAAATAGTTCAGCTAAACGAATAGAGGTCAACGGCACTTGTTCGGAGGGTTTAAGCACAAATGTATTGCCCGCAGCGATAGCGATTGGGAACATCCACAACGGAATCATGGCAGGAAAGTTAAATGGCGTAATGCCGCAACACACACCTAGGGGCTGAATCATTGAGTAACTATCAATATCCGTGGCAACGTTTTCGACGGTTTCGCCCATCATGTTGCTGGCAATATTTGCAGCCTGCTCAACAACCTCTATGCCTCGCCACACATCGCCTTTAGCATCCGCTAAAATCTTACCCGTTTCATGAGAAAGCAGTGTGGCAAGCTCATCATGATGCTCTTTGAGCAAGTGCTGATAACGAAGCATGACTCTGGCACGCTCGGATACTGCCACTTCCTTCCAGGATTGGAATGTCTCTTTCGCATTATCAATGGCGGCTTCCATCTCGTGCTCTGTGGAACATGGAACGTACGCAATGACATCATTAGTGGCAGGATTGGTTACCTCAACCCAATCCGATGTTTGAGATTCACGAAACTCGCCACCAATAAACAAGGGAACCAAACGAGTCATCATTTACTCCTTTCTGATTTCAATTAAAGCGGTATTTCAATGCCTATCGCCGTGGCTTCTCCACCACCGATACAAAGTGACGCAACACCCCGCATCACTTTTTTGGCTTCGAGATCACCATTGGTGCCTAGCGCTTGTAACTGACGCAAACTGTGAATCAATGTCACCAGAATTCGTGCGCCACTAGCCCCTATCGGATGCCCAAGTGCACAGGCTCCACCTTTAATATTTACTTTGCTCGTATCAAGCCCAAGTTCCGCCACCGCTATTTGTGTCACGACGGCAAAGGCTTCATTGATTTCCCACAGGTCCACTTCATAAATGGACCAATCTAGCTGGAACAGCAGTTGCTCAATTGCGTAGACGGGGGCCAAAGTAAATTCTGCAGGTTTTCTGGCATGTGTAGAGTGCGCCTTGATGAACGCAAGTGGTTTAAGCCCCTGATGACGCGCAGTGTCTTCATCCATAAGCACCAGAGCCGCCGCGCCATCTGAAATGGCACTCGAATTAGCAGCGGTCACCGTACCTTTTTCATCGAATGCAGGTTTGAGTTGAGGAATTTTACCAAGGTCAATCGAGCGAGGGTGCTCATCGTAGTCCAGCACCGCTTGTTCTGACTTGGTATTGAGTGAAACCGGCGAAAGTTCATCGGCAAACAAGCCTCGCTCTTGAGCTTCCAACGCACGTTTTGCCGACATCACGGCCCATTCATCCATTTGCTCTCTGGTGAACTTAAGCCTGTCAGCGACTTGCTGAGCATAAACACCCATTAAGTGCCCTTCGTAAGCATCTTGTAGCCCATCGAGAAACATGTGGTCATACGTAGACTGGTGCCCCATGCGCATTCCCTTTCTCGCCTCCCTCAGCAAATACGGCGCATTGGTCATACTTTCCATACCACCAGCAATGGCAGAGCGAATCGTTCCAGCTTTAATGAGATCGTGCGCTAACATGACGCTCTTCATGCCAGAGCCACACACTTTGTTAATGGTGGTGCACCCTACGCCCAAAGGAAGATCTGCCCCCATAGATGCTTGCCTAGCAGGAGCTTGTCCACACCCTGCTGGAAGCACACATCCCATGAACACTTCATCCACCGAAGTCACATTCACTTCGTGCATTGCCGCCTTGATCGCCAGTGCGCCTAATTGAGGAGCAGAGTAAGTTTGCAACTTGCCTTGAAAGCGCCCAATTGGCGTTCTTTTCGCGCTGACAATCCAGATGTCTTTTCCCATGATTCGCATTCCCTTAAGGTATATGTGAACACTTGGCAGACTGATGACACCCTACATAGAATTACTCACCAAGCGCCACACCAGCCTTTATCGCCTTTTTCACTAACAAACTTTCATTCCGCGATTTCTTGACGTTTACGTAAGCATAGCACTAGCCTTTACAATGAGATGAAAAAACACACCAAGCAGACGTTTATATTTCAAAGTTGATGTTCGGCCTTCCCATTTAAGGTTCGATTTCCAGAAACTGGATTTTTATTCGAGGTAAGTATGTTATGGAAAAATACAAGATCAGTGACCTCGCCAAGGAGTTTGATATTACTACTCGCAGTATCCGGTTTTATGAAGACGTGGGTCTGATTGAACCAGAGCGAAAAGGCAATATGCGCGTTTATCAACGCAGGGATAGAATTCGCCTCAAACTGATTTTAAGAGGGAAACGACTCGGTTTTTCGTTGGCAGAAATTCGTGAACTTTTCGAGCTCTACGACATGCAACAAACCGAAGGACAGTTATTGAAAATGCTCAATATCATTGAAGAGAAACAAGCCGTCCTACAGCAACAACTCAACGACATCAGCGTCGTTATGGCAGAGTTGAATGCCGCTAAGGAGCGTTGTATTCAAACACTCAAAAGCAAGCAGACATAAACGCTATACTCAATTAGCAACACCGCTACAGGCTTTTCCACCTTACCTCTGATACCGGGAGACGTTATGAAAAGCACCTATACCCCACTCAATTTCGGACTTGGTGATACCATCGATATGCTCCGAGAACACGTTAATGCCTTTGCTACGGAACATATCGCGCCCATCGCCGCTGAGATAGACCGCGATAACCAGTTCCCGAATCATTTATGGCCTTTGTTGGGAGAAATGGGGTTGCTTGGTGTGACCGTCGATGAAGAGCTTGGTGGTGCAGGCATGGGATACCTCGCTCATGTTGTTGCCATGGAAGAAATCAGCCGTGCCTCTGCGTCTGTCGCTTTAAGCTACGGCGCTCATTCTAACCTGTGCGTCAACCAAATCTTTCGTAACGGCACGCCTTCTCAACGCGAAAAATACCTTCCAAAACTCATTGATGGTACGCACGTTGGCGCCCTAGCGATGAGCGAGCCCAATGCCGGTTCAGACGTGATAAGCATGCAACTGAAAGCGGAGAACAAGGGCGACCATTTTGTACTGAATGGCAACAAAATGTGGATAACAAATGGGCCCGATGCTGACGTAGTGGTGCTTTACGCTAAAACAGATGTCAGCGCAGGTTCACGTGGCATTACCGCATTCATTATTGAACGTAACTTCGCAGGTTTCACTCATGCTCAAAAGCTGGACAAGCTAGGCATGAGAGGCTCGAATACTTGCGAACTTGTATTTAACCATTGCGTAGTGCCAAAAGAGAATATTCTTGGCGAGTTGAATCAAGGCGTCGAGGTATTAATGAGTGGGCTGGATTACGAGCGCGTCGTCCTCGCTGCCGGACCACTCGGGATAATGCAAGCTTGCATGGACATTGTGGTCCCGTACGTACATGAACGAGAGCAGTTTGGAAAATCCATTGGCGAGTTTCAGTTAGTTCAGGGCAAGATCGCCGATATGTACTCTCGAATGAGTGCAGCAAAAGCGTATGTATATACCGTCGCAGCGGCTTGTGATCGAGGTAACGCAACACGCAAAGACGCCGCTGGCGCGATTTTGTACAGTGCAGAACTCGCCACACAAATGGCACTCGATGCAATACAACTGCTCGGTGGGAATGGCTACATCAATGAATACCCTGCTGGTCGTTTGCTACGTGATGCAAAGCTTTATGAAATCGGCGCGGGTACCTCAGAGATTCGCCGCATGTTAATAGGCCGAGAACTGTTCGAAGAATCTCGCTAACGGAACATACGACAAGGAAGTCATTATGGCCATTATCAAAAGTAAAACTAAGCCAACTGACGAGTTATTTCTTTCCAATAAAGCTGTTATGGAAACGTTGGTCACTCAACTTAATCAACACATCGAGACCATCAAACAGGGCGGCGGTGAAAAAGCCATTGAGCACCAGAGGCAAAAAGGAAAACTCCCCGCACGAGAACGCATCGCGCGCTTGCTTGATGACAACACTGACTTTCTTGAAATCAGCCAGTTTGCCGCCTGGCAAGTGTATGACGAAGCGATCCCCTGCGCTGGTGTTATCGCCGGCATTGGTATCATAGAGGGGATTCAATGCATGGTCATCGCCAACGATGCTTCGGTAAAAGGCGGAACCTACTACCCACTCACGGTAAAAAAACACCTTAGAGCGCAAGAGATTGCCCAACGTTGCCAACTCCCCTGCGTGTACTTGGTGGACTCCGGTGGCGCAAATCTCCCTCATCAGTCCGACGTCTTCCCCGACAAAGAACACTTTGGTCGCATTTTCTTTAACCAAGCGAGAATGTCGGCGAAAGGCATCCCCCAAGTTGCTGTTGTGATGGGGCTTTGCACTGCTGGGGGCGCGTACGTTCCTGCCATGGCGGATGTGTCCATTATGGTTAAAGAGCAAGGCACCATTTTTTTGGCGGGGCCACCTTTGGTGAAAGCGGCCACTGGCGAAGTCGTGACGGGTGAAGAGCTCGGCGGTGCAGACGTGCATTGTCGAAAATCTGGTGTCGCAGATTATTACGCTGAAAATGATGAACATGCCCTAATGCTTGCGAGAGAAGCCATTGCCAATGCCAATAGAACAAGACCTGTTAAGCCAGAAAACACCGTGCTTCCTCCCCGCTACGACGCAGAAGAAATCTACGGAATCGTGAATGCCAACTTACGACTGTCATTCGACGTTCGAGAAATTATTGCCCGCATCGTCGATGATTCTGATTTCGACGAATTCAAAGCCTTGTACGGCAGAACGCTAGTGTGTGGTTTCGCTCGTATTCAAGGACACTTGATTGGCATTGTGGCAAACAACGGTATCTTGTTTTCTGAATCGGCACAAAAAGGCGCGCACTTTATTGAGCTGTGCGCCAAACGGAAAACACCGCTTCTTTTTCTCCAAAATATTACCGGCTTTATGGTCGGAAAAAAGGTTGAAGAAGAAGGCATCGCAAAACATGGCGCCAAGCTAGTGATGGCCGTCGCTTGTGCTGACGTGCCGAAGTTTACCGTGATCATCGGTGGATCGTACGGCGCTGGTAATTACGGCATGTGCGGCCGAGCGTATGATCCAACCATGATGTGGATGTGGCCGAACGCGCGTATTTCTGTGATGGGCGGAGAACAAGCAGCAGGCGTTTTAACACAAGTTCGAAAAGACGCGAAGGAACGCCAGGGAGAAGCGTGGTCAGAGCAAGAAGAGCACATTTTTAGAGAATCGATCATAGACTTGTATGAAACACAAGGACATCCCTATTTTGCGAGTGCTCGGCTATGGGATGACGGAATTATTGACCCTAAAAAAACGCGTCAGGTGTTGAGTCAAGCGTTAATGGCAGCATTAAACGCCCCCATTCCTGATAGCGAGTTTGGCGTCTTCAGAATGTAAACATCCAAAGATGAATTAAGGAAGTAAGTATGCAGGAAATGCAACCAAGCATTATTCCCAACGCCCAAAGGCAAGATGATGTTCTTTGGCATGTCGATGATAATGGCGTAGCGACCATTACCCTAAACAGAGCAGCCAAACACAATGCTTTTGACGCTTGTACGATCGACTTGCTGATCCACCGCCTAGATTATCTCGCTTTACGAACGGATGTGCGGTGCTTGGTATTAAGAAGTAACGGTAAGCATTTTTCATCCGGGGCCGATTTGAATTGGATGCAGTCGATGGCCGACAGCACGAGGCAAGATAACTTCGTTGATGCCCAAAACTTGGCAAGACTCATGGAAACACTAGATTCGTTCCCTCAACCCACCATCGCAGTTGTTCAAGGTTCCGCTTATGGTGGTGCTTTAGGGTTGATTTGTTGTAGTGATATCGCCATCGCAAGCCAAAGTGCCAACTTTTGCTTAAGTGAAGTTAAGCTTGGTTTAGTTCCAGCGACCATTGCGCCTTACGTCATGCGCGCGATGGGGAATAGACAAGCTAGACGCTATATCTTAAGTGGTGAAGTCATTTCAGCCGAAGATGCCGAACGGTTTGGTATTGTGCACGAAGTGAAAGAAGCCAAACAGCTTGAAAATGCGGTCGATAGCGTAATCAAGACGTTGCTACTTAATAGCCCAGATGCGATGCGTAAAGCGAAAACGCTCTGCCATCAATGTCATCAAAACCCCATCGATCAACAACTGATTCACTATACTAGCAAGCTCATTGCGGACATTAGAGTATCACCCCAAGGTCAAGATGGGCTGCAAGCGTTTCTTGAAAAACGTAGCCCAAGTTGGGTCACCAAGTCACAGGACAAGTAATGCTACCTTCCAAAGTAAAGATTGTCGAAGTAGGTCCTAGAGATGGGTTGCAAAATGAATCTCCTGTTGCGACCCAGACTAAAATCCGGCTGATCAACTTACTCTCTGATACTGGGTTAACGCATATTGAGGTGGGCTCTTTTGTCTCACCCAAATGGGTGCCACAAATGGCGGACTCAACAGAGGTCATGAAAGCAATAACACGGCGAAATCATGTTACCTACTCTGCCCTGACTCCAAACCTAAAAGGCTTAGAACAAGCGTTGGAGGCTGACGCCAATCAGGTCGCAATTTTCACTTCATCCTCAGAAGGATTCTGCCAACACAATATCAATTGCTCGATTGCAGAAAGCCTAACTCGCTTCGAACCTGTAATGCGATTAGCCACCAAACACGGCATCCCTGTTCGTGGCTATCTATCCTGCGTTGCCGACTGCCCTTACGATGGCCCGACAGCCCCTAAACAAGTGGCGAGCGTGGTCAAATCACTCATCGATTTAGGGTGTTATGAGGTGTCTCTAGGCGACACAATCGGTACAGGCACGCCAAACCGTATCGCTGCTATGCTAGAAGCCGTCATGTTGGTTGCACCTCTTCCCCAGCTTGCTGTCCATTTCCACGACACATGGGGACAAGCTCTCACCAACATTTATCAGGCACTGAGTATGGGCATCAACACCATCGACAGTAGTGTAGCTGGGCTGGGTGGATGCCCATACGCTCATGGATCATCAGGGAATGTCGCAACGGAGGATGTACTGTATTTATGCCAAGGGTTAGGAATAGAGACGGGGATTGACTTAGAGCTACTGGCTAAAGCTGGCTGGATGATCAGCGAAGAGCTGGGTCGGCAGCCTACATCAAAAGTGTCATTAGCATTGCGTAACCGCGTATTATCACTTTCGTAGAAGGCCATCCGGCACCTCAAATTCTCCCAACCCAAGTTAATTTGCTCTACTTTCGAGTAGGGAAGCGAAACCGCCCGCCAGTACGATAAATAATTAGAGAAAATAAGATAAGCACACAACCTACTAGTTTATTTGCCGTTAGCACTTCGCCATACCACAGCACGCTCAGAATAACCGTCCAAACTGGTTCTAATATCATAATTAGAGCAGCGTTACCTGCCTGAACAAATTTTTGCCCCATAGTTTGCATTACGTAACGCAAGCTCGTCGCTAATAAGGTACTCAACGCAAACCACCACCAAATAGAGGAGTCCACCTCTGCCGGGAAAGATTCCATAAAAAATGAAACCAGCAAACCTAAACAACCTGCTGAAAAAAGTTGCACGCAAGTAAGCAGGAGCACAGGTAGTTTTTGAGAGTATTTGCTGTTCACATTAAAATGAAGCGCCAAAACCAGTGCTGCACCAAGAAACCACAATTGACTGGCCGATTGTTTCCAGCCACCAACTAAAGAAAGACAAGCAAGACCTAATACAGCGATAGGCAAAGAAAGCCAGAAAATTCGTTGTGGTCGTTGACGAAACATAACCCATGCAACAATCGGCACAAACAGCATGGAAAGGCTCATGATAAATGCGCCTTCCCCGAGAGTATCACTGATAGAAATAGCGTAAATCCATGTCATAACGGCACTGCCTAACAGGAGCCCGACACCACCAGCAGAAAGCACATCTTTTAAGTTTGCTTTCAGCAAAGGTCGGTAACATAGAGGCAGTAAGCAGAGCGAAGCGATAGTAAATCGCGCCCCAATAAAGCCAAAAGGTGGTAAACCCTGTATTGTTTCCTTAGAGAATATCCAGCCAAGTGCCGCGATCATCGTCGTCGCAACCAGAATAACCGTCGCTTTACGTTCTGAGTTAAACATAAGTACTCACAAAATATGGAACACACAATAGCGCAGCAAGAGAGTTTTTACTGCGCTATTGTGTAAATTTGAAAGGGGTTTGTGTCGAGCGAAAAAGTGAAAGCCCGATCCTCTCCTGTATTGTTGTCACGCAGATTGAAGTTCTGCTGCTAGATACATTAAATGCAGGCAAAGTATTAAGGCAAGCCTTTTCGCATACTAAATTACTTTAGCATTCTATACAGCAAGCAAACTGGCTAAAACCTGTACCGGGTGTCGAACTACCTCCCCTTCAAAACGCTTAACTTGACTGCGGCAGGAGTAGTATTGCGACTTCAACGCTCCTCAATACAGGTTGAATAAGGTGAATTGCTTTTTACCCATCGCCCCTACAATGAAAACCTATTGATTAACTACAACGAGCGGTTAAATTGCTCCACGGCCTCTACAACACGGCTAGCGCCATCTTGTATTTCATTCATCACATTGCCTGCTTTTTCAGAGAGCTCTAGCGTATCTAGTGCTTCTTTTTGGCATTTAGCGATCAGCTTAACTGCGTTATCTGTTCGCTGTAGGTTTTCACTGACCATTGTGACAATTTCATCGGTGGTTGCATTGGTTCTTGTAGCAAGCTGTCTGACTTCATCAGCAACAACGGCAAAACCTCTACCATGCTCACCCGCACGAGCCGCTTCTATCGCCGCATTTAACGCCAATAAGTTAGTTTGGTCAGCGATACCACTGATGCTATTTACCAACTCGCTAATACGCGATGAGTGCGCTTTAAGCTCGTCAATCGCGGTGTTCGCTTGCTGCATTTGCTCGGAAAGTATCTGCATCTTTTCTAACGTTGAGCCTATAACCTCTTGCCCTTGCAGGGTTTGTGTTCCTGTTTCTTGGGAGATTTCGTTCGCCAATTGCGCAGCCTGGGCCATTTTCTGTTCCTGCATCACCTGCTGGGTAATATCTGTCGCGAACTTAACGACCTTGTAGAGCTCTCCTCTGTCGTTATGGATAGGGTTATATGAAGCCTCTAGCCACACCTCTTCACCATAACGGTTAACTCGTTTGAATCGCTCTGATGAAAATTGCCCTTTTGCTAAACGTTGCCAAAACTCACGGTAAGCTTGAGAGCTCGACTCTTCCTGATCACAAAACATGCGATGATGCTTCCCTTGAATCTGATCAAGCGTATAACCCATTGTGTTTAGGAAATTATCGTTGGCTTTTAAAACATGGCCATCTAATGTGAACTCAATCACCGCCATAGAACGACTTAATGCATTTAGCATGTCCTCTTGCTCACGGGATGATTTGATCGTTCGCGTAAGTTCAGAAGCAAAAACAAAAAAGCTTTCTACTTCTCTGCGCTCATTTAAAACAGGCTGGATAATCGTTCTTAACCAGGCTTCCTCACCATTACCTTTCTGTACTTGCAATGCCCCATTCCAGAACACTTTATCTTGGACGGCTTTCTTCATTCGATGAAAGTGGTCTGTATTGCGCGAATTTGACGGTACCAATTCAGTAATTGATTTCGTTAAGATCTCATCATCATGTAAGAAAAGTTCTTGCTGTAGTTTGGTATTTGCAGAAGTAATGAGGCCTTTACTATCCAATGTTAAGCGGATCATCTCTTCATCTAAACTGGTTTGGATTTGCTGCAGGATTTGCAACTCCTGCTTTAATCGTTGATTTTCTTGTTGAAGCGACTTATTAAAAAACATGACTTTCTCTCATTTGACCTACCTTCGGACTAGTCAAAGGTTTATTATTTGTATACCGAATAAACTGCAAGCGGCAAAATCGTTTGGTTGCATATTCAAACGCGATTTCTATTTCTTATAAAAGGATTCTCGCTGGGAATACGGCGATTTTTTCTCCAGTGTAACCTAAGCGCAGTATACTGAAATTTCTTCAGCGCCCAAGCTGTTTATATATTTATCAATATTAAAGCTCTTTATCGCCAGTTTGAGGTTTGTATTTGTGGATATACTTATATGGAGAAGTGTTGTGTTCAGATCAATAAGCCTTTTCATTAAAAAAGGACCTTGACTTAATTCCAATAGTTTTTGCCGTTTTATCGCTTTTCCACCCGACTTTTGAGCGATTACCCACTCCTTATTCGCTTGCATTTCTATTAATAGCGCACGGAGCAACCAATAACAGCACACCGACCAACAAGCTTTTGGACATTTTTGAGTTAGTGATTTTGCTAAATTAGCGAAATACTGATTAGTTTATGTATGGATGGGCTTCAAATGCGTGGCCAAACTCCTTTGGCCACTACAAACTGTAGGATTAGTATTCCATTAACCAACCAAGGAGTGTTAGCTCCAAGAATGGTAAGAATGCTGAAAATTGGCTCGGACATTCGTGACGTGCACCACCCAGTGGACGTTAACGATATTGCCCCTATGAAGATGCCTCTGCGCTATGTGACGAAGTATTGGCAGTGATTACCAAGCTTCCTCAAAAAGTAAACGGCTATTGACTTTCATTGGTCACCAGTTCGCTAGTGGCCATCTTCACTAAACCTTTAATCGCAAGTCTCGGGGGGAAGAACATAAGTTTTGCTTGAGAACTTCAATGCAAGCTCCCGTTCAGATACACATTCAATATAGCCTTTCTCATTAAGCTCTTGCTTTGTTGATACATTCGTATGCCAACCATATGCAAAGGAAGCCAAGAATAAGCAGCTTAGAACTAACACAACCACTTTAGGTAACCATCTTAAGCATCGGCCAGTAATGAATACTATCAATGACAATAACGATGCAGTGATCATTGCGTAGCTAAGAGCCAGTAATGACGCGTCATTTAGTGGGCTGTATATCTTGACCACATTTGGGAGACTTTCTGAGTCGTAAAGGCCATTGGTAGAGAAAGGGACTATGAGCAATGATGATGCTATGCATGCCGCCAAAAATAGTCCAGAGCGAAAACGATTAATTTTCATCAATCAACCTCTCAATTTCTTTTTTCATTGGTTCGGTGAACTTGTATTGGTCATCAATAGCCGAAACAACTTTACCAATACCGAAAGCAGTAAGCACAAAGAAACCCAACAATAACGCTGTTGGTGGCGCTGCAAACGCTGCGGTAACTCCAACTCTAAGCCCTATCGTTATGCCTTGAGCAATCACACCAGCAACCACACCTTTTGATACATCCGATGTAAACTGTCCTACTACCTCACCTAGCGTTTTTTCATCGTGCAATATGTAATCAACTGCATTAACCGCACCACTGAACACAAGTTCTACATAGATATTGCTGCTCAAGAAACTGACATTGCCTCGAACGGTGTTTAGGGCGTGGCCAATTTTAAGCATTTTAGGCGTTGCTTCCTGCCAACGGACACCTAAATCTAAATATCGAGGCTTGTAGTTCTCAACCACAATGTTCATTACACCATTGATATTGACGGCTTTGGCGGTTGCCCCAAATCCACCGAGATCTTTGGCCACGTCATAAGCGTCTTTAAGTCCCTTGCTAACGCCAGTGTAGTCCTTACCTATAGTGAGCTGTCCGTGCGTGTCTTTAATGAGCAAATCCAAATACTCGTTGGCTTCTTCAACGGTTAGTACGGCAATACTGACGTTCTCTTGTTGAGAGGTGTCCCATTGATATTCTTTAGCTTGCTTTTGTAAATCATCGTCCCATTCTTTTTCTGTTAAGCCATAAGCTTGTTGGGCAGCTTTGCGTTCAGCAAGAACGCGCTCTCTATTTTCAGCCCATCGTTTCTCATCGCTCGCGGTATATCTCAGCTCTTCCTGACGTTCTAGGCGTTGACGTACTGTACGTTCTCTTGTGGTTTTTTGTCTTTCTACTGGAACTACAGGAGCGGATTCATATCTCATGGGGTTTAGTTTTACTAGTAAATGAAAAAGGATAATAACAATATTTTCAGTGCTTTATCATCCCCCAACAAGATACCTCGAGGAATTAACTGGTTAAATAGGCAAATTGCCAAGTCAAACAAGCATAGTGAAGGGGCAAGTTATGTTGGTTTGTATTCTATCGGATAACTTTTTGTAGGGTAAAACGCAAGCACCAAATTTTGTAGAGTATTTATTCCAGCTTATTTTGGGGCAAAGATAAGTTTGGCAGAGAAAGCCCAAGCTTAGTCTTCAGGCTTTATATCAAAACTCATAAAATGAAGCTTTGGATGCCTAAAACAACCCTAACTCACTTCAATTGCTGCCCGCACTAACACTTTTGTTTTGTATCGTAACTGATTTGCTTACTGACGTTCTTTAGTTGCACTCCTACCTTATTAAAGGCCTTTTGAATAGTTGTGGAAACATGCTGGCGGCCCTCTCCTTCAAAAAAGTTAGCTCGATCTTGCTTCGTTTCGAAGACGCAGACTATTTCTAAGCTTTGTGGAAAAGAAGAGAATTTGACGGTATGAGTCACCCAAAGAAAGCCATCGTAGCCTTTTAGCGTATCTTCACAAACTTCGGTCAACACTTCTCTAATTAGATTCTCGACCTTCTTATCTGATTTGCGCATAAATTAAACTTCATTCCTATCTAACGCCTTTAATTAGGTTTCAGTGTACATTGTCTTAAACAGTATTTGGCAGTGGTATTTAGTCAATAGCCTGTAGATGAGGTTATTCGCACGAAGATTTACCGACCTACTCGCTTCGAACTACATCTTACGCTGTTAAAAATAAGCGCTTTGCAACTCTACAAAACGCTTCTAACTTATTAGATTATTTTAAGTGTGTTTCAAGGAATGCAGAAACCTTGTCCATTGCAATGCCGACTGCTTCTGGATGGTCATACAGTTCATAGTGAGACCAATTTTCCAAATTAACCAGCTGTCGGTCTTTTGATTGAACAGAGCGGCCATAAATTTCCTGCCCATCACGATAAGCACCAAATGCCCCGACTTTTTGCCCTACCACGGCCATAACAGGCTGAGTCAATAACGTTTCGGCAAATGCAAAGGCATCCCAGCTCAGTGTTTTCTGTGCATGTGAAAACAGCATACGAGTTGCACCACCTTCGGTTTGTCCACGTGATGTTTTGTAGTATTCAGTAGCTTCGAACACGTCTCGTTCTGTTAATCCATTTTCTTTTGCAAATTCAATATTTGGAGGAAGAAGTTCATCGATTTTCAGCTCTGAGCCGCGAGCTTCGGCTGTTCTCTGTGCAGCCATAGCTTCAAGATTGGCGATAGGGTCGTACATACTAAAGCCTTCACGGAACAAGCGGCCTAAGTTAACAGGCGTAATACCTACGACAGCTTTCAAGCGCTTTTCGGTTAGGGCTGAATTGATCATGTAACCACCACCGCCGCAGATACCGAGTCCACCAATTCTATTCTCATCGACATATGATAAAGTTACTGCATAGTCGATAACGCGACTGATATCTTCAACACGTTGACTTGGGTCTTCTACGTAGCGAGGCAATCCTCCCGATTCTCCTTGGAAGCTCGCGTCAAATGCGATCACGACGTAACCTAACTCAGCAAGGGCTTTACCATAGACAGCGCTGGATGTTTGTTCTTTACAACTACCAAAAGGATGAACACTTATCATTGTTGGGTAGCGTTTCGATTCATTGAAGCCTTCTGGGAATAAAATTAATGCAGACATATCCCAAGACATATCAGCATTTCTAAAAGTGATTTTTTGCATATTCATAATCAATACCTTAAGAGTAAAAAGCCTTGAGAGCAGAAAGGCTCGAAGCAATTGAGCCTTTCATCGGGAATATTAAAGAGTGCGTTGGAAGAAAGATGCGAGTTGGGATACTGCGTCATCGACGTATTCGGCAACATCATAAAGCGACATATGGTTTGCACCATCAATGGCATACAAGGTTTTATCTGAACTCGCTGCACGTTCTATCAGGTCATCACTCATCCATTTGCTGCCTGCGTCACTACCAACGACAGCAAGAATTGGCTGAGTTAGGAATGCTTCCGCTTTGTGGTACGCATCGTAAGTAATGATCTGGTTTAAGTTACGAGTTAGAGCAAAACCCGGCGCATTTGGATGTTCACAACGTGGTGTGTGGTAATACTCCCAAGCTTCGCGTAGCTCTGCATTTGAGGCATCTTCTTCACGCATCGGAGCTAGAGGAATAGTCGCGAATTCTGTACCATTCGTGTCGGTTGTGCGAGCATTCGAACCAAATTCTAAGTAACCAACAGCGTCAGCATCGTTAACCGAATTATCCCAACCATTACGGAACATTTGGCCAATGTTTACGGCACTAACCATACCCAGTGCTTTGATTCGACGATCATTGATCGCTGCATTTGCACTATAGCCCGCACCAGCACAAATCCCCATTGCGCCAATTTTATCGTTATCGACGTAATCTAACGTTGTCAGATAGTCGACGACTGCGCTCACGTCTTCAGTACTCGTGTAAGGGTTTTCCATTTGGCGAGGCTCACCTGTACTTTCACCTTGATACGAACGGTCAAACGCAATGGCAATTATGCCGCTTTTTGCAAGTTTACTCGCATATAGGCCTGCGGTTTGCTCTTTTACGCCACCACCTGGGTGTGAAACAACAACCGCCGCATATTGTTTACTTGCATCAAAATCTGTAGGGAAGTTGATAACCGCTGAAATCTCAATACCTTGACCATTGAGATTTTTGAAAGTGACTTTAGACATAGCAACATTCTCCATTAGAGGTTAACTGTTCATCTCAGGCTGACCTAAGCTTCGATGTAATATTAGTCAACACACTGTTTCGGATAAATATCGTTTTATCTACATGACTGTTTAGTTATACTTAACAAATGAGAATAGAACCTTCTTTAATTTCATCACTAACGTGGTTTGCACATATTGCTCGCCATCGCAGTTTCACTAAAGCAGCCTTAGAAATGGGGGTAACCCGTGCTGCCTTATCACAACACCTAAAAGCGTTAGAACAACAGCTACAAGTTCGGTTAATTAATCGAACCACCAGAAGTATGTCGCTGACGGAAGAAGGCCAACGTCTGCTTGATATTTTGCAACCTTCATTGGTGAACATTGAGCAGGTCGTTAACGAATTGAACGACTCTCATCTTGAGCCTTCGGGATTAATCCGTATCAGTGTATCAAGAACCGCTGCTCGGCTGCTTATTGAGCCCTATCTAGGTGAGTTCCTCTCTCGTTATCCTAAAATACGCCTAGAGCTAATCATGGATGATGGCTTTTCTAACATCGTCGCAGAAGGCGTTGACGCTGGCATTCGCTTAGGATTAAGCTTAGATGAACATATGGTTGCGGTCCCTATTACTCCGCCGTTAACAACGGCAATAGTGGGCTCTCCTGAATACTTTAGGCAAAATGGACTACCTCAAACTCCTGAGGATTTAGAAGATCACAATTGCCTTGCTTATCGTTTTACCTCTAGCGGAACAATTGATCATTGGTCCCTAACCTCTCCAGATGTTGCAAAGCGCACCCTAGTTTTCGAGCCTAAAGGCAATGCTATTTTTAATGATGACTATAGTATGTTACAAGCTGCAATACAGGGTGTGGGTTTAGTGAAGCATATTGATTTATGGGTGGAAAAGCACATAGATGAGGGAAGATTGACCCGAGTTCTGACACCTTGGTGCAAAGAGTTTCCAGGGTTTTATTTGTATATACCTTCACGAGAGCATATGCCGAAAAAAATCCGCGTCTTGATGGATTTTTTAATCGAAAAGCGCGAAGCTCTGAAACCCAAAGAGTAATTGCCAAATTGCTTTAAATAAAAAAAGCGAGCACGAGGCTCGCTTTTAACTTTCTGTTTTCGTTATATATTACAATAGCTCAACCGATTGTTTGGCTATCACAAATTCCTCGTTAGTAGGAATAACAAGAGCTTTGGCACCTAACAACTCAGATGTTGCAATAACACCTGCGTTACCAAATCTTGCATCTTCGTTACCTTTCTCATCTTCAACAAAACCTAACAGTTTTAGGTTTTTCAAGATTTCACGACGAATTGGTAGTGAGTTTTCACCAATACCACCAGTGAAGATGATGCCGTCTAATGAATCCAGAGCCGCGAGGTAGGATGTAATGTATTTCGCAACGCGGTAAGTGAAGATCTCAAATGCCAACTTCGCACGTGAATTCCCCGCTTCCATTGCTTCTATTACGCCACGAGCATCACTTGTCACACCAGATACACCTAAGAAACCTGACTTCTTGTTCATCATCTCGAACACTTCGTCTTTTTCCCAGCCTTTACGGAAAAGGAACTCGATAACACTTGGGTCGAGGTCACCACAGCGAGTGCCCATCATTAGGCCAGCTAACGGCGTCAAACCCATACTTGTATCAACACATTCGCCATTTTTAACCGCACTCACTGATGCACCGTTACCTAAGTGCACAGTGATAAAGCTGCTTTCTTCAACCGGCTTATCTAGCATTTTCGCTGCTTCACGGCTTACGTAGTAGTGGCTTGTGCCGTGAGCACCGTAACGACGCACTTTATGCTCTTCGTAAAGCTCGTAAGGAAGTGCGTACATAAAGGCTTTGGCTGGCATTGTTTGGTGGAAAGCAGTGTCGAATACAGCAAATTGAGGCAGTGAAGGGAACGCCGCCATTGCCGCTCTCATGCCTTCAGCGTTCGCTTTGTTATGAAGTGGTGCAAGTTCAGCAAGGCGCTCTACTTCTTGAATAACTGTTTCATCAACTTTCACAGTTCCTTTAAAGGTTTCACCGCCTGCGACAATGCGATGGCCTACAGCGACAAATTTTGAGCTCAAACCTAGAGTTTCGAGTAGTTTTACCACTCGCTCAACAGCGTACTGATGATGGTTACCGCCAGCTGGAATTGCTTCAACGGTTTTTTCTCCCTGATATTTCCAACTGATTTCAGCTTCAGGTAGGCCAAAACACTCACCAATACCTGATACCAAAGCTTCACCGGTTTCAGAATCAATAACAGCAAATTTTAATGAAGAGCTACCAGAGTTGATCACCAGTACAAACGAATTAGACATGAAATAGTTATCCTGTTGTAGAGCAGAGGTTGTAATAGCGCTTGTGCGCTGCGTACTTCTTGTTTGCCCCTCTATTATTCAATAATTTTTTAATCTTTCAACAATCTTTTAGTAAAAGCGATTTGATTGAACAAATTTTGTTGATCTGTAGCAAGTTTTGATTTTATTTGAAGGCTAAAAAATATCACTTGTTAAACATAATTTATGAATAGGTCAATTTGTACAAAGTCAGATATATAAGCTACGTTGTTTATTGGGTGAACAAAAATAACAAACCAATCAATAAATCGGGGTAATAATGTGCCCACTATTGCATTTCTATTAGTGATCTTAGGTTTGATTTTGCTCTGCTGGGGATGGCAGATGACAAAAAACATCTGCTCGAAAACTGACGTAACCGGGTGGACTTTCCTATTATTGTTAATCAGCTGTTTCATTTTTGCTTATGCCGTTTTTTTGCACGCCATCATGCAAAAACCTATTGCTTCTCTCTTAGAAACGGGGGTTTCTCTTATACTTTTTGGCGGCAGTATCTTTGTCGTGCTGGTGATTAAGTGGAGCAACGATTCGATATTAGAGCTTCATACTGTTGCTGAAAGAGAGAAGCGCAATGCCGTCCATGACGCTCTTACTGGGCTCCCTAATCGTAAATACTGCTTTGAGTCTATCGAAGGCAGAATACAATCTAGAGACCCATTCTCGGTGATCCTTTTTGACGTGGTTAATTTTAAACAAGTCAACGATGCAATGGGTCACTTTTGTGGAGACCAGTTACTTATTCAAATTGGTCAACGCCTTCAGGAGAAACTGAAAGGCAATGACCAGATATTCCGCGTTGGTGGTGATGAATTTGTCATCCTGACCTCTTCTGCATGCGAGGAAACGGGTAGAAAACTCATAGAAGAACTAGATTCTGCAATGTCTGAACGCTTTCATTTAGATGAGTTTCAAGTTTCCTGCCGCGTTGTTTTCGGTATAAGCACCTACCCATATGACGCCCTAACCAATGATCTTTTGATCAAGCACGCAGATATCGCTATGTATCACGCCAAGCGTAATGGCAATCTTTTTGCGTTTTATAATGAGGATATGAACGTCGGGGCTAAGTACCAACTTGAGATATCTTCTCGTATTCAATGTGCACTTGAAAAAGAAGAGTTTCAGTTGTATTACCAACCGTTGATTGATGCACACACTAACTTAGCTGTCGGTTTTGAAGCAGTGATTCGTTGGCATGACGAAAATGGTAAAACGATCTCACCCAACGACTTCATTCCTATCGCAGAGCGTAGCAATCAGGTACACAACATTACCATGTGGGTTCTTAACCAAGTAGAAAGGGATCTGCAAACATTTATAGAGAAAGGCATTAAGCTTCCTGTCCACGTAAACTTATCAGCGAAAGATCTCTCATCTAACTTGCTGTTTAATCGCTTAGAAACTTTGCTCAAAGTAAACCCGCAATTCGCTGACCTAATAAGTTTAGAGATCACTGAAACGATGGCGATCGATAGGGTCGTTGAGCTCAACCCCTTAATTCATCAAATTAAAGGATTAGGTATAAAGATCAGCTTGGATGATTTTGGCACTGGGTATTCATCTTTGTCACTGTTAAGAGATCTTCCGGTTGATCAAATTAAAATCGACCGCTCATTTCTTTCCACAGCAAGCCGCACAGAAGGCTCCCGCTCTATCGTTGAGAACACGATTGCGCTAGCACATGGATTAGGGTATTCGGTCGTAGCAGAAGGCGTTCAAGACATGGACACACTGCATTTTTTGAGAAGTCGAGGCTGTGACATCATTCAGGGTTACTTGTTCTGTCCTGCCCTGCCCTTAGACGAAGTAATAAGTTGGGTAAACAAACACGATGAAAAGCAAAACCGTATTAGACGCGCATAAAAAAGCCGAGCGCTTTGCTCGGCTTTCAATTCTTTTTGTAGCGACTTAAACCGTCGCTTTAATCACTAGTGATTATGCGTCTGTACGACGGCCACGACCGTGACCACGTTCACCACGATGTGCACCACGGTGATCACCACCACGGTTGCGATCGAAACGACGTTCGCCACCTTCACGATTGCCATCGCGGTTGCCGTCACGGTTACCACGGAAGCCACCTTCGCGACGGCCGCCTTCACGACGATCACCACCACGGTTGCCGCCTTCGCGGTTGCCACGGTAACCACCTCCATCACGACGACCACCATCGCGACGACCACCGTCACGGCGACCACCACGAGACTCGCGGAAATCATCGAAATCACATACTACAGCACCAACATCTTGTTGACGGATGCGTAGTTTGCTTAGCTTGTTCGCCGCGTCTGAAGTCATTGCTTTAGGTAGCTGTACGAATGTGTGACCTTGAGCTAGCTTGATCGCACCGATAGAACCTTTACCTAGACCTAGTTCGTTTGCTAGAGCGCCAACGATGTCTTTAACTTGAACGCCTTGCTCACGACCAACTTGAAGCTGGTAAGTATCCCAGTCTTGGTTGTTGAAGTTACGACCGCCATCGCGACCACCTTCACGACGCTCTTTACGACGTTGCTTGTCACGCTCAATTGCTTCAACCATTGGGTCTTCGCCAATGTAGAACAGAGGACGTTTGCCTTGCTGACGCTTAAGAAGCATAGCAGCAAGTGTTGCTGGGTCGATGTCTAGAGAAGTTTGTAGTTTCTCTACCAACTCAGCAAATTTGTCTAGTGCTTTGTGCTCTTTCTCTGCTTCAAGCTCAGCGCCTAGCTTAGCTAGACGAGCTTCAGCAACTTGGTCACGTAGAGGAAGTTGGATTTCTTCCATAGATGACTTAGTTACACGCTCGATAGTGCGAAGCATACGAATTTGGTTAGTGCGAACTAGAAGGATCGCTTTACCCTTACGTCCAGCACGGCCAGTACGACCGATACGGTGGATGTATGACTCAACATCAAATGGGATGTCGTAGTTGAATACGTGCGTAATACGTGGAACGTCAAGACCACGAGCTACAACATCAGTTGCAACTAGGATGTCAATAACACCTTGTTTGATGTGATCAACAGTACGTTCACGTAGAGACTGAGGAATGTCACCGTGCAGTGCAGCTGCTTTGAAGCCACGTGCAGATAGCCAGTCAGCCAGACGCTCAGTATCTTGACGAGTACGTACGAATACGATTGACGCGTCAGTTTCTTCAGTTTCAAGAAGACGAGACATTGCTTCATCTTTCTCTACACCTTTCACTACCCAGAACTGTTGTTGAACTTTGTCTACAGTGTGGTTTTTACCAGCAACGTCAACCGTTACAGGGTCACGAAGGAAACGTTCAACGATCTTCTTCAGCATTGGAGGCATCGTTGCAGAAAACAGAACGCGCTGTGCTGACTCTGGAGCGTGCTCCATGATCGCAGTTACGTCATCTACGAAACCCATGTTTAGCATTTCGTCTGCTTCATCAAGAACGAAAGTACTAACTTCGTCTAGGTGTAGACGTTCGCGATTGATAAGATCTTGAACACGGCCTGGAGTACCGACAACTACATGAGCGCCACTTTTAAGAGCACGCATTTGGTCGACAATAGATGCGCCACCGTAAATCTCTAGAACTTTCAAACCTTTGATATTTTTACCAAGGTTTTTCATTTCCGCTGCAACCTGAATTGCCAGCTCACGAGTCGGAGCAAGTACAATCGCTTGCGGTTTGCGTTGGTTTAGATCGAGTTTGTTGAGAAGAGGCAGAGAGAACGCTGCTGTTTTACCTGTACCTGTTTGAGCTTTACCCAGCGCGTCAGCACCTTCCAATAGGTGTGGGATTGCCGCAGCCTGAATTGGAGTTGGTGACACGAAACCCATTCCGTCTAGAGCAGAAAGGATAGAATCATTCAGAGATAAATCACTGAATTGAATAACAGAATCTTGCATTGGGATCCTACTTAATTAAACAAAAAAACAGTCCCATATGCTCTTCCAATTCGATACTGATCCATCCAGATACTGATTCCATTCAGACGGGAACACAGCACAGTACACAACCGCGATAAGCCATTAGGGACGACTAAGGGAGGCGGATTATTCCTTAAAAGCATAAAAAAATCCAGAAAAAATTGAATTACATCACAATTTATTCTCAACAATGGTATTTTTAGCATATTTTTCCACCAACCCTACCATTCCCCGTAGATTCGCGTAACTCACAGATGAGAATTTCATCAATATTTAAGCCAATTTCTCGTGGTTAAATTGGCAAAATTCACGGCGAAATTACGCTCCACAGGTAGTAATAATAGCTCGCAATGATTATAGTGTGCCCAACTCCATAGGTAATTTAAGAAAAGATGTTTCAAGATAATCCACTACTCGCTCAGCTTAAGCAGCAAATCCAAGAAAACCTGCCTAAAAAAGAAGGCTCAATAAAAGCCACAGATAAAGGCTTTGGCTTTTTGGAAGTGGACAGTAAGACGAGCTTCTTCATCCCGCCTGCGTACATGAAAAAGTGCATGCACGGTGACAAAGTCGTCGCCATTATCCGCACCGAAAATGAACGCGAAGTTGCAGAGCCACAAGAGCTGCTGGAACAAGCCGTGACTCGCTTTATTGGTCGAGTAAAAATGTTCAAAGGCAAGCTCAACGTAGCACCTGATCACCCACAGCTTAAAAAGCTATCTCTTAAAGCGAAACTAAAGAAAGGTCTAAAACCTGACGAGTTCGCCGAAGGTGATTGGGTTGTCGCACATCTTATTCGCCACCCTCTAAAAGGCGATAACTCTTTCTTCGTAGAAATTTCTGAAAAAATCACTGACGCGAATGATAAAATTGCGCCTTGGTGGGTAACGCTTGCTCAAAACGATCTACCAAACTCTGAGCCAGCAGGCATCGATAACTGGGAACTGAAAGACGACGCGGAGCTAGAACGCGTAGACATGACTCATGTTCCATTCGTCACTATCGACGGTGAATCGACTAAAGATATGGACGATGCGCTGTACGCGAAGAAAACTGTATCTGGCGATTTCGAACTCACCATCGCTATTGCGGACCCAACCGCCTACATCACACCTGAAGATGAAATGGATAAAGTAGCGCGTGAGCGTGGCTATACTATTTATCTTCCAGGACGCAACATCCCGATGCTACCTCGCGATTTAGCGGACAACCTATGTTCTCTGATTGAAGGTGAAACCCGCCCTGCTATTTGCTGTACCGTAACGGTAAGTAAAGATGGTGTGATTGGCGACGATATTAAATTCTTCGCGGCAAACATCAAATCACATGCACGCCTAGCATACGATCACGTGTCTGATTGGTTAGAAAACGGCAGCTCTGAAGCATGGACGCCATCTGAAGAGATCGCGACCATCGTTCGTGATCTTTATGAGTTCTCTCTTGCTCGCGCTGAATGGCGTGAGAAAAACGCAGTGGTCTTCCCTGATCGTCCTGACTACCGTTTTGAGCTCAGTGAAGATAACGATGTAATCGCTATCCACGCAGACATGCGCCGCAGTGCAAACCGCCTTGTTGAAGAATCCATGATTACCGCAAACATCTGTGCAGGTCGTACATTACGCGATAAATTTGAAACAGGTGTTTTCAATACGCATGCTGGTATCAAGAACGAGAAGATTGAAGAAGTGGTTCAACTTGTCAATCCAGAAGGCCAGTTGGAGTTCACAGCGGAGTCTATTGCTACACTAGAAGGCTTTGCTGCATTGCGCCGCTGGTTGGCTGCTCAAGAAACGTCTTACCTAGATAACCGTATTCGTAAGTTCCAAGCATACAGTGAAGTGGGTAATCAGCCTCTGCCTCATTACGCAATGGGTTTAGACATCTATGCAACTTGGACATCACCAATTCGTAAATACGGTGATATGATCAACCACCGTATGTTGAAGGCCGTCATCCTTGGTAAAGAACCCGTACAAAAACCAGATGACCAAGTAGGCGAAGAGCTAGCTCTACATCGTAAACATCATAAAATCGCTGAGCGAAATGTCTCAGATTGGCTATATGCACGTACGCTTGCTGATGAGCCGAGCAAGAAAACTTGTTTCACAGGTGAGATTTTCGATATTAATCGTGCAGGCGCACGTGTCCGACTTCTCGAAAATGGCGCAGCAGCCTTTATTCCTGGTGCACTAATTCTTGATAATAAAGAAAGAATTGAGTGCAATGGCGACAACGGTACCATCTCTATCGATAAAGAGGTCGTATACAAACTTGGGGATACATTGGAAATTGTCCTTACGGACGTAAACCAAGAAAACCGCAGTTTAGTTGCAAAGCCAACCCAGGTATTCGCTGAACAACCAGCAGCACAAACAGAACAGACTGTAAGTGAATAATACCGAATGAAGTCAAAAGGCGCTCTATTGAGCGCCTTTTTTATTTGTTATGTAAAACGATAAGAAAGAGTATGCCGAACATTGAGATCATTCGCTTTAATCACTTCTCTGCGCGCAAAAGTGAGCGTTACACTGCAACACATAATGGGTTATATATTGTTGAAGAAGGTGCCCTATTAGTTCATCAACCTAATGGCGAGCAATTTGAACTTAAAGCCGGAGATTTCACACTCTATAACTCCGCAGATCTGAGCAGTGCAGAAGCCGTCTCTAGTGACGGAGGCTTTAAAGCACTGGCTTTAGTCTTCAATCCAAATATATTCTGTGACTTTAAGAAAGCGCACCCGATGCTACGTTCCAAAACGGAAGAAAGGCGCTTCTATCCTTTTTCAACGCAATCCAGTAGCGAAGTAGCACAATTGAAGGACATGTTGGTTAAGTTAGCGAGTCGCAATGCTCCAGACTACACACAAAGCCATATCGCAATGGCATTGCTGTCGTTGATGGTTGAGGTAGAGCCAAACATCCTATCTATCATAGATGATGCAAGTAGCCTGAGCGACTCTCAAAAAGCCATTAAGTACATTGAGGGTAATATTGAAAAAGACATCACGCTAGAAGGCTTAGCGGCTCATATGAGCATGTCCATCGCAACCTTAAAACGTCGCCTCGCCGCAGATGATCTTTCGTTTTCTCAGATATTAAAGGTGAAACGGATAAACTTCGCAGCAACCCAACTGCGCAAGTCAGAAAAATCAATAACAGAAATAGCGTTTGAGTCTGGTTTTAAAAGTGCAGCGCATTTCAGTACAGCATTTAAATCCGTTTACAACATGACCCCCAAAGACTTTAGAAACCAAGTCGTTAAGCCTAAAGTATAAATCATGTCGGCATTCGCATCCGTTGGGCTCACCCTATTCCCAAAAACACGCTTGAGGATCACGCTCCAATTCGTTGAGTAAGTCCTCAAGCATTCGGCTAAATGGAAGTGGCTTATAAGGCACCCACCTTAACAGCTCGTTGTGATATGTGGGAACATAGAAATACCAAAGTTGGTTGTCCTCATCAAACATGATCTTCGCGACGGGAGAAGTATACTCGCTATGCTGGGAGTCGAGGAGAAAATGCGCCCGATGAAGCTCAACGCCATTTTCTACTAGCTCATAGAGGCACTTGCCCTGTTCGACAGGCAAGTTAGCATTACGCGCAGAGCAGAGCGATTGAACTGATTTGTATAAACGACTTGTCGCCATTTGGGACACTGACATCAACGTTCTCCCGATGGATGATAGTTAGAGCTGCCGATCCTAGTATATAACCTTTACATCATCACCGATGGTAGTTATCTACCTAACTCAAGTATAAGATAGCTATATTATCATTTGCCCAGATTATCATCTCAGTCCACTTGGAAACGCTAGCTCCATCACCTCTTGACTAGAAACAATTCCCCTGTTTAGCGCTAACAGTTCACAAAAGTGTAACCTGAACGCAATATCATAAACTCTGCTTTATCCCGTATATGGAGTTTAATATGTTACGTTTTACTGTGGCGACGTTATTGGCCATAGCAGTCTCCCTCCCTACCATTGCAAAAGAAATCAACATCTCGGGTTCAACTTCGGTTGCTCGTGTGATGGATGTACTTGCTGAGGAATACAACAAAACACACCCAGACGATTACGTTGCTGTTCAGGGCATTGGTTCGAGTGCTGGTATCACCATGGTCAATAAAGGAGTAGCCGAAATAGGCATGAGCTCTCGCTATCTGACTGAAAGCGAAAAAGGTGAAGATCTCAATGTATACCCTATCGCTTATGATGGCCTCGCTGTTGTTGTAAACCGTACCAACTCTGTAGAAAACCTTTCTCAGCAACAGCTGTTTGATATTTACAAAGGTAAGATTAAGAATTGGAAAGAGGTCGGGGGCGCAGATCAGCCTATCGCGGTGGTTACTAGAGAAGCGTCTTCAGGTTCACGTTACAGCTTCGAAAGCTTGCTGGGACTGACCAAAATCGTTAATGATCGCCTTGTCTCGGATATCAGCCCAAACAACTTGGTTGTAAACAGCAACAGCATGGTAAAAACCATTGTTAACCATAACACTCGCGCCATTGGTTTTATCTCTGTAGGGTCAGTAGATCGCTCGATCAAGGCGATTCAGTTAGATGGTATTGACCCAACCTCGACAAACATTAGCAATCATAAGTACAAGTTGGCGCGACCATTCCTAGTGCTATACAAAGTAGATAAGATTAGCGATGCAGGTAAAGGTTTTATCGCTTTCCTTCGTTCAGAGCAGGGACAAAAAGCGATTGCAGATTACGGTTATACGCCAGTAAAAAACTTTAATCAGTAAAAATGAAAAAGAGAGCACCTTGATGCTCTCTTTTACTATGTCGTGTTCTATCCGGTTTCGGAATTAGAAATGCAGTTGAATTACAGAGACCACAACCGCACCAGGTCGACGAATACCTTCAATTTCCACTTTAATTTCGCGCTCAATCTCCAAACCTTTTTTGATTGGCGTTACTTTTGTTAACGTGCTGACTGCACGAACATTATTGCCTGCTTTGACAGGGTAAGGGAAACGGACTTGGTTTAAACCCAAGTTAACTACCATTTTAGCTGTTGGGAACATTGGCTTGTCTGGATCGACTGAATCCGTCAGTTTAGGCAGCAATGCTAATGTTAAAAAGCCATGAGCGATAGTTGTCTTAAATGGAGATTCAGTTGAAGCACGCTCTGGATCAGTATGAATCCATTGCATGTCTTCCGTTACCGCACCAAATTGGTTAATACGTTCTTGAGACACATGAACCCAATCACCAGTGTGAATAACTTCGCCAATTTTTTCACTTAACTCGTCATAAAGCTTTTGAGCCTCAGGTGCCATTACGATCGGTGCAGGTTGAGGTGCAACTTCTTCGTTGACGGCTGGCTGCTGGTGATCACGAACTTTTGAGAAAAGAAAGCTATTTTGAGCTTTCCCCAAAAAGTCACTCCAATAATCGCGTAACGTTGGAGACATCCAATTCATAAACTCGGATTGATGAGCAGAAATCGCATCAACTTTGTCTTTAAATAGATTTGTGACCTTCATAAACACCCTTAAGAATTCTAAGCACAACTGGCTATACCAGTTAATTTTGAATTAGTTCACAAAGTCTTGCAAATACTTTCGGGCGAACACATGTACCCTAAAAGCATGTTATGTCTTATATATCAGCAAGATAACAATAAAACACCATTTTATTGACGTGCGCCAATATAAAGTAAAAACTCTATAAATTGGTACTTTTTGTCCCTTTTTCACTCCGTTTTCAAACTGTCCAACATCACATCAGTGATCATAAAACAAGCAAACAGTACTTCTATTATAATTCAGCACTTTACAAGTCGGGCTATGCTCCTTATTATACCGCCCACAACGGAGAGATGGCTGAGTGGTTGAAAGCACCGGTCTTGAAAACCGGCATACGTTAATAGCGTATCTAGGGTTCAAATCCCTATCTCTCCGCCATATTTATGAAGCCCGAGCCCTTGATATACAAAGGCTCGGGCTTTTTCTTTGTGTTTAAATTTTGGCATGACACGTACAAGTGATACGATCATGTTCCTACTTAAAGACCGCAACTCAACTTACTACGCGCGTTACTGCTTTTCTCTACAACGAATATCTCTTGGTTTTCCCAAAGAACTTCGTTTCTCCTTAAATACTAAGCAACGTACTGTTGCGATAGATCGTTTAATGATTGTCATCAGTCATATTCGAGCCCATATTGCATCATGCTCTGAAGCTGATGATCCTCAACTGGTAATCAAGCACTTAAAGTATGAATTGGCTCGTCTTCGCAAGAGCACCTTTGCAATTACTAGTGTTTACTCAGGGGGCATACCTGCCAAACCTGCGTCCCCTGCACAAAAACGAAAATTGTCAGATGAACGAATCACAAGCCAGAGAGTTTTGGATGATTTTATCCATTCCAAACAATCTACAGGGATTTTGCCGCGCTCTATCCAGCAACTAGAATCCCGAATTCAATCGTTTATCAAGTTCTCTGAAGTTCATGTGTATGATGCGACGCCAAAGCTTGCCATGATGTTCAGGGATGAACTTCTCAGAGCTGGTAAGGCTGAAAAGTCAGTCGTTGAATACTTGGCTGCAGTAAGACAGTTCTACAAGTGGTTATCCCAAAGGGAGGACATAAGTAAGAATGTCTTTGAAGGCGTCACCGTGCAGCGTAAACAGATCAAAGCTTCTGAGCAGCGTCAGAGATGGTCAAGGCAACAGTTGATAAATTTGTTTGCTCATCGAAGTTTGAGAGCTCCACAAAAAGGTTTGGAACTAACACAAAGCGAACTGGAGGACTATTGGCTTCCTCAATTGCTTTTATATACCGGGGCTCGTGTATCAGAGGTCTGTCAGCTAGATACTCGGGATATTAAATGTATCGATGATATCTGGTGTATTGATATTAACGACAATGGTTCGGGTAAACGATTGAAGTCGGCATCAGCAAAGCGTTTAGTGCCACTACACCCTATTTTGATTAAGTACGGTTTTCTCCGATATGCTCAAACAAGATATGAAAGTGGGCAAGTTAAGTTGTTCAGTTTTAAACCGATGGGAGCAAACATGGACTGGTCTAAGGCGTTTATCAACCGCTTCAGCAAGGTTCTGGATGAATTGGGATATATGGCATCATATCGTCCGACCTTACACAGCTTTAGACATACTTTTATTGATGAGCTACAACAAATGGATATCTCTGAACATGTTGTCGCAGATCTTGTTGGTCACACAAAACCTACGCTAACTTATGGCAGATACGGGAAGCGAGTTGAATTAGCTCAACTTCAAATCACTATAAATCGTATTAATATTCATGGTATTAGATAGAATGATAGGGGTGTCTTCTTTGACACCCAGTTATTGGCTATCATTGTCGAGGAAAAGGTTTTTGATGACTCAGTAACCTTTCTGCGATGTCGCGAACAACAGACCGATACAGTTCTTCATGATTATCAGAATCTTCATGCTTGAATATGACCTCTTGTAGCAATTCAGCACTGACAATGTGACTTTCGATTGCATCAACTAGCCATTTATGTCGCTTTGACTTTGTGAAAACATCCAATTGGGATATTAAACCTGTCTTTATGCAAATCTTTTCAATCTGATTAAGTATGAGTGTATGTTTGATCTCTCTATCGCCGAGTAGTGCCTTCTCAAAGGAACTCTGTAAATTCTTGTCCATGTTTTTTCTTAAAAATACAAAAATTTTTCATTAATACAAATTTTTTATTCTTAATGTAGCTCACTAATTTCTTCATCCTTTTCAATCTTGACATTATGAACGATAATTATAAAGTTACTAAATGATCCTAGATTAATTAATTTTTCTTATGGACTAGTGTGCCCCTTACTTTTAGTCATTTTCCTCAACAGCCAAGTTACATAGGATTGGATTTTATTGTAAAATAGAAATCGGCAGTAAATTATATAGTCTAAACACCTTATAATTAAAGAGCTATATAATTAATAGTTGTTGTGATATTAATCATGTATACTCTAAATTTGAGTTGCAAACATTATTAGCTGCATTGAGTTTTATTTAGGCGACATCTCCGCCATTATTGTAATGACGGAGAAGAAAAGATAATTATCTATGCTGCATTAATATGGTCTTTAAGTCCCTCAAATGTATCTACAGGACAAGTATTTGACAATCGATGTTTTACTGTTAGATTTGGCACTTTGAATTTAACTGTACGTTGCATTCTTAACATGAGAAGAGGAAAAAGAATATCTTTAGCTGAAACGTACTTCAATAAATCTTCATTAGCATAGTTTACTTTTGATGATATATCTGCTCGAGTCATATCATATTCTTCCTTTGTTACAATAGACTTTACTTCAGTTGATAATTGAGTAATCCTCTGTTCAACTTTATCGTTGTCAACACTACCGTCACCCGAACTAATTAATCCACGGTATCCATATTGTACCGTTTGTAAATGAGGAGTTAATTTCTTTGCCACTGCATACTCTACAAATAGATTGAGTAAACTATCTTTTGTAGATTGAATCCACCCTTCATAATCCAACTTCTGAGCGAGATGTTCATAATCCTTATCTGGATCTTCTTCTTCAAGTAAGTGGGTTATCGAGTTAGGGCATATTAGATGATTCTCTATACAGTAACGAGGCAGAACATACAATCCCTTGAGAGTTTGTTGCTCTCCAGTTAGCAAATAAAGGTCACCATCAACTATATAAATACGGGGTCTACCTCTAGCTATCTGGTCATCTTTACAAGCTTTTATTACTTGATCTCGCCCTCCCAATGGGAATATATCTGATATAGTAAACTCGTCTTTAAAGTATCGAGAAATCAATTTATTAAATAATTTCTTGTAACCAACGGCAGTATCTTCGATGAATATATCAATATCATTGTACTCAGTATAAAAAACCGCCTTTGCCCTTTTGGATATTAACTTTCTTTCTAAGCCCAAAATTTAACCTTTAATTCTTATTTGTTTACACTTATCTGTTAACTCTCCAACTATATCTGGAGAGTGTGTGGCTAGAATAAATTGCGTTTGAGGGCTTACTTTGAGTATTATCTCCGAAAACATTTCTTGCCAACGCATATGGAGGGACAACTCTGGCTCATCAATAATTATTATTGTTCTCTTTGTTGATAGAGTGCTCCCATATTTATTAAACAAAACCTGTGCCACTATGACTAAAATTTGCCTTTCACCAGAGGACAGGCAATCAACCTCAACTTTTCTATTTGAACCATCTAATGATACAAATAATCTTCCAACTGAATCCAAAGAGATCGATTTTCCTGAATCATTAAAAAATAGATTTAACGTATCAATAAACCTATCTATTGGTTCATATATTTCGGCTATTTTTTTATCATACGAATCTATTACTTCAACTAAATCTGAAATACGACCAATAAGCGCTTGATTCATTAACCAATTAAAGTTTAAGCCATGGTCGTCGTTTGAGTCTCTCAAGTCTTGTAGCAAATTATCAAGTTTAGAGAAGAAAACATTCACTTCTTCAGTGATTGATGTATCTACATCACTAATTTTATGAAGTACACGTAATATTTCAGTTTTCTTTCTCATTAATATCGAAGCTTTACTAGGAAGGTCATTCGTTTCGAATAAGCTTTCTGGTTCAAATGTTACAAATTTGAATGAAGACTTAAGAATATTATCTCTTAGAACATTAAGCTGTTTTTTTTCTAAGTTCCTGATACCTTTGTATGCCTCTTGAATCATGAATTGAGTTTCAGTCATAGCGTCCAAAAGAACGGAGTTTCTAAGCTCTTTTTGTCTTCTTGTTGACGTAGTCGCAGCCCATGCTTCTCTCGCCCAAAGCTGCCTTGATAAAAGAGGTTCATCATATAATGAACGCTTTCTATCAACACCTAAGAATATTGGAGTTGGTAGGCGGCGGATCCTTTCAAATAGATCCCCAGAAAACTCTTTGATATCTGGACGACCATTTTCTATCAAATCTTGATGAACTTTATCTAAATGCTCTTTAGGTATGTGTTCTGATACATTGTTGTACAAAAACGTCAACATTGAACCTTCGCTACGAACTTCAATGAAGTTTTGTTTCCTATTGCGTTCAAACTCTAAAACACAGTAGCCGAACTTTAGCTGTGAAAAGAATTCTGGGCTGGGAGTCAACATCGCCTTTATGATTTTGATAGCGGTTGTCTTGCCTGAACCATTGGGACCGATAAGGAAATTAACATCAGTATTGAAGTTTATGTTGAAGTCCATATAGCCATGCACTGAGCTAGCTTGAAAATTAAGCAATTTCATTTAGTTGTCTACTTTATTGAAATCCAAACTACATCATATTCAATTCTACAGTTATGATTCAAGATGCATTTAAAAAACTCCTACCCTCATCAAAAAAGGATATGCACTATGCGTGATGAACTTTTCGATTCCAACGTTAGCTCTTTGGCATTGTGATTGACGGTAAACTACGAGAAACTTTAGAGGAACTTAACTCTCTTGGCCACAATGTCTACCTCCAAGCTCTGCGATGATTGAGTATCAGCTTTCGTTGTTTCTGTTCATTTGCACTACTATCAAACATGCAAAGTGAGGCTATACCTCAACTGGATAGAGAACATTGTGAGAGATTTTCGGTAGGTTATTGTATTGTGTTTCATAACTTAAAACGTTTTAGAGCTCGATAAGTACATGCCATATAAACGTTTATGGTTTTGAAGACACTTTCGATCATACGAGCTGATGCCATTAAGTTATTTGTTTAAGAAGCTTCAGTCCAAAAGTAGCAAAGAATGACGAATTTATAGACTAAATTTTAGGTGCTCGGATATGTAGCTCACCTAACTGTAAATGCCCTTTAGCCTCTATTTTACCAATTAATTGCTGCATAAAATCGAACATGTCCTGCGTTTCACTGTTGGCTGATTCTAAGTGACTCAGCTCTTCACATAGACGGTTATATTGCCTGTTCATTTGCTTTTGATCGTTTGTATCAAAGGCACTGAGCCATTTGTTAGCCTGAGCAATGATTCGTTTTAACTGGCGCTCTTGCTGTTTTATCACTTCTTGCTTACGGGCGGCTTTCACACTCCAGCTGGGCGCTCGCTTTTTAGCTATACCATCGTAGCCTTTTTGCAGCCTATAAGATTTGTGGCTGATTCCAACAACGTCATAAACAGCGTTGTTATAAGCTGTTTTAAGTAAACGTGTCGCAGACTTACGCTGAAGCTCAGCAAGATAAATTAAGTCATTCGTAAACTTTCCAATCACAACATGCATGTGGTCGCCAGTACCTTTAATTGCCACATCATGATTTTGTTGGTGAAGAACAGCCCGAACAATCGGAGCGAGCTTACTTGTAGGAACGTCGAGGTGAATAGCTAGGGTAAACATCAACTTGTTGAGAATTTGACGCCATTGCTGTTGGGTTGGACGAATTCCCTTAGGCAATGTAAGACAAAATTCCACGGCTTCAGTCGGAGGTCTTCCCCCTTGTCTTTTGGATGCCTGTTTTAATTTATATCGTTCGCAGTTTCGCAAAATGTTTAATGACTGTGTTTCCGAACCAAAGATACTGATGATCTTCTCTGTATGTTTATGGTTACGGTGACTTTCATTGATTAAGTAATGCTCTCTTGCCATCACATCTCGTGTAGCCTCGGTGGTTACTGTCCAGTTTCTCAGCATTTTTTCTTAACTATACAAATTATTTTTTACAGAACAAAACCTTACAAATTAGAAGACGTAGTCAAGATAGGGAAACCTCACACGTACTGCGTACGTAGGTTTCCCCGCTTGCAAGAGGGAGTGCCCTCTTAACTCCCCAAAAAAATCTTTTCCGTAATTTCAATCAGATATAAGGACATACTTAATTTTCTTTCGTCGAACTCTTGCTTTGTTCTCAGAAATAAATGAATTTTTTTCGAAAGAAAGAACATATGAATAATATGAAGATTGCAGTCCAGCTTGAGCTGCCCAACATCGAGCTAGAAGAACCTAAAACATCAGTTTCGGAGACTAAACTTAATTACTCAAATGAGAGTCCTCTTTTTTCGCCTTTTGAACGGGATGAGGATCAATTGGAGTTGCCCTTCATCGATACGGTAGATGAAGATAGTTCCAACAAGTTTCTCGCAGGGAATGCAGGCAATGCAGGTGGGGATGGAATACCTATAGAGTGGCAATGCCCTCGAGCATTGATAGAAGATGATTTACCTCCTGCACTAAAACTTCGTGACGAAATGTTGCCTAAATCTATCCGTGCATTTGTACGAGAAAAGGCATTCAGCATTGATGATATGTCACCTGACTATCTAGCAGTCTCTCTCATCACTATGTTGGCTTCAATCATTGGTAGCAATGTCGAGATTGAGCCGAAGAAAAATGATACTTGGAGAGTAGTTTGTATACTCTGGGCACTACTAGTAGGGAAGGCTTCTGAGAAAAAAACACCAGCCATGAGTGCTGCAGTTTCTTTTGTTGATAAGGTGAAAAAAGAAGTTATCGCCCCAATCGGCAAACGAAACTCAGCAATCAATGCGGTTAAGAAGAAGCGTTTTGATATCGCTCGTCGAGAGTTAGAGCAAGAACTAGAGGATGCTCTAGAGCGAGGCAATGAAACAGCATTGCTAAACATCGCAGAGCAATTAGCTGACCTCATTGAGCCACCAATTTTTGACCAAAAGGAGGTTTATATTAATGATAGTACAATCGAAGCTCTGACTATGTGCGCGCAGACATCATTGTCAGGGTTAACGATTGTTCGAGATGAGTTATCAGGATTGCTGAATATATTTAACCAGCAAAACCGAAGCCATGAAAGATCAGTTTATCTTGAGGGCTATTCCGGTCAGCGTAACTCTTATGTCATCCGTCGTGTAAGTCGTGACGATGTGATTCTTCCACAGCTTTTTATTGGTCTATTAGGTGGTATTCAACCTGACATGCTTAAGCCGCTGATCAAATCGGCTATTGAGGGACATCAAAATGATGGCTTTCTCGAACGTTGCTTACAAATGTCAGTCTTACCGACGAAGACCAAGAGAGTTCTAACCGATCATCAAGTCTCTGAGCAAGCAATTAAATCCGTACATTATGTATTCGCTAAACTGGCTCAGTTGGACTCACCTCTTGATCCAATAGTGCTCAAGTTTTCTCCTCTAGCACAGAAGAAATGGACGAAATGGTCTGAAGAGGCGGTTAGAGACGAACTTAATAGCCCGCCAATGTTGGAGTCCTATCACGTTAAAAGGTTAGAACATTGTGCAAAGCTTGCGATGATATTTCATTTGGTCGAAGAGGCGGCGAACACGCCAAAACACAAACCCTTTAAACCGAGTAATGTTGTTGGAACGAAAAGTATCTCTCAGGCAATGGTTTGGATGCGTTATCTTCGCTCTCATGCCTTTCGCATTATTGCTTCAGCGCAAGACAATCATGCTGTTGATAGTCCAGCGCAGGTGCTGCTGTCACGCTTATCCAAATTAGATGGCCAGTTTACGAAACACAGCTTATCGCAAAAATGTTGGAAAAACCTTAAAACAGCTCAGCAACGCGACGAGGCGATCAAAACATTAGTCAAGCATGGCTACCTACAGGAAGCAATGATAACTACGAAGAAATCCCTAAAGCCTGTTAAGGGGTATCTGATTCATCCTGATTATAAGTAGTAGGCTTTAAGCAACTTATGAGGGGCAAGATAGCGCCCCTTTGTTTTCTGTCCGTAATGGGTTCTTATCTAACTACGATGAAAGAAATCACCTCCCTAAATTTGGAAGCACAGATAAGTAGGTGCTTCCTCGTCAAGCAGAGAAAGCCTCTATCTGTGCGTTTTTTGAACGCTTCACATGACGGTGTTGCATTTGTAAAACACTGTGTTTCAACAGTTGATCAAAAATGGCTGATTTTATTACCAAATTTGCTCTGGCAGCCTGTCAACTTTTAAAGTCATCTCGTCTTCAAACAAAACAGGTAAAACGACATGACTATCAAACGCGAAACTAGGATCACGATTAGAACAGCTGCACGTCGACTACGTGAGTTGATTAAAAATGATACATCCTTGGCAAAAACAACGAAGGCTGGCTATCGCAGTAATCTAAACCTAGTTACGAAATTTATGGGCAAGAAATTGCTCAAAGATGTTACCGCATATGACATTGAAGAGTTTCTAAATGAAGTTCTTCCAAATGTGCCACACAGCAGAGGAAGTGGTTACAACACGAAAATGCGTAAAAACATAAGAACGATATTGAACATACTGTTTGTTCACCATGTTAAAACTGGAGAGTTACGTCGCAATCCATTCGATGATGGGGTCAAGCTTTACGCTAAAGATGACCTTAATTTCGTACTGCCTTACACGAAGGATGAACTAAAAGCACTTGCAGCAGTGGCTGATGGTAGCGGAGTTGTTGAAGCGCTTTTATTAGCAGCGCGGGAGGGATTACGCCCATGCGAACTAATAGCTCTTACTGAAAGCTCGTACAACCGAGATACCTCAAGGCTTCAAATTAATAAGTCCATGGCTTTAGACAATATGAAAGCACCGAAGACAAATGGTTCCAAACGGAATCTAGCAATAACGTCTAGATCAGAAGAGGTTTTGAATCAAATGCTTCAAAAGCCGTACAAAAGAGATGTTACCTATCATCTTAATAACAATACCGTCACAGAGAAATTCGTGTTCACGAATACTGAGGGGCAAGGCTGGGGTGACTGTAAGAAACTATCTCTCGCCCTAGCTCCGTACTTCGAGAAAGCAGGAGTAAAACCAAGGGGGGTTGCTCCAGCACGTCATTCTTTCATAACAAATAGCATTGAAAGCGGCATGTCATTTGAGGAGACCGCAGAATATGTCGGTCACAACAACACTACAACTATTAAAGAGTATTACCTACATTGGAAAGACTATTCTCGTGGTCTTACGTCGCTAGAACAGCGCAATGCAGAAAATACTTTTTAGATAAGAGTTCAGAAATGAAGCGCCCAATTTGGGGCGCTTTTTTTTGGTTACATATAAATTGTAGATGTAACGAAGTTTTGATACAGTTTAGGCAGAATTTGTCAATTAACTCTCATGCCAAATAGACTTAACACATTGTTATTAAAGGCTTTTGTTTCTTTATGTTCGAGTGATGGATAGTTTTCAAATCCCTATCTCTCCGCCACTTATTTAGAGAGCTCGCATTTATTGCGAGCTTTCGTCGTTTTAGCTCTTACAAAGACGAGATTTAGAAATCCTCGCTCGTAAACGAATCCAGCACTTCACTATATTCCAGTTAAAAGCCCGCTAATGTTTAGCGGGCTTTTAACTTCGATTTTCTAAAGTTTAAGCAAACTTTTTAATCATTTCAGACAGGTCATTGGTGCAATTTTGCACTTTGGTGTTCATATGATTCGTTTCAGTCATCAGTTCATACGATTCACTGTACTTTAAATTAAGCGACTGGATGTTTTCATTTATTTCATCCGTTACATAAACCTGCTCTTCTATCGCGACCGCAATTTGTTGGTTTCGTTCGACAACGTCTTGAACAAGGGATTCCAGTTGTTGAATGCTATCCAAAGCAGTACCTAACAATGTTACCGTTCCGGTCGACATTTCGTTACCTTTCTCTAACGCAGAAACCGCTGATTTGCTCCCATTTTGAATTCCTTCAATGGCCGATTTAATCTCTGTTGTCGATTCCTGAGTTCTTTTAGCTAAGGTTCTCACTTCATCTGCTACAACGGCAAACCCTCTGCCTTGTTCGCCTGCCCTCGCGGCTTCAATTGCAGCGTTCAACGCTAATAAATTAGTTTGTTCGGCAATACCGTTGATGACTTCAACAACGGTTCCAATTTGCTCGGTTTGTTGGTTCAAACGTATGACCACTTTAGATATTTCGCCGAGCTCATCAACCAACTCTAAAACCGATTGGTTAACATTATCGATAACGCTACGGCTGTCTATCATCGTATTTTGCGCTTCTAACGTAGCCTCGGCGGTCGCTTGAGCATTATTTGATATCTCAGATGAAGAGGCTTGCATCTCGTTGACCGCTGTTGCGACCGAGTCAATCTCCACTTTCTGTGCGCTTAAGTTCTCCGTCACTTGCTGGCTATTTGTCGCAGCACTGTTAGCACTTGCGCGCGTTTCTTCGCAAGAGTCTTTTACAGACACGCCAACGCGCCCCAGTAGCGCATTGGCAAATTGCTTACGCATCTTCATACCCAGCTCAATCTCAGCCAGATCGTTGATTCTTCCGCAATAAATATATTCCATGAGTGGATTGTTGAAGTCTTGCCTAGCCTGTTTAGCGAGCTTCTCAACTGGTCTGGTTAATACATAAATAGAGAAAACGGAAAGTAACGCAACAACGCCAAACGCTATCACTGGTGATTGATTCATTTGTAGAATGAGTAAGCCAATAAGGTTTGAAATTAAAAGGAAGAAGGCCGATCTCATCCACAAACGTGTACGAGGAAGATACATTTTCCACGGCTTACGATTATTTCGAAGCTTCGAATACGCTTTTTCCGCTCGCTGGATGTGTATACGCTCAGGTTTAAATCTCACTGATTGGTATTCCACAACTTCACCATTAGATTTTATAGGAGAAGCAAACGCGTCAACCCAATAATAGCCGCCGTTTTTACGTCGATTTTTGACCATTCCCATCCAGTGTTTGCCAGTTTTCAGGTGAGTCCATAAATCTTTAAAAGCCTGTTTTGGCATATCAGGATGACGCACAACATTGTGGGGTTTACCGATAAGCTCCCCTTCATCAAACCCCGCGACTTCATTAAAGTTTTCACTGGCATATTTGATGTAACTGGAGGTATCGGTAATGGAAACTAGGCTGTAACTCGAGGGGTAATCGTATTCCGTTTCACTCATAAACATGTGTCCTTACATTGATTAATTAACAAACGGCAAATATGAATTTATCAGCATAACATATACATGCATAATGATAGGTTGATTCAAAAATAAAACAAAATTATTGACAAGTTTACTTGTTACTTAATGACTCTAGTCGCATTTTTATCCTCTAATACAAGGCTTCGTTAATATGCACAAGACTGAGCACTGTTCAAAATTAATACACAAAAGCGCTTCCGTACTGAGTTCGTAAATTGTTATAAGTAATCCACTAAAACGAAAACAAGGAAGACAAACGCAATGACTATTCACTTTCGTCAGCTTGCAGCTAAGAGAAACACGACACACTTGTTTATTGACGATTGGAAAATTAACACTCAGCAGTCTTGGGGGATATTCAGCGCGGATGGAGATATTGGCTCTCTGCTTGGAGACCTTATTTGTGATGAAATGTCACCAGATAGTGGGGAAATTGAGCTAAATGGGCTGTCCGTTGCGCAAGTGTCGTTATCAGAGCAACAGCGATTACTGGAAAGAGAATTAGAAAAGGATGATACGGATTTTCTTGATCGTATCGACCAAGGGAGCACTGTTTATTCATTAATCCTAGAGCAGAGCCAAGACACCAACTTAACTGAACAGCTAATTAATGATCTCGACCTAAGTCATCTTAAAGATAGTGGCTTCCGTGTTCTCTCTACCGGAGAAACCAGAAGAGTAATGCTCGCCCGAGCTTTAGCCACACAACCTGACTTAGTATTACTAGATAATCCATTTACTGGCTTAGATATTGCGCACCGAGCTGCTCTCGCTCGCTATTTACACTCGCTTTCTCAAAATGTGCAACTACTCATAACCTTCTCTCGCGAATCTGACATGCCTGAGTGGATCAATAGCATCGCGCTTTTCAGTGCAGGAAAGCTTGATAGTACAATGGATAAGTCCAGTTGGGATAATCATCCAATCATTGGACAAATTAAATCTCAGTCAGAACAACAGAGTGAAGAAATGATGAGCTTGATACGTCAGCATCAGCACTCGACGCCATTCAACAACCCAATATTTGAACTAAAGAATGGGGCTGTTGAATACACCGATAAGAAGATTTTTACTGACTTGAACTGGCGCATAGACAAGGGCCAACATTGGCAGGTCAAAGGTCCAAATGGTTGTGGAAAGAGTACCTTACTTGGATTGATCTTTGGCGATCATCCGCAATGCTACAGCAATGACATTGATATTTTTGGTAAAAAGCGTGGTACTGGCGAGACAATCTGGGAAATTAAGCAGCATATCGGCATGGTGTCTTCAGCGCTACACCTCCAATATCGAGTCAATTGCAGCGCATTAGAAGTCATTTTGTCAGGATTTTACGATTCGATCGGGTTGTATAACCAGCCAACTCGCAAAGAGATGGATATTGCAAACGAGTGGCTCGATATCTTACATATGAGCCAGTACAAAAAAAACTCATTTAAGCAATTAGAGTACGGCCAGCAGCGACTGTTACTGATTGCAAGAGCCATCGTGAAACAACCCACATTATTGATTTTGGACGAGCCGTATCAAGGGTTAGATTTTTTGGGTAGACGGTTAGTTAAGAACACACTTGAACTCATCGCTAGAGAGAATTTAAGCCAACTATTGTATGTGTCTCACTACCAAGAAGATCGCTTAGATAGCATCAAAAATGAGTTAGAGTTTGTGTTTGATGAAAATGCTCAGTGTTATAGAGCTAACGTCTACCAATCATAATGACTTCGCTGCGCAAGCTGCTCATAAGGTAATGGTTTGGAGTACAGGTATCCCTGATGATATCTCACTCCCATCTGCTTTAAGTGTTCAGCTTGCGCTATGGTTTCCACGCCTTCAGCGATCAATTGTACTTGTAATTCTTCCGCGAAGTGAACCATCGCTTTTAAGACAGAAGCACTAAGGCTAGGAATACCAATGGTTTCGACAAAGCACTTATCGATTTTTAAGTAATCTATGCGCATGTGCTGTAGAAATGCTAACGAGGTTTGGCCAGTTCCAAAATCATCGATCAGCACATCAATACCATGCACTCGCAGTGCTGCAATGCATTTTCTCGCCTCTGAATCAATGAGCTGACGCTCCGTTATCTCTACCCCTAATGAGACTTTGTTTCGGCTCAACTGTCTGTCGAGCAATTGAATTTTTCTGATCGCGTTTGGTCCAACTAAATAACCAGGCGGCACGTTAATACCAAGGTGGACAGGCTGATCAAAGCCTAATTTACTGAAGTCCTCTGCCGCTTTATCCAGAACGAAATCAGTAAGTAAAAAAACCAATCCACTTTGCTCTGCCGCAGGGACAAACTCATCCGGAGAAATGAACCCCTTACTTTGATGCTCCCATCGCACTAGCGCTTCAAACCCGAATAACTGGCCGGTATCAACGTTAACTTGCGGTTGGTAATACAGGGTCAACTCTCCTCTTTTTATCGCTCTTTTAAGATCCAGTATCAAATTGCGATGAGGATCAATAAACTTATTCAACGCATACAAGCAAAGGTAGATCACGAAAATAATTGGAATTGAGTACAAAAAATAGGAAAGTGTTCTCTGTTTGACGAAAAGATCGCTGGCTTCACTCAAAGCTTCATACTCAAACATTTGCGACGATTTGATACCGATAGGATTACTTCCCGCTCTTAATGCTCCTTCTGGTGAAACTTGATCATGGATAAACAGCGCAGAGCGTTTTAGGCGTAAATCGTTGTTAAACCCTATTGTCGCATTAAAGTAGTCATGATCGATAATCGTTACGGCTTGATAACCCCGCTCTCCTTCCGTTACCACTAGCAAGAACTGATCGTACAAGCTATCAACACTACCAAGCGCTAGCGTTTGTCCCTTGGGAAAGGCGATGTGCTCAGCTAACGGTTTAGAGATACTTCCCAATTTCGAAGAACAAGTAATGACTCCCTCTTTCACAATGAGCATTTCTTCAATATCTCGTTCAAACATTAAGCTTTGCTGGAGCTCTTCACATCGTTCAGGGTGTAGCAACGCCGTGCGGTTTTCTGTCTCTATTTGGAATAAAATTTCATCTGCAATTTGCACATTTTTTTCTAATAAATGATTGAGATTGTTTTGCACGCTTTCACGAGCTAAATACAAAACCTCTCCAATAACCAAGGGAATAGGCAGAAGAAAAATGATGGCTTTTTTAAAAATCGCCTTATTCAGCATATAAAAGTAACCTTTTATAAAACCGATTTACTGAGATGGTACCTCGATTCCGATACCCGCTAGCAACTCACGTTTTTTAACATTATTTGTTTGGATTAACTCAGTATGCGAAACGCTGAGTAATACCGCAAACTAAACAATGTCTTATTCACTCCTGTTCCAATTTAGTATCAAGCGCCTCAAACCTGAGACTTTAATTCGACACCATGTTATGTCTATCGGTACTTGCGAAAGTCTTTACCTGTCTGTTTCTCATCATGTAAGAATTACCCATTAAAATTATTTTTCTTTTCTCAGTGATTAAGAATTATATTTGTCGTAACTCCTACAACACGTTACAACACTCTCATGACGACAAACAAAGCTAATGCTAACCAGGTAAACGAAAAATCACTGCAGTTGTTAATGCAAGTTGCAGTTAGTCCGTCCCCAGTTTCTGCGAAAACGCTAAGCGAGCAATTGAACGTTCCTTTAAGCAGCCTTTACCGACACTTAAAACTGCTTAAAGAGTGGAACTTGATCGAAGAAAGCGTTCACGACAAGACATTTGTCGTTGGTCCGGCGGCATTATTACTCATGCACAGCTATGAGACCGCGCAACATGGGCTCGACATGGTCGAAACCATACTGGCTAGGTTGGTACAACAAACCGGGGAAATGGCCGCTTATATGGTACCAGCGGGTTATCGTGCGCTTTGTGTCAGACAGAAAGAAAGTATGCAGGCGCTGCGTTGCAGCTTCGTCCAGGGTCAAAGTCAACCTCTGCTGCGCGGTGCCTCATCTAAAGTGATGCTTGCTTTTATGCCTCAAAGTCGATGCGAGAAAATCTTGAGATATTTTAATCAAGATCACCGACGTGACGAGTGGGAAAAAGAGCTCACAACCATCCGTAAACACGGATATGCCGTCAGTACTTCTGAGATTGACCCTGGTGTTTCAGGTATTAGCGCACCGGTAATGAAAGGAAGCAAACTGATTGGCGCAGTCTCGGTGATGGCTCCGGCCCACCGAGTCGAAAAGGATAAGCAGCGCATTATTTTACATGTACTGCAAGCGGCAAGGGCACTACCACCAGAAAGGTAATTCATCATGTTAAGCTTTTTCAAACGCTATAAACTCCACCACACCGTGAAACAGCCGCAGCATTACCCTTTTTCTTTTATGACAGTGTGTGAGTATTTGCCACCCATGTCTAAGGGCGCGTTTGAATTAGCTGATCAAAGTTTGGAAAATGCTAGCGATTGGCTATACCAACAGCATGATCATGAAACCGCTGAAAACTTTGGTCACTTCAACCACGACAAGCTGGAAAATGGCGAGTTTCAGGAAGCATTAAGCCTTTCGCTTTCTCGCCACTCAATTCCTGTTTTAGTAACTAACTGTACCGAGGCAATCTTGTCCATGTTACCTGTGGTCGTGTCCTATCAAGACGAAGTGGGTGTGGTAAATATTGGACATGACATGAACTTGAAACCAACACTTGAACCACGTTTAGGCTCGGCATTTCATTTTGCTCTTTCTCGCTATCAAAACGTACGATTGTTTTTTGCTGGCGTCAGTGAGCAAGAGACGAAGCAGGAAACGTGGGAATACGCGGAAGATCAAGGTTGTGATTGGGTGACCGAGAAAGAGTTTTCTTTTCGTCATCGCAATAATGTTAAGCAACAGATCGGCAATTACCTAGACCACTGCGACCAAATAATCATTAGTATCGACCTTGGATCTCTAAAAACCAAAAACAGCCTTGATGGCGCGTCAGAAATTGATATCCAAATGGTTCTACGCACGATTAGGCAATGTTTGGTTGCAGGTAAAGTGAGAGCAATTCAGCTCGTTGGCGATCGAGATTGTCTGGTGTATTCGAGACAAACGAAAGCCATACTAGAAGAGTTATATCAGATGGCTCCACTCATCGTTCACGCTGCCTAGCGTTATAAACGTTCAGAATCAGGATCGCGTCCTTCCTGATTCTGAACCAACATGCTTACTTATTATCCTTAACTAACAAATAGTTACACATATAAATCGACACACATCACACTTGCCTCTTGAACTAACCTGACACTTACGTTGTAATAAGGCCGCTAAACTTTGGTATGACATACGAAATAAAAAATAACCAAAGTTCAATAACTAAGCGGCTTCAGAACAAAAAAGTACCGCAGCTATTCCAATTTCAGTGAGCATTTGCTCACGCTCGCTTGATGCCATCTTGTTCCACTCATTAGGACATTTGATGATGCGTCTTTGCAGTATTTTCACTGCGGTTCTTTTTTTACCGCTAACCTCACACGCCACCACTTATGACGTAAAAGATCTATCTGAGTTAGGTCAACTTTGCTCACACAAGAGTTTTAGTATCGAAAGCGATGGCACGACTTATCGCTGTACAGGGAAACTAGTCCTACCCGCTGGTGATAAAATTGTCTCCTCATTACCGGAAAAAGAGATAACATTAAAAGCAGATTATGGAATTGTGTTAGAGGGGAATAATACAATTGGTGAACCCAATAAACGTATCTCTCTACACGCCCTCGCTACCGGATTAACGGTTAACAATGAGAAAGCATCAAACCTCGACGATTACCAAAACAAGCACACTGTTATCTATGGTGATCTTCTATCGGCTTATCCAACAAAGCTGCATAACGTACTCATCGATGGGGATATAGAGCTAACAGGTGAGGCCCTTCATATTAATGGTGAGTACAACACCATTATTGGTGACATTTTGACTCACAGCACGACCAATATATTTAATACAAACATCTGTGGTAAGGTCGAATCACAAGGCGAAACACTACACCTAAAAACAAACCATCCTTTACAAGACCATTTTGTCGTCGGTGATGTTTCTGCGCACAAATCTCTGATTATAAAAGATATGTCGATCTATGGTACGGCTGAATCTGTAGGATCGTCAGCTACATTAAGTGGCTCATTCTATAGTTCCACCGCAGCAATTAAATACTTCCAAACATTGAACTTCAACAACGCTCCAAATCAGCCTAGTCAAGTTTGTGGTGAAATCCAACAAACGCCAGGAAGTGCACAAACGAAAGCACAAGACAACAAATACACGCAATACTGTGGATTGGGCGAGGCTGATTGTCACTACTCTTCCCAAGTCTGTCCAATCACCCCTCAAGATGTTCCGAATTGCAGCATGCAGCCTCCATCGGAGAACGACTTAAACCTCAGCGTCACACCATCGGACGACATGGCACTGATGTGCGGCGACGATCTTCCGCAATTTACAGCAACAACAACCAATAATGGAGAAGTTGTAAGCGCAGAAGTCAGTGCTGTCCTATCACACCCTGACTTGTTCACTTTAGAGGTGGTTAAAGGTCAGCAGACATTAGGAGCCAACCAATTTATATCTGACGAGAATGGTGAACTTGTTGTTCGAGTGGTTCCGAATAATATTGATACGATCTCGTTAGATACCAACTACACACTAACTTTCACTATGGCGAAAGACACGAGCAAGCATCAAACTGTTCGCTTTATGTTTACGCCATTTATGTTTGAGGCCTACTCAAAGACGAAAAGCGCAACTTTAAATGAAATACGCGTTATTGCAGGTAAACCAGAAAACGTGCATACGCGATTGCTTGCTTGTGCCTCCACCGGCGAACCTGTAGTGGCAAGCAACTACAATGGTACGCCTAAAGTTTTTCATCCATTGGTTCAACCATTAGGAGGAAGTGAAGGAAACTTTAGCTATTCAGCGGAATTTAAAGACGGCTTGTCTGAACATGGTCTTATCACGAACGAGTCCGGCATATTTGAAGTGACATTGTCCGATCATTTTGAATGTGAGGGATTTGAAGAATGTCCAGAAGAAGGCAAAGTGGAAGTGAAAGGGACATTTAATGTGCACTCGCGACCATGGACACTCGCTATTTGTGACAACCAACGTGCTTTGCCTTCTGGCACCTCTGAACAAGGAGAAGGGTTTCTTGCTGCCGGAGAACTTTTCTCTCTAACGGTGAAACCAATCATTTGGCAACCTGACGGCTCTGTAAGTGGGTCTGTTGAATCAGCACGCTATTGTGATGCTTCTATCACCCGTAATTTTACGCTTGATGACGCTCCAGCAGCATCGGTTGTCTTGTCGAGTGAGCAACATACGCCATCAGAGACAGCGAACCAAACCTCAAAATTGCTAAAAAGTAGTGACTCACTGGCTCAGGCGCATAATTCAGCCAAGAATGATCAATTCGTCTTTAATGGATTATATTGGGAAGAAGTCGGGAGCTTGAGAGTAAAAGCAAACCTAGAAAGTAAATATCTAGGTATGACTGTGAACGAAGGCTATCGTTACGTTGGTCGTTTTTACCCAAAATATTTTCAAGTGCAAGACCAAGAATGGCACTACCCACATGGCCAAACTTTTGCTTACATGAATCAACCTTTTGAGAAAGTCACTTACGATGTTGTCGCACTCAATGCGAATAAGGAAAACGTGAAGAATTACGTCCACTTTTCGTCTAACCTTCAACAACATTTCGATTTAGGCGAGCTAAGCTCATACTCCGATCGGTTTTTGCCGCCTAAGCCTAAGAAGGTAGACTGGAAACTACTGGGTAGCGCGAGTGTTGGAACGTTTGTTATAGAGAAGCCCTCGACCAATGCGACTTGTAACAATAGCCCATGCTGGAAAAAGAACACGACAGATAAGCAATATCCTGATGGCCCATTTAATAAAGGGACTAACAGTGACAGCAGCAAAATAGGTATAGTCACGACTAAAGCCGTTGATGAGGTAAACTTCTTCGACGATAGCGAAGTACTCACAAAACAACCAGAAATTCGATTCGGTCGTTTGAACTTTCAAGATGTAGGTGGCAACCAAGGCATGGTGATCAAAGTGCCACTTGCTGTAGAAACTTGGCAAAACGGTCGATTTATGACTAACTTCGATGACAGCTCAACAACGGCGAATGGTGAATATTACTTCAGCACGCCAATTTGGTCGAATGCGCCTGCAAACAACGCCATGCTTTCTGGAGTTGGGACAATGCATGTTGGCAGGATGACCGATATCGTTGCAAGCCAAATTGACTCAGCACGCGAGCAAATACAATTCCACCTGGATTTAGACGGCTCAGGTAATCGCATCCCTTGGCTGAAATACGATTGGGATAACACGACAAGTGAAGAGGAAAATCCACCTGTTACAGTTACGTTTGGTATTCACCGAGGAAACGATCGCATTATTTATCGTGGTGAGCCAAATATGCTTGGCCTAAATTAACGCGAAACGACAAAACAAAAAAAGCCCCTCAATTGAGGGGCTCTTTTCACACAGACTGTGTAATTTACTTTGCGCCACGACGCGCTTTCAGGCGCTTCACCATAGCAAGACGACGCTCTGCCGACCCTTGGTCTGTTGCCGACTGGTTCGGATTATTACGACGACCTTGACGATTCTTGAATGCTGGTTTTGAGTGCAGCTTTTCAATGTAAGATTCACGCTGTTTTGGTTCATAGCCAGCAAGCTCAATACGGCGAATTCGCTGCTGGATTAGATTTTCAACCTGAACAACCGTGAGTTCTTCATCTCGATTTACAAATGAAACGGCATGACCTTGTTTACCTGCACGGCCTGTACGACCAATTCGGTGAACGTAATCTTCCGCTAGGAAAGGCATGTCATAGTTCACAACGTGAGGTAAATCTTCAATATCTAGACCTCGAGCAGCGACATCGGTAGCCACCATGACACGTGCTTTACCGGACTTAAACTCTTCTAGCGCACGACGACGAGCGCTTTGAGCACGGTCACCATGACAAACCACCGCTTTGATACCATCAAGTTTCAGCTCTTTTACCACTTCGTTTGCGGTCTCTTTGTAGTTCACAAATACCAACACTTGTTTCCAGTTCTTACGACCAATCAGCTCCGAAAGCAGTTCCGTTTTTCGCTCTTGATCAACTGGATATAACACGTGAGCAACTGTCTGTGCTGTCGTATTCGCTCGCTCAACTTCAATACGCTTAGGCTTACGCAGGATATCTTTTGCTAACAGATTTAGTTGGCTCGAAGTCGTTGCCGAAAACATCATGATTTGTGGGTCTGTATCCACATCCAGCATGATCTTACGAACTGCATGAATAAAGCCCATATCCAAGATACGGTCTGCTTCATCAAACACTAAAAACTCTAAGTGTGCGACCGAGACATTACCTTGTTCAATGTGCTCTTCCAATCGACCAGGTGTAGCCACTAGGATATCTACACCGTTTTCTAATGCCGTTACTTGAGAAGACATTTTACGGCCACCGAAAATCGCAGCCACCGACAGGTTCGTGTACTTCGTGTAAGCTTTGATGTTGTCAGCAATTTGTTCAGCAAGCTCACGAGTTGGAGCCAAGATAAGTGCGCGAGCAGTCTTACGAGAAGCGCTACGGTTACTGTCTAGCAGCTGCTGAATCATAGGCAGAGAAAACGCAGCCGTTTTACCAGTACCTGTTTGTGCTGTAGCGAAAATATCATGGCCTTTGCGAGCCATTGGAATCGCCTTCTGTTGAATTGGCGTTAACTTTTCATAACCGCATTCTGCCAGTGCTTTAACCACTTCTGGCGCAAAACCTTGAGATGAAAATGACATTGAGCGTATTCCTTAAACAAACCACTAAAAATAGCTTTAAAAATTTAGCCGTGCACTATACCCGAATTTGAGTGATTTATCTCACTTTTCTCATTGAAACGCTACAAAAGCAAAAACGGCGAACACAGGCAGATTGCTGGCTCACCGTTTCCGTTTAACATTTGTTCGATTTAACGCTTGATGCCAGACAACTGAAGGAGAATTCGCTCAAGTTCATCCCATGGCAACAGCTGAGAATCTATCACTTCTAATCGTGATTCAAACCCTTCTAAGCTGATTTCATTCACCGACACGACTCGGTTGGCAACATTAAACGCGTAACAACCTTGATCCGTATTGACCACCGCTTTAACACGCTCTGCGGTCAAGTCCGAAAGCATAGAGAAAAGCTTTTCAAAATCAAACTTATACTCTGCCCCAAACAACCACCCGCAACTAAAATACCCTTGCCCTTTGTTCTCTTTACGCACAAAGGCTTCACCTGGCGGCAACTGGAATTGAGGCTCTAGGTGAGCATGGTCATGATGATGTGACTCGATATGGGAAGAAGCGCTGCCGTAAACCCGTTCGATATCCAAGACTTCTATCGGTAACTCACCATCATGAATAAGCTTACTGAATACTTTTGAGGGAGATTGGTCCGTCACCCAGTCATTAAACACATCAATGTCGTGACTGGTACAAAGGTCAACCTTACTGCCTATAACCACATCTGCGCTGTCTAACTGGTCCACGAAATTTTGGTTAGAAAGGTATTTTTCATCACTTAAGTTACGCGGATCAACCAGAGCGATCGTCGCTTTTAGATCAACGTAAGGTTCATACTGTTCTGAGGTAAGCGTCGCGATAACCTGTTTTGGATGACCAAGGCCTGTCGGCTCAATCAATAAACGGTCCGGTTTTTGGCGCAGTAACGCCGTAATACCGACCGACATTGGCACGCCCGCCGTACAACACATACAGCCACCCGGCACTTCTTTAATCAGCGCACCTTGGTCGGTCATCAATGCACCGTCGATGCCAATCTCACCAAATTCATTGACCAAAACCGCCCAGTTTTCGTTTTCCGGTTTGTTCTTCAGTAGATTTAAAATCGTGGTCGTTTTACCGACACCCAAAAATCCGGTCAGTATGTTGGTTGGTACTCGATTTGACATGCTTATCTCCGACACGTTAGTGCATTAATGCTCCAGCAAAGTATACGGAGAATGTGACTCGCTTCAACGCTTTTTATCGCGCTCATCAAGCTCATTGCGTGATGCGTGGGTATACATTTTTTGAGAATGATCAGAGTGACTTATCAACTCTGAACGCTTCATATCAGAAAGATACATACTGGTGTAAATGACGCAGGCAAAAAACGCGATAATAGCGACTACAATGGGAAGAACTCCGAGTGTGTTTTCGAATTTAAGCGCAGCGATAGCCAATGCGAAAACAACGACAGAGATAAATGCGATAGACTGACTTTTGTTGCTTTTCATGATAACTCGCCTTTCGTAAGGGTAGCCCCCTAACACCTCCTGTACTAGAGGAATGTCAGTTTGAACAACATCCAACCTGACTATTCAATGCTACTCCTTTCGCTACTTGTGAAATTTGACAAAGCTAACATTTACTACAACATCAAACGACGAGCTTATTATTATCTTTCAGATACTTACTGGATTTTAAAACACTTACTAGCAAATCGTTCCACCGCTTACCAGGATATCGCTATCATTGGCAATACAAACTTGCGCCACCAGCTTTAGCCCTTCGACTATCATGTCCAAAGACATAGAAGGCTGACTGCCATCTGCTGCTTGTTCTGGCAATAATGGAATATGAACAAACCCGTGACGAATCGGATTGTCTTTCAAGTAATGTTGGATCCCATAAAAGAGATGGTTACATACAAATGTTCCAGCACTGTTGGAAATCTGGCTAGGTATACCCTGCGTTTGCAATGTTTGCACAACACGCTTTATCGGTAGTGTCGAGAAGTAAGCATCAGGACCATCAGCCACAACGGGTTCATCAATCGGTTGATAACCAACGTTATCTGGAATACGAAAATCATCGACATTAATTGCGACACGCTCTGGGGTTATCGCGCTACGCCCGGCCGCTTGCCCTACAGTAATCACACAGTCTGGCTGGTGCGCTTCTATTGCTTCAATAACGACTTTCACCGAGTCATATCGAACTACGGGGACTGGGCAAGTAACTATCACACCGCCTTTTATAGCCACAGCCTCTAATTGCTTGACCGCTTCTAAGGCGGGGTTAATGGCGTCACCACCAAAAGGTTCAAAACCGGTAATCAGGACTTTCTTCATAACAGCCTTTAGGAAAAGAGTTTTACAAATTATTGCACTCCCCTTCACCCCATCCAATAGCAAAAGTATTGATGAGATAAACCAGACAACATTATGTGACTCATGTCTAACCAGCGAGGGTTTTCACTTTATTGAATCTAGACAAGTTCCGGACTATCGAGACTAACTATCGATGATTAGTGGCAGGACGAGGCTCTATCATTACATGACTCGCGCAGAAACTTGGTTTCCACGCTTAACTTAGGTAGAGTACGCGACCGCAATGCAATTCGAAGAGATTGAATACAATGAATATTGATAACCATGTAATCGAAACGATTGAAGAGTTAGAGGCATTTCTGCATTTAGTAGAAAGCGGCGCTCTGGGTCTTGAAGGTGTCACTGGCGTTGCGCTAGCCACCTCTAATACCGATGGCCGTCCATTTGTTGCCGTATTAGGAGAAAAGCACCAATTGCTCCTTGGCCGCTGGGTTTCGCAGCACGTATATGACAATGGTAAAGACATCGTTCGTAACGGCCCAACCAGAAAACACTAAGCGCTCGACGCCACCTATAACAACACGCCGTCTTATACACCAAGCGTATGCTTTGAAAGCAATGCGCTTGGTATACTCAAAAAATAAAAAAGAAAAGGCTAGCCTTTATTAATTTTGTCGGTATACTGCACATCAGCTCTTACGGAAAGAGCTATTAATGTAATTAAAGATCAAAGTTTCTCTCAGTTCCACATCGAATTCCTCGTTTACGTTCCTGCGACAAAATAGTTATCTCTAAAATCATATAGTAGCACTTGATATTAGCTAAAAATTCAATATTTAAAACAATCAAATATAGAGGTATCTATGTCTAATAAATTAACTGGTTCAGTAAAATGGTTCAACGAAACTAAAGGTTTTGGTTTTATTTCTCAAGACAATGGCGGTGATGACGTATTCGTTCACTTCCGTTCTATTGTTTCTGAAGGCTTCAAAACTCTTACTGAAGGCCAAAAAGTATCGTTCGTTGTTGAACAAGGTAACAAAGGTTTACAAGCAGCTGAAGTAACTGCACTGTAATTCTTTGTGTGGCATCAATGTTGTTGGTGCCACAATCCCCTTCCACTTATTACTGCCCTTACTATTCTCTATCTAAGTTTATATACCCAAATCACTTACCTCTCCCACACCATCATTAATCACTTTCAATAAAGTCACTTTGGTATACATCTTTAGGTAATCACACAACCTACCTTGCAATTCCAGTTTGGAACTAAATTAATCTCATTCATATCTGAATCACTTCGCTTCATGCTTTGCTCATAAAAATAAAGTTTATAAAATAAAAGCGATTGGCGAATATAAGAGAAAAAATGAAATTAAATATATCTGCTCAATAAATAAATTCTAATAATTACGAGCACATTATCCCTAGCTGAGAGATTGAGTTTGCACTGAAATGTCATTACATGAAGCCATTTATCGGACAACACTTCATAGGGACAGCGTGTGGAGTCACACACTTCGGGGTATTTGTTGAGTTAGAGGAACCGAACCGAAGGTCTCATTCCTTTATCAAGTTTCCAAAATGGTGAGTTCGAATTTGATGCAGTCAAACAAAAAATTTCCAGCCAGAGCGCCACGTTTACTTTAGGGACCAAAGTGCACGTGTTGGTTAAAGACGCCGATTCGAGACAAAGAAAGATCATGTCCAACTTAAAAGACGCGGAACACGCGGTAGGTTAGCCTGTTTTAGGTTACTTTCTAATCCATTAATCAAAAATAAAAAATAAGCTTTTAATACCGCAATTAACTTGTGACATTTCGCTGACATCGACTCATTCTAAAACCCTAATATCTGACAAAGGAAACGAATCTAATTTTTGTTTCCAGACACCATCGCAGAGTGTATTTCCAGCATTCTGTTTGCCTCGAGAGGTTCTTATGACAGCCTAGGATCTCTCGAGGCTTTTTTGCACCTATTCAAACCACCTGATTCTACATCACAACTATTATCCCCCACACAAGCTGTACTTTTTAACTAGTGCACTAGATCGCGAACTCTGATTTAAGCAACTGATCACACAACCACTTCTAAATTTTGGGTATAAAAGTATCAATACTTTCGTTAACTAGGATGTAAATAATGAAAAACTCGTTTGATCTCACTATGCCCAACGAAGAAGGATACTTTGGTGAATACGGTGGTAGCTTTGTTCCACCTGAGCTTGAACAAATCATGCATGACATCAACGCAGCTTATGAGGAATGCAGCAAAGATCCTGAATTTAAAGCGGAACTCGCTCGCTTGTATAAGCACTTTGTTGGACGACCTAGCCCAATCTTCCATGCGGAAAACTTGTCTAAAAAATACGGAGCAGACATCTACCTAAAGCGCGAAGACTTAAACCATACAGGCGCACATAAAATTAACCACTGCTTAGGGGAAGCCATTCTCGCTAAAAAGATGGGTAAGAAGAAACTGATTGCTGAAACTGGCGCAGGGCAACACGGTGTTGCGCTTGCTACAGCCGCGGCATTGGTTGGCTTGAAATGCGATATTTACATGGGTGAAGTTGATATCGCCAAAGAACATCCGAATGTCGTCCGCATGAGAATCCTTGGTGCTAATGTCATTCCTGCCACTCATGGGCGCAAAACCCTCAAAGAAGCGGTAGATTCTGCATTCGAAGCTTATCTGAAAGATCCTGATACACAACTTTATGCGATAGGCTCTGTCGTTGGCCCTCACCCATTCCCTAAAATGGTGAGAGATTTCCAATCAATTATCGGTAACGAAGCACGAGTTCAATTCAAAGAAATGACCGGCAAGTTACCCAATAATCTCGTCGCATGCGTTGGAGGTGGTTCTAACGCGATGGGGCTATTTACTGCTTTCTTAGAGGATGAACAAGTCGCCATTCACGGCGTTGAACCAGCGGGCCGCTCTTTGCAAAAGGTTGGCGAGCATGCTGCAACACTCACACTCGGTGAGCCAGGTATCATGCACGGATTTAAGTCTTACATGCTTAAAGATGCACAAGGTGAACCTCAGGAAGTGTACTCTGTAGCAAGTGGCTTGGATTACCCATCGGTTGGACCTCAGCATAGTTACTTAAAAGACATTGGCCGTGTCAATTACGGCTCAATCAGTGATGACGAAGCGATTGATGCCTTCTTTGAGCTGTCTCGTGAAGAGGGAATAATTCCTGCTATTGAATCCTCACACGCTGTCGCTTACGCAATTAAACTCGCGCAGCAAGGAGAAACCGGCTCGATTTTGATCAACTTATCAGGCCGTGGTGACAAAGACATTGATTTTGTCGTTGAACACTACGGCGCAAAATACGGCATTGAATCACTCATATAGCCTAACTCCGTAGCCTAACCCTACATGCAAAAAGCTACCTGGTACTAGGTAGCTTTTTGTTTTTGTCTACTATTTTAAGAAGCAAGTCCCTTTACTCACTGTTCTCACTATACCTTTAGAGCATAATTCGATTAACCGATAAGAGCTGGAATGCCTGGAAGCTGACCAACAATAGCAAGGGAGCCTGCACAAACGATAAACGCAGTGCCAGGAATCAGATATTTATCTTTGCGCGATAGTTCGTTAGCACGCTCATGGTCGCCGATAAGCCCGAGGTTATCCAACAGCATCGTGATTGCCCAACCGAAGACTGGATTAACGAATGCACAGGCAAAAATACAGATACCTGCACTGAGTGAATCTTTATGCTTATGGATCATCTGCATACCCGCTTCAAGAAGTGGTAAGAATACACCCACAATCAAAGCAACGCGCAGAACAGGTTCCCACATTGCTAGATCCATTGGGTAGCCAATTACCGCCGCCGCAATACACATGAAACCCGTCAACAGAGCGCCACCTGGAATAGGACGCTTGGCAATTGCGGCAGGAATCATGTACGTTCCCCAAGAAGAAGCTAGGTTTCCGCCCCCTAAGAGTGAACCAACCCCCTGACGAACAGATGCTCCGACCATCGTGTCGTCGACATCCATTAGTACGCCTTTCGCTTCTTTCGGGTAGTTAAGTTCTTGAAACACACGATGGCCGAGATAATCAGGGGACCACATAGCGACTGCCAGTAGAGCAAATGGAGTCACGGCAATAAAGTGCTCTAGGGTTGGCCAGCCTAGCTGCCAGCCTGTATCTTCCCCCCACCAGTAGAATGGACTGAAATTAGGCAGGCCCGGCTCTGTGGTAAAAGCAAACTCAGCGCCCATCAAATAAGCAACAATACCCGCGAGTGCAGAGCACAATGGGATAGCGAGCCAACGTTTATTGATCTTGGCTAAGTAAGCGTAAACCATAACGGTTAGGCCTATGACCACAAACGAAATGTAACCTTGGTCCGTACTTGCAGCCCACGCTTCCGTCTTATTAATTTGCCCGAGCAACCCAACAGCACCAAGGTAGATCAACAACCCTCCTCGAACCCCGATACCAGTCAGAGTCATGAGTTTAGAGCCACCTTTGGTTAAAGCGAGAATTAAACCAAAAACACATACCATCAAACCTAGCGCGAGAGGGTGCCCTCCTGCAGCTGCGATCATAGGAATCAGCGGTATCATTGGGCCATGGGTACCCGCTAAGTTTGCATTCGGGTTTAAGATGGCAGAAAACAGGATGACGAACAGGGCTCCAGCGATAAGTAATTCGTAACGCACGTTTTCTGCAATGAATTCCGGAGATAAACCAAACTGAGCAGCAAAAGCGGAAACCATGGCAGTGACCATCACCACCTTACCAATAGTTGCTGCTAATGCAGGTACCCAGTCTTCGATTTCAATACTGTAATCACGTGAGGGCAAATGAATTCCCCAGCGGCGGAAGCTCATAACGGTTAAATCATGATTTAGAAAGTCTTCTCGGTTTTCAAATTCATGCGGTTTTTTGCGCACATCCCTGTAAAAAGTCTTACTTTTGTCAGACATTGAGTCATCCTTTTATGTTTCAACGTTGAACTACGTCAACTAGAGTTTCGCTTGGTAGACAGGCCTTCGACCAATACGAGACAACACCCACATCAAACTTCTAGGCCATACTAAGAAAGCGGCATGAACGGATTTTGATTTTGAGCTTATTAAGCATGTGTTGCTATGGGTAGGAATATTAGACATTAGTAAAAGAACAACAAAAATCTCACTTATTATACAATAATTTAACATCGAACTAGGACGCTTGAACTTTTATGAGTCATTTTTGAGCAGAGAGCCAAGTAGAACGGCCAATTCCGATTTATACTTTCAAGGTAGAGAGCACTGTGCTCGCATCCATCGCAAAGTAACTATAGATATCTCTGCATTGTATACTTTGTTAAACTCCGCCCTTTAATGAGTAAGGCCCTTAAAAATGATGACTGACGAAGAGAGAATCGAGCTGCAACAGAACAATCCACTGCACGGGTTGAAGCTAGAGACTATGTTGCAAGAGTTAGTGGATTTTTACGGCTGGGACATTCTAGATACAGCAATGCGTTTTAATTGCTTTAACACTAAGCCTTCGATTGCAAGTAGCGTGAAGTATTTAAAGAAAACCGAATGGGCGAGAGAAAAATTAGAAAACTTTTACCTTTATCGCTTTAAGCGCATGCCACGCGCGAGCGAAGAAGAATACAACTTACCACCAAGAGCTCGTACCTTCCCTCATGGCCTTGAACCTAAAGAGCCAATGCCGCTAACCGTTGACTCTATTCTTAAGTCACAAACTAAAGCAGCGTCTGCATTTAAAAAGCGTTCACCTCGCGGACGCCCTGCTCGTCGCCAATAACACTATCTTGAAAAGCAATAGAGCCCTACTGGTAGCTCCAGCAGGGCTCTATAGTTCTTTAAAGGAATGGCTAGAAGCGAAGACTCAAGCTAGTGAGCATTCCCTTTCTCCAGCAACTCCCGTAAGTAAACTCACATGTAGTTTACGTTTTCTATTGATTACGCTTTTTCTTCTTTTTACCCGTACCTGCTGGCTTCGCTCGCGGCTTCATTGGTAAAAAGTAGGCTTCACTCTGATCGTCTTCCACTTCAAAACCGACTACCTGCTCGCGTTCAAGTTGGAACTTATTTTTCTTTTCTATCACTTTGAAATGGTGGTAGTCGTCGTAATCGATAAGAGATAACCCTAAACCTACTTCACCAGCACGACCACTACGACCGATTCGATGCATATAATCAGCAGGGCTACGCGGAAGATCGAAGTTAATCACCACTGGAAGTTTTTCAATATCAAGGCCGCGTGCTGCGATATCGGTGGCAATAAGAACTTGAATCTCGCCAGACTTAAAACCGTCAAGGACACGAGTACGAGCGCCCTGCCCTTTATCACCATGGAAAACTTCAGCGGTAATACCGCGTTTTGACAACTTTTGAGCTAAATGGTTACAGGCATTCTTAGCGTTCACAAAAATCAGAGTCTGTCGCCACTGATGCTGTTTGATTAAGTGCGCGAGTACCGCCGTCTTCTCACCTTTATTTACACTAAACACGCTCTGCACCAAAGTGCTGGCTTCTGCGCTCTGCAACTGAACTTCAACAGGGTCGCGGAGCAACTGCTGAGCCAGCGTCGTGACTTTATCAGGGAAAGTTGCAGAAAATAACAGCGTCTGTTTCTTCTCTGGCAGTAACGCAAGAATCTTATTGAGTTCTTCGGTAAATCCGAGGCTCAACATTCGGTCGGCTTCGTCAAGGACGAGCGTTTCTACTTGGTTCAACTTAATCGCGTTACTGGATACCAGATCAAGTAATCGACCCGGCGTAGCTACGATAATGTCACAGCCACCGCGAAGCGCTAGCATTTGTGGGTTCACCGATACACCACCAAATACGGCAACCGTTTTGATCTTATCTCTAAGATGGTATGAGTAAGATTTGACGTTGTATGCCACCTGTGATGCCAACTCACGAGTTGGAACTAAAATCAGGTGAGAAACGAAGTTACCACGGCGATTGTTTGATCCGTCTTGCTGAACAATTTTTTGCAGGATTGGCAGCGAAAAAGCAGCGGTTTTACCAGAACCCGTATTGGCACCACCAATAATATCTTTCCCTTCAAGGATATCAGGAATAGAACGGGATTGAATAGGCGTCGGTTGGCTGTATTCCAACGCTTCTAGTCGCTCGACTAATGTTGGAATCAGGCCAAGATCGGCAAATGTCGCTTGCTGTGTTTTATCTGTCATTACGATGAGTGGCTCAGTGCTAGTAAAGGCCGTGTATCTTATGCTATTTCGCGTCTGGATGTTAGAAATAATGGCCCAAACAGAAGATTGGTGAAAGAAGCACTATAGGGTTCAGGAACTTCCTTTCACTAACATGAGTTAATGGTTTCGGTAACCAATACTCTACGACCAAGATGGTAGAGCTCACGACAAGCAAAGGGAAAAGGAGCCAGGCACTCTGACTCCTGTAAAGCAAAACACATTGTATTTTGGGGAAAGAGATTACAAAGGCAGGCCACATCCGAATCAAAGGCTTAACCACACTATTTAAGCTCTGTGGTTTTGAGAGCTTAATATAGCTTGAGAAAACTCCAGGTAACTAATGTCCATCGTTGTCTATTTAACTAATGTAGTGGACTCGGTTGTATAGATTACTTTCTCCCAATACCACGGTTCTTCTTAGGGCAAATTTGACTGCTATAGCCACAATCGTTACTGATGTCGTATATGGAAATACCTGTTGTCAGAAAGGTAACGCGCCAAGATGAGTAATGTTGCATATCATCCTCGTAAGCCCAATTCCTTCACGAGGTAGTAATGGAAAAAATTAATTTATCCCGATATCTGATATGTAGCTTCGCCTTTGTGTTGCTTTATCCTACGGCAATAGATCTCTACTTGGTTGCTTTACCACAAATCGCCCATGACCTGTCTGCCAGCGAATCACAACTTCATATTGCTTTTTCTATTTACCTCGCTGGTCTAGCATCGACTATGGTTTTTGTTGGGCGAACTGCTGATTGTTTAGGACGCAAACCTGTTGCCATTTGCGGTGCAGTGATTTTTACCCTTGCATCAATGTTCGCGGGCTCTGCTGAGACCAGTAATAGCTTCCTAATAATGCGCTTTTTCCAAGGCGTAGGTGCCGCATGTTGCTATGTAGTGGCCTTTGCCATTTTGCGTGACACTCTAGGGGACCCAGAGCGAGCTAAGGTTCTATCGATGCTCAATGGAATTATCTGCTCTATCCCAGTACTTGCCCCCGTGATCGGCAATCTGATTATGATCAAGTTTCCGTGGCCCGTGTTATTCACTGCCATGGCGATAATGGGTGTTATGATAGGTTTAATTGCTTGCTTTGTCTTAAAAGAAACCTTGCCTAAAACCAAGCGCACAACTTTAAATGTGAGTGAAGCTTCGGACGAATCACTATCTAACCGCTTTTTCATATCGCGCGTTATTTATACATCTTTAGGCGTCACAGCTATTCTCTCTTATGTAAATACGTCACCAATGATAATAATGGATTCAATTGGTTTTACTCGAGGCGAATATTCAACAACGATGGCACTACTCGCGATGGTAGGTATGACGACATCGTTTTCAGTTCCATTTGCTCTTTCTTGCTTCAAACAAACCACATTGATGTTCGCTGCACAAATGACCAATTTTCTGTCGGCTATCGTTATTCTCGCGGCTCACTTAAATAGCGATAGTCCGACACTTTATATGGTAGGATTCACTCTGCTCAGCATGAGTTTTCCAATGGGGTTTGGTGTGGCGATGAGCCAAGCGTTAAGCCAGTTCTCACGCAAAGCTGGACTTGCAAGCTCTATGCTTGGCATAGGTCAGGTTTCTTGGTCTGCACTTTACATTTGGTTGATGGCGACGTTAGGTGTGTCGGCCGTGATGATGTTAATGATAGCGTTGGTTGCTAGTGGCGTTATTGGACTCTCCGTAATATTATTATTTCCAAATCATAACGTTAGTGAGCCTCATGAAGAAATCTCTTGCCCGACTTGATCTTAATTTACTGCTCACTCTGCAATTGCTACTGCAAGAGCAGAGTGTTACTAAAACGGCGAAAAAACTTAATGTAACTCCCTCAACCGTGAGTAAGTCTTTAGGCAAATTGCGCGCTTGGTTTGATGACCCGCTTTTTGTTAATACGCCGCAAGGCCTAAAGCCAACAAATCTCGCGACAAACGTGCAAGTGCTTTTGTCAGACTGGATGCAGATCAGTAACCTGATTGTTTCACACCGAGGTGATGATGTTCCAAGCGGAGTTAAATTTCATCTTGGAGTAGAGTCGCCATTGTCACTCATCATGGCGGATGAACTGACCAAACGAATCCATGATTTTTATCCAGACTCAACGGTAAAGTTCCATAACTGGGATTACGACTCGTTAGACGCCATTACCAGCGGTGAAGTGGATATTGGTTTTACTGGCCGTGAAAGCCATCCTCGCTCCAAAGAGTCGTTAGAACTGCTCCCGTATTTTATTAATTTCGAAGTGCTGTTTTCGGATTTACCTATGGTGTATGTCCGCAAAGATCATCCTGCGCTCAAGCAAGAGTGGAATTTGGATACTTTCTTAAGCTATGCCCACATCAATGTAGCATGGGAGAAAAATGACAGTTGGGCATTGGATGAGATCTTGGCTGAACAGGGATATACTCGAAACGTTAGCCTAACGATGGCGAGTTTCGAGCAAGCTTTATTTGTTGCAGAAAAGCCCGACCATCAAATGTTAACCACAGCACCAAAGTATTGTCAGCGATACTGCGAACAGCTTCACCCCAACTTAATAGCGTTGCCTATCCCCATTGCCGAAGATTATCAGCACAAGCTACTGATTCCATTTACTATGATTTGGCACAAACGCAATAACAAGAACCCTAAAATCGTGTGGTTGAGGGAGACGATAAAGAGCCTGTATGGCACAAGTTGAACGATTAATTTTTTAAATACAATTTAGAACAGCCTCCCTCTTAATGCTATCAATAGCCGTAGGAGTGAAGTCTTGCCTTCCATTAGATTAAGTATTTTAAAATCTTGAACTCTATTATCCACTTCGAAATTGATTTCAGCTCATGCGGGCAGAAAGAAGCTAGAAGCACTTGCATATGTTGCGTGAGTAAATGAATGTAAACCTCAGTACATAAAAACGAACCTAATTTAGGTAAGCTCTTGGCAACTATATGCCACGACTCGAAAAGTAACGCGTGGGTGAATCGCCATAGACCCGACGAAACATCGCAATAAAGTTACTGGGCGTCGAATAACCTAAAGCATGTGCAATATCTCCCACCGATTCCCCTCGAGCTATCATTTCTAATGAATGTATTAGCAGTACTTGTTGCCGCCATTCACTAAAACTCATGTTTAACTCACTTCGAATCAATCGTCTTAACGTCCGAGATGAGACTGCCCCAATATTGGCCCAATGCTCTACAGAATGCTTGCTGTTTGGGTCTATTAAAATTGCTTGAATAACTTTTTGCAGTCTCGGATCTCTGGGCAGTGGGATGTGGAGTGACTCATGAGGGCTATTGACGATTTCATCGGATATTACGGCGAGAATACGTAAAGACTGTATGGATAGATCGTCTGTTTTGCTCCATATCGATGCTCTAACCGATAGGGCTTTCAACACATCGCTAAGTTGGATCACACAAGGTCTCATTGGAAACCGCTCACAACTCTCTGGAGTAAACAGTAATGAACGACCTTTCAGAGAACCACAAAAATAAACACTGTGCATCGCACCCGGGGGGATCCAACCAGCTCGGTGAGGTGGTAGTATCCACGTTCCTTCATCGGTTTTGACCTGAATTAGCCCTTCATCTATACACAGTAACTGGCCTCGATGATGACTGTGCCAATTATGTGGCCGTTGATCCAAATGGTTGAAGTCGCTCCTTTCATGCTGCCACTCCTTAACGATCAGTGCGGCGCCATTTTTCCATTCGCTGTAATCAGAGTTTGTCACTTTATTTACTCAATTCCATTTTGGCCATTATTCATTATTTTCTGTCCTCTTAACGTTACCATAGCAAGTTAGCGTTCGAGTAACATTTTAGCAACGATCATTTTATCGAAGGCAGAACCATCATGAACGAACCTATCTTTATTATCTATTACATTACAGCAGGCTTGGGCATTGGCTTTCTCGCTGGACTCGTTGGTGTGGGTGGTGGTGGAATGGCCGTCCCTATTTTTGCGTTTCTATTTTCACTACAGGGAATAGCTGATACGGAAGTAGTGCATCTTGCGTTAGGAACATCAATGGCTTCGATGATTATTACAACATTGGGCAGCATGCGCGCTCACTACAAAAAAGAGAATGTAGACTCGACAATGGTAGGAAAAATGTTGAGCGGAGTTCTAGTCGGAACATTTTGCGCCACATTCGTAGCATCGTATCTACAAGGAGTCTATCTGGCAGGCTTTTTCAGCGTATTCATGTTGTATGTTGCTTATAAGATGTTTCTCAACACTGAAAATGAGTACAATCCGAACCCACATGGGGCTATCGGTAATATCACTGTAGGCTCGGTGATTGGCTCTGTATCAGCACTTGTCTCTATAAGCGGTGCGGGGTTGATCATCCCCTATCTTGTCCAGCAAAATTTTGAGGTAAAACGTGCTATTGGTACCTCTGCTGCGATAGGTTTCCCTATCGCGCTGTCAGGAAGCCTCGGTTACATGTTAAACGGATGGGGAAACACAGATTGGAACAACTTAGTATTAGGATACATATACCTTCCTGCAATGCTCAGCTTCTCCATTAGTAGCTACTTAACTACTAGCCTCGGCGTGCGTTGTGCAGAGTATTTCCCAAATAAAGTTCTTAAGAAAATCGTTGGTATTTTGTGTGTTCTTCTAAGTTTCAAAATGTTGGTACAAGTACTTAGTTAGAGCAAATAACACGGTCACTAGTAGGCCTTGCACTATGGTGAAAGGATAAGCCTGCAAAAACTTACTTCTCGCTTTGCTGGTCCAAGCACACAATGTGTAAGAAAGCTCCTCATTGTTGCACTCTTATGACTTTGTTAACCTGGCCAGAATTACATCCAAAATGTGCTGATGATTGTCCTTTCTGGAAACCTCGTCACGCTCCTGGCAAAGTGCTTCCTCCCCTTCTGATGCGAGAATTTTAATGCCACGCTCAGTACATTCTGCGAACGCACTAAACTGACTCGCATTGGGGATCTCTTGAATTGTCACATTGGGAAGAGCAACAAGTGATTCGGCTGGTGTCAGTGCGGGATGTAGCCGATCAGAGAGCGCCACCACGGTGATAGCATTGTTCATCAAGGCCAGAGTTTCAGGGACAAAAGTTTTCGTTAGCTCAGGGTTGATAACGACGACCGATTTCAGTTTGTTTTCAGACTGAAATCGGGGGAATTTTTGATCCGGGATGCTGGTAATATCAACGTTATTTTCACGTAACCAATGACAGTCTACATTGGTGGCGTTGTGACACGATGTTCGATATTTCTCCGGGCTTATTTGCGCTCCGGAGAGCATCAGCATAGATGTGCCGCCCAGAAAAAAGCCGACCCCCTGCACTGCATCAGTATCTGCGCCTCCGGACAGTATCCCGACCGAACTTAATTCGTTCAGCCCAAGCACCAAATCACTGGTTCTGAATGTGATTTCATCAACAGCCATTTCTGCATTGATTTCGTTCGGTGCAGGAGGCTTTGGTACCACAACGACATAACCTTGTTGCGCCAGGCTCGAGGCTATCCAACCACTGTGGGAAAACGCTGACCGTGTTCCGCCCTGCGACAAAAGCACAACGGGAAATTTTCCACTTGCTAAAGGGGCATCTAACTGCGTTTCGACTGATTTAAAAATGTTCCCCCTACCAAACGTGAAATTGTTTTTTTCGTTCGTTGTGGGATACCAATAATAGACTTCTACTGGCTTATCTCTGTCTTCACTGAATCCCGTTTTGATTGTTAGCGCAGAATGGTATTTCGGCTCATTCGTACTGGCGCTGGCACTGACACACAATGTAGCGAGTAGAAAAGACATTATTATTTTGGTTTTCATTTTTCCCTCAGCCGGTCAACACATTATTCTGCACGGCATCTAGAAAAATAACGCGCAGGAGATTCTCCATATATTTTGCGAAACATAGCAATAAAGTGACTCGGAGTCGAGTAACCCAAAGCAAGTGCCTACTTTGAACTGCGCCAGCACTCTCTTAGACAGAAATGATTTAGAGCATTTACTTAAATTAGCAAAATGCGAATAACTTCTGGTATGGAAAATCTGTGTCCAATCTGGCAGGAGCAGTTTAGTTATTGGAAATGCAGCTTTATCGAGACGTTCTATATGTATTGGCTTAACAGAGGTGTTGCGAGCTTCAATGCAATACCAAACATGATGCATGAAATCGCAGAATCTAAAATTCTCCATGTTCTTGGCTTACTAAAAAGTGGGATCAACTTGTTAGCCAAATACACTAATCCATAAAACCAGATCCCTGATGCAATCAGTGCCCCTATAACAAACAATAGTTTTTCATCAGGTTCCATTTGAGCAGTCACACCACCAAGGATCACCACCGTATCCAGATAGACATGTGGATTTAAAAAAGTGATAGCCATCGCCATTAAAACGACTTTTAACCAACTCTGGGCAATGTCCGAATTTTCCAACTCTAGGTGACTTGAACCATTCCATGCTGATTTTGCAGATTGGTAGCCATACCAGAAAAGAAATACTACGCCGCCAAGAGTCAAAAGGTCTTTCCATAATGGTGCTTTATAGAGCAGTGTCCCTATACCAAGTACACCAGTACTGATCAGTAGAATGTCTCCAAGAAAGCAGATAGTGGCAACGGACAGTGCGTATTGCTTTTTTAATCCGCACTTTAATAGAAACGCATTTTGGCTACCGATTGCGACAATCAAACTTCCAGAAACAACGGCACCCGTTAACAAAGTATTTATCACATCAAACCTCAATGGATTTTGAAGCAAACACCAACGATTGCTCTATCACTGAATCAGGCATGATCACTTGCAAGTGTTTAATCATTTCTTGCCCCGCCTCCTGCAAGCGTTCTAGTGGCATTTCAGGCAAGCTTTCTAGAATAAACCACATGTTACGTGTGTCAGATTCAATTCGGGTTCTGACACCCTGCCTCCAGTTCCAACGACGACAAGTAACGCCTACTTCATCGCGCCAAATTACTTCCCCAACATCAGGGTTTTCAATTGAAGCCTCACCATTTTTCATGGTGTCAAAGGATTCAGAGCCATCTGCGATAGTGAGTGTTGGCGTTCCTTGATAACTGTCCATATCTTCACCACCTACGGGTATGGCGTATCGAATACTGATGGCATTATAAATATCCACAATAGGGTCAATGCTCTGCATTCCTCCATCTTTCAATACTCGTTTTCGCAGTGCAGCAGCCGAGCAAGGGGTTCGATTTGGTTTAGCGCCAAATTGACGAAAAACGTCTCCCCACGCATTGATGTGTGATTCTGCCCATGGATAGTCGTTCTCAATGACGGAAGTACATGCTTCTTGCAGAACCCGTTTTGCATACTCTTGGCTCTGAACTTCCGTTCCTTTAACGGATATGCTCAATGCTTTGAACTCTGGTGCAATCTGGGAAATTCGAGCATCGATTGACGGCACTACAACAACCATTAGATAATTCCTTCAGTGATTCATTTTCATGCAAGATACATTACAATGACCAAAAAAGTCAATATATCGACCAACAGTGGCACTGATGCTGATTTCATTAATCAAGCGGTAGCCGCAAGGATCAAGGAACATCGAAAAAGGCTCAAGTTGTCACTGGATGCCCTGTCAAAAAGAGCAGGGATAAGTAAAGGCATGTTAGTAGAAGTAGAGAAAGGGGCAGCTAACCCTAGCATTTCGACGTTGTGTAAACTGTCTGCTGCCCTTGGGATTTCGGTTGCCGATATTGTGAATGTTGCGAGTAATCCAACAGTCAACATCATTGATAAAGAGGACATTCCAACGCTTTGGACTGGCGAGCACGGTGGTAGCGCAAAACTTCTGGCGGGAACAAGCGGCCCAGATATGATTGAGTTGTGGCGCTGGAATATGAAACCATCAGAAGTTTTTGAATCAGCAGGTCATCCACAAGGTACGTTTGAACTTTTTCATGTTGAGTCTGGAATACTCACTTTGAATATTGATGGGAAAGCCATAGAACTGCATGAAGGTCAGTCTGCTATAGCTAAAACGGATGTCCCTCACAGCTACTCAAACCAAGCAGATTCGGATTTAGTTTTCACTATGAGCGTTGCTGAGTTACATCGATAAGCCCACTCATTTAGAGGCGAGTTCAAATAAGATTTATTAAGGCAAAGCCATACTCACAATAGATGGATTAGTACTAGCCCCAAGTAACAATGGGGCACTTTTGCGTTGGAAAGTACTCAACATGAAGGTTCTCGACAAAGATGAATCAACTCGATGCTGTCCAAAAGACGTCTAAGCGAGTTTCAGATTTCAAGTAACTTTTGAGACTTTGAGCACAACTTTGAGCACTTTATGTATATCGGTGTGTTCAATCCTAATAGAGCATTGAATAGTTAGATATTGAGCAATCCATGTGAACTATGAAACTTAAGTTAACCGTTTGATTTGCTCTCTTACGATATCTAAAGCTGATTGCAATTGTAATCGGCTTAATGGACCTGCAAGTGATATCCTCACTGCTGCTGGCACTTCATACCGACCCACAGCAAACATTTCCGCTTCCCTCACTCTGACACCATGTTTCAACAACGACTGATTAAAGTGATACCCTGTTAATGGCTCAGGCAAAGGTAGCCACACATTGTAACCAGGAACACCAATCTGGATTTCGGGAAATACTGCCTTCCAGATCCGATGACGTGCACTGAGTTCCATCGCTATCTCTCTGTCCACGGCTTGCATAGCTCCGCTAGTTAACCAACGACAAACAAGGTCAATTATCAAAGGGCTAACATACATACAACTGGCTCTTAGCGCACGTTGCAGTAAATCTTTGAACGACAGAGGCAGAATGATGAAACCCAGCCGCAATCCACCTGCAAAGTACTTAGAAAAACTGCCCACGTATAAGGTAATATCTGGAGCGATAGCAACTAAGGGACTCTTTCGATGAGACGGTGGGCAGTAGAGAACATCGTCCTCAATGATCAACACATTATAACGACGACATATCTCTATGATTTTTAGTCTTCGGCTATCCGTTAACTGAGCTCCGGTCGGGTTCTGTATTCCCGGCGTAAGATAAAGCAGTTTTGGGCGATGCCTCTTACAGTGCAAAGCCAGATCTTCTGGATCTAATCCATGTTCATCGACTTTTACTGGCACTAGCTTTCGTTCGGATTGCTGACATGCATAGATGAACTCTGGATAACACAGCCCTTCAGCAAGAATTGTATCTTTAGGGCGGCTCAGAGATTGAATAATCAACGATATCCCGTGTTGCCCTCCATGAGTCCACACTAGACGCCGTGAATCAATATCGATATTGAATTTGGTCATCAGCCATTGTCGAAGAGTCTCGTTATGACCCTGAATGCCATCAGCGGAGTAGTAATCCAGCACGGCTGCCTGCGCAATTTCCTCGTGTGATAGCTCTTTCAACGCATTCGCAAGAAATTTCGGCTGCGATAATAGCAAAGGTCGGCAACGTGCCAGATCAATGCCTTTTTCTTCCAATACCGGATGATAAAAGTGGTTCAGTTCAGTTTCTCTGTTACGTACATAAGTACCGCTTCCTACTTTTGGTTCCGTTAAGCCCCTCCGCTCTAGCTCCCTATATGCCCTCGTCACCGTTCCAACCGTCACACCTAAGCGATAAGATAAAATACGCTGAGGAGGTAATTTAGTGTCTGGTTCGAGTTCACCACTCTCTATCACCTCAGCAATCGCATCAGCCAGTGCCATAAACTTAGGTCCGGAACGACCCGATATATCAGGGACTAACATTGTCTCTCTCCGAAGGGGTACAATTAATTCTTGTATTCAGGATAAATAAGGCCTGACGAAAATGAAATCAAAGAATTGTCACCATGACGCATTAACTGTAGGTCTCTCTCACTTCATCCCTTTATTCTTGGCTTATCAGCACTAATTTGAGAAGAAAAGAAATGACAACATTATGGGACCTAACTCCAGCGATGAGTTTATTTGCGTTTGTCACCGCCATAACACCCGGCCCAAATAACTTATTGCTCGCCAACTCAGGGGCACAATTTGGTATAAGGAAATCATGGCGACACCTAATTGGTATCCGTATTGGCGTAATAGGGTTAATTCTGCTTTGTGCATGTGGTGTCGGTGTTGCCCTACAGACTCATCCAAGTTGGTATCTCGCTATAAAATACATCGGTCTGGTTTACATGTTCTGGCTGATGATTAAGCTGCTATGTACCAACCCTTTCGCAGGCAAACCCACTAAAAGCAAACCAATCAACGTAACTCAGGCTACGTTGTTTCAACTGGGTAATATGAAGGCTTGGATGGCATCACTTGCTTTGGTCACAAGTTATAGTCTCCCTTCTAACTATTGGTTCTCTGTTACATTGATTACTTTCGTCTTTACGACATTCGGACTGTTTGCAAATATTACTTGGGTCTGGGTTGGTCAAAAAATTCGTATTTATCTCAATACCGTATTAAGACAGCGCGTGTTCAACATCAGCCTAGCGACGATAACATTCATATCATTGTTACCAGTTTTGGGGCACTCTGCCTGAATGGCAAAGAGCAGAGTTTTGTATGTATAAAATTGCCAATTATCTAAATTCGCATTTCGAGGCGTAACACACTTTGGGACAAAAAAGAGTCAGCCTAACGGTCTGGCTCTTTTGAATGAAAATATAGTCTGGTGGGAGAACTTGTAAGGCTGTGGCAGGTTACACTCACTTACTCCTTAGGCAGGTGACCAGTTTCCTTCGCAAGCTTTTGCATCGCCTCGGCAAACGTTGTTGTCCCGCCTTTAGCTTTAAGCTGTATTACCTTATATCCCAACTTTTCCAACGCTTGGCGCTCTGCCAAAACAGCTTTGTCATTGTGTTGGCTACCTTGAGCTGGCTGATGAATGTAACATCCTTCTAGTTTACCATCTTCGACCAATTGGTGATGTTTCAGTGCATCGATATCAAAATTCATAATAAGTCTTTTCATTAAGAGTGGGAGTTTCTGTGGCTAGTTACATACGCTTCAAAGGCTTCACGACACTATCTAAGCCTTCAATTTTGAGCGCTAAACATAGCTTGAGCAAATCCCCTAGCTCGCCGCTTGGCCAGCCCTTTTTATCAAACCACAGTAAGTATTCTTCAGGCAGGTCGATTAACACTCGCCCTGCATATTTCCCAAATGGCATTTGCATTCTAGCGAGTTTAATGAGGTTTTCTTTTTCTAACATAAGTGACAGAGAGTTAAGGTAACTCGTCCAAGGGTAACACTGGTTCTCCCTCCTCACCAGCAAATCGCAGTCACGTTTATTTTTGGCGGCCTTGACTCGCTTTATGCTAGAGTACGCGGCATAAAAAATGAGAACGAGAAAGCAATGAAGTCACCTTGTCGAGCTGCATGTAAAAATAACGCCGGAATATGCTCTGGTTGTCACCGAACGATGGATGAAATCATCCAATGGAAAGACAAAACCGATCTCCAACGAGATGCGATTATCGAACAAATCGCAGGAGAAGATTCAACGCACAGTTGTCCTGAGTGCGGGACTCAAGCCCATTGTGATATCGCCGCAGGCAAAGAGACATGCTGGTGCTTTACTATAGAAACCCGTGATTTACCCAAGCCAAGCGCCAACCAGCTGTGTTTGTGCCGAAAATGTCTAGAAAAAAAGCCAGTCGCGTAATACGACTGGCTTACTGATCATCGTTTTCTGACTGGTGTTTATTTAGCGGTTAAAGCGGACGCTTCAAACTTAATGCCTTCCCACCCTGTCACCATAAAATTACGAATATTCTGGTGATCGCTGTTCTCTGGATGCTGCAATACATCTTCACGATAAAAACGGCCAAAGCAGGCTAGCGTCGCTTCTTTGTCTAGGTTGTTTAGCAAACCGAAAGCGAAGATCTTACACGAACCGTTGTTCTCGCCTGCATTGTTTTGTGTCTCACCATTTACAAAAGCGGTTGGCTCAAACGTATAGTTATCTTCGATCACCGCCATCGTTGCTTCAAATTCGACCTGCTCTGGTGACGCTGCCAATAAATCTAAAAACGATTTTAATTCCATTATTCCTCTATCCCTACTTCATCATTTTGATGACACATTAGTTTCATAAAAAGCCAATATAAGAGTCATCAATCATACATATATTCAGAGCCTTACCAAATCACACGTCATTCAGCGTTCCATCATTCCAGTGCGGAAATGGACAGCAGCATAAAACCCATGCTGATTGACAACCTATCGGATTGATAAGGAGATATCATGATCACCCCTTTAAAGGCAATCGGTGTACTCGCATTGTCATCACTTGCCATCGCGTGTTCATCACAACCCGAAGATACCGTGGCTTCATTCGCTACACAATGCAAACCTACCACTGCACCCGTTACTGGGGAAACGTCAATTCAAGGGTTAACGTTTATCGGAACATCCGTTGCTGATGCTCCATTCGACACATCGGCAGCTGAAATCGTGAGTTATGACGCCTGTACAGATAAGCTCTATGTGGTTAATGCTCAAGCAAAACGTGTCGATGTAATGTCTATGGATGACAACGGCGTACCAACGCAAAGCGCATTCATTGATCTCAACAGCGCTGGCGAAGCAGCGGGCATTGAAATTGGCGCAGCAAACAGTGTCGCTGTATTCAATGGTTTGGTAGCTGTTGCGATTGAAAACAGTAATAAACAAGCGAATGGTATTGTTGGCTTGTACCGCTCCGACAATTTGTCATTAGTCATGACGTTTCCAACAGGCGCATTGCCAGACATGGTTGGCTTCTCGAAAGATGGCCGATACATCGCAACCGCTAATGAAGGAGAACCAAACAGCGATTACAGCATTGACCCTGAAGGTAGTATCACTTTGATCGATCTGAGCCTTGGTGTTATTCAAGCAGAAGTGTCACAAATTGGCTTTAACGAATTTGATGATTCACGAAAAGCAGAGCTTCCAAAGAATGTGCGTATTTCGGGGGCAAACGCCACCATCGCACAAGATCTAGAGCCTGAATACCTCACTTTTGCAGATAACGGTAAAATCTATGTCGCGCTACAAGAAAATAACGCCATGGCAATCGTCGATCCAGAGAGCAAATCGGTAGAAAAAATTGTTGGCTTAGGTGAGAAGTCTTGGTCGGGCGCTAAACTCGATGCATCCAACAAAGACAAAATCATTGGGAACTTGAAAAGCTACCCACAACTGGTTGGCTTATTTATGCCTGACACTATCGACAGCTACTCAGTGAATGGGAGTACTTACATCGTATCTGCAAATGAAGGCGACGGGCGTGAGTACGGATTCAAAACCACTCAAGAACTGTGCGACAAAGCTGGCTTTATGTGGGATGAAGACGATTACCTTGGTACAGATGAATACACATCTGAGCAAGGGAGCTGTTTAAGCCATATTGATGAAGTGCGCGGTAAGAAGCTGAAAGTAGCAGCAGAACACCCATTGGCAGAGGCACTAAAAGACAACAAACAACTCGCGCGTTTAAAAGTGATTAAGCCGGAACAAACGCTTTCTGCACAAGAGAATGTTCAATCAATTGGCGCGCGTTCATTCTCGATTTGGGATGAAAACGGCAAGTTGGTCTTCGATAGTGGTGACGATTTCGCGACTATCGCGCTGCTGAATGAAGGCAAGAACTTCAACAGCACCAACGATAACAATAATAGTGGCGATGACCGAAGTGATGATAAAGGTATTGAGCCAGAGGCGATTGAAGTAGCACAAATTAACGGTCGTCATTACGCGTTTATCGGCTTGGAGCGTCAAGGCGGTATCATGATTTATGACATCACAGACCCGAAACAAGCGCAGTTTATGCATTACGTAAACCGCCGTGATTACAATCAGCCAGTATGTACAGAAGTCGAAGATGGCGAATGCATGAACGACACATACAATCCAAAAGCAGGCGATTTAGGTCCAGAGTCCATTAATTACTTTACCCGTAACGGTGGTCATTTTATCGTCGTTGGCAATGAGGTATCGGGCACGACATCCGTCTTCCGAATCAATCTATAAAGTAATGTAAAAGTCATTCAGAACCAAAACGCCCGACGTAAGCCGGGCGTTTTTTGTATGAGGTAATGTCCTACTCTGCCGATGCTAGCGCGTCACACTTTGATGCGCAGATAAAATCGTTTTTATGCAGACCTTTGATAGAGTGACTCCACCACGTTACGGTAACCTTACCCCACTCCAACAAAATAGAAGGATGGTGGAACTCATCTTCTGCCAGTTCCGCGATTTTGTTACTGAAAGCCCATGCTTGTTTGAAGTTCTTAAATTTATACACCTTTTCTAGTTGAGGTATGTCTTCTCTTTCAATGATCTGCCAATCAGACAATTGCAGCAGCAGAGATTGTTGTTCTTCTTTGCTTAGTGCAATGGCATCGATACTACAAGCTTCGCATTTTTGTTCATTCAACATGAGCAGGTTCCTTTGGTTCAAAAAGTGGAGGAAGCAGTCCAGCTTCAATCGCTAGATCGGCTTGTTTCAATAAATTTAACTGACTAATTTTAAAGAGCTGAGAAAAGTCATCAATCACGTAATACTTCGGTTGCATGATGTCGATACGATAAGGCGTTCTCAGCACTGTTTGTAATTCAAATGGGTCGCGAATTGCTGCATCACTCTCTAATGCGTAGAGGGTTTCGCCAGGAGATGAAAGAATACCACCACCGTAAATTTTGGTTTTGTCCCCTTCTTTCACCAAACCAAACTCTACGGTAAACCAGTAGAGACGAGCGAGATAGGCTCTTTGTTTTGGGGTAGCGGCTTGCCCTAGTTGACCATAATGCTCGGTAAATGCAGCAAAGTCTGGGTTGGTTAACATCGCGCAATGACCAAATATTTCGTGGAAGAAATCTGGCTCCTGTAAGTAATCGAACTCATCTCTTGTACGCAAGAATGTGGCGACTGGAAAGCGCTTATTACCGAGTAGATTAAAAAATCGGTCGAAATCAATAAGCGCGGGAACGGGCTCCACTTGCCAACCTGTTGTCTCCATCAAGACACGATTAATTTCTGGCAACTGAGGAACGCGGTCTTGAGGTAAATCAAGCAGCGTCAAACCGTGTAAATAAGCCTCACAAGCTCTGTTTTGGATCACACCCATTTGTCGTGTTACCAAATCTCGCCAAATGGCGTCTTCTTCACGGCTCCATTCAACCCTGCCTTCCTGGTTTACGGGTTTAGAACGATACTGGGTCATGGCTCATCTCCATTAACAAATCCTTTACATTAAGCCTATCTGTAGTCTTAAGAGCTTCCAATCCCTACGCGATTTTCTCAGCATCATCCCGATGTAACATATTGTTTACAATGCATCGTAACTGCATGATTTTTATGACACGATATAATATCTGGCTTGTTTGACTTTATCGTGTATTCCTCTCAAACTAAAACCTGTTATCACTTTGTTATAGAGGGAACTATGCGCGAGAGCAGCAAAGTATGGCAACCGAGCGAAAGTCGTATCGAAGAAGCCAACATTACACAGTTTATTGAACACATTAATCGACAAGGAAATACCCTTGAAAGCTTCGCTGATCTGCATCAATGGTCACTCGATCATGTAGAAAAATTTTGGCAGGAAGTTTGGCTATTCTGCGACGTCATTGGCACTCAGGGAGAGACCATAAAAGAGCGAGCAGAAAGTCGCTGGCAGCAACCTGTTGAAAATAGGGATATAAAATGGTTCCCAAACGCGCAAATTAACTACGCCGAAAATTTGCTAACCTACGCGTGTCACCAACCCGATGATCTCGCTATTTGGTTTGAAAATGAACGTGAAGAAAAACAGACCTACACCTGGAAACAATTGTGCGAAGAAGTTTCGAGTGTGCAGCAATGGTTGAAAGAATGTGGAATTAAGCAAGGTGATGTCGTCGCTGGTTATTTACCTCACCTACCTCAAACGGTGGTAGCTATGCTAGCAACCACCAGTTTGGGGGCGACCTGGACTTCCACCTCACCTGATTTTGGCGTCGAAAGCGTTTTGGAACGCTTTGGTCAAGTGAAACCCAAAATCCTGTTTACTTGTGATGGCTATACATTCAATGGCAAAACTTTCGATATGTCTGAGAAAAACCAGCATATTGCGGATCATCTTGATGGTCTTAAACAAGTTTGCCAAATTAGCTACCTTAAACCACACATTTTTGAATGCGATGTCTGCACCCAAGATTGGCAAAACGTCCTGAATCAATACACACCCGAAGCGCTGACTTTTACTCGTGTGAATTTTAACGATCCGCTATTTGTGCTTTATTCTTCAGGCACAACAGGCAAACCGAAATGCATCGTTCATTCCGTCGGCGGAACGGTGCTTAATCACTTGAAAGAGCATCAACTGCATTGCGATATTCAACCGAACGAACGCGTGTTTTATTACACGACCTGCGGTTGGATGATGTGGAACTGGCACGTTTCTTCACTCGCGAGCGGTGCATGTTTGGTGATTTTTGATGGTAGCCCTGTTTACCCCACTCATGATGCGCTCTGGGACCTCGCAGAACGAGCCGAAGTGACGCTGTTTGGAACCTCAGCAAAATACCTAGAGGCGCTGGAAAAAGCATCTTTTTCTCCGCAGAAAAGTGATGCATTTCCAAGTCTGAAAACCATTTGCTCAACGGGCTCTGTTCTGTATCCAGAACAGTTTGATTATGTCTATCAGCACATTAAAGAAGATGTACACCTCGCCTCGATTTCTGGCGGAACAGACATTTGTGGCTGCTTTGTATTAGGCAACCCTATTTCTCCCGTTTATCGGGGAGAGTGCCAATCAGCAGGGTTAGGGGTCGATGTCCGAGTCTTTAACCCACAGGGTAATAGCGTAATGGGAGAGCGCGGTGAGTTGGTTTGCGCCAATTCATTACCCAACTTCCCTGCTGGCTTTTGGAACGACACCGGTGAGAGATATCATCGCGCTTATTGGGATAAATTCGACAATATTTGGCACCACGGCGATGATGTTGAACAGACCAGCGTTGGGGGATACATGTTTTATGGTCGAAGTGATACCACGTTGAATCCCGGTGGCGTAAGAATCGGCACGGCCGAAATCTATCAGCAAGTGAACTGTATAGACGGTATTCTAGATTCGATCGCAGTAGGAAAAGAAGTCGATCGCAACGAACAAATATGGCTGTTTGTCCAATTAGTCAAAGGGGTAGAGCTCAATGACGAGATGATCGCTTCCATCAAAGCACAGCTAAAGTCTGCATGTTCTCCAAGGCATGTACCTAGTGCGATTTACGCAATAAGCGATATACCTAAGACACGCTCAGGAAAGCTGGTCGAGTTAGCCGTTAAGCAAGTCGTTAACAACCGAAGCGTCGAAAATTTCGGCGCAATAGCCAACCCTGAAGTGCTGGAGGAGATACGCAGGATAGTCGTCTCAAAATAACCTCCGAAGACTTAGTTGTTCGAGTATGTCCTTGCCTGCACCACGACGACTTGTTTAGAGCAAGTGAAGTTACATATACCCTCAGCAGATAAGAAAAAAGCGAGCTTGTTAGCTCGCTTTTGTCATTTTGTGTTCTTTATTCAGCAGTATTAGCGGCGACCAAGCCCCATTAATACCGACATTGTTTTACCGTCAGATACAATGTCAAAAACGTGTTGCGATTCAACTTCAGTAAAGCCTGCTTCTTTCAGTGCACGCTCAGACTTCGCAAGGGTAAAACCGTCTTGTTCACATTCTGCAATCCAATCAAAATGAACAAAATAGCCGCCGTGGTTAAGTAGAGAATGCGAGATCGTTAATGACGCGTCTAAGTCTTCCACGAACGCTAAAACTGATGATGCAACCACCAAGTCGAACTGTCCACGAAACGCAGGGTGCTGAGCAACCAAGCCGCGAGATAATGCATCTACCACAGGTTCTACGTTGACGAGCTCTTTTTTATCGAGTTCCTCAATCATGGCTTCCGATGCGTCTAATGCTACGATGTCTTTAACCATCGGTGACAATCGTTGACTTAACTGCCCTGTTCCGCATCCAAAATCTAGTACTTTAATGCCATCAAGCTGAGTTAGCTGTTGTAACTGCTCAAACACCGACTGCGCAAATTGCTCTGTTGCTGGATTTGATTCCCAGTTTTTTGCTAAGCCGTCCCAATCTTGTGCCATCGTGGCCTCCATGTTCACTTTTTGTAACCCACATAGATTACCGCAAAACCGTTAAAAGACCATAGACTTATCTGGCGGATTCGCGTTTTTTTCGATAATCTTTCATGGCTTTGGGAGCGCATCTGCATAATACCCAAATTATTTGAATTCATTTATTGGTTGTGTCAAATCATGAACTTAACTCAAGTAGAAGCCTTCTGCACCATCGCTGAGTGTGGTTCTGTTTCTGAAGCGGCAAGGCAACTCGACTGCAATCGTACCAAACTCAGTATGTCGATTAAGGCATTAGAGAAAGATCTCGACGTTGAATTGTTTAACCGAACTGGCAACCAGCTCACCCTCTCTGAAGCTGGGAAAGCCATTTACAAAGATTGCGAACACCTACTTATCATCGCACAACGGGTCAGAAAGACCTGCGCTCAAATCTCGGAAGGGTTTAACGCGGAAGTTTGGGTAGCACGTGACGACTCCTTACCTGATGATCTCTGGCAAGAATTATCTCATACATTGAATAACCGCTTTCCTTCAACAACCTTCAACTTAATCTTGGCATCCAGTGGCGACTTAGCCAACTTGGTCAGTACCCACCAAGTAGATTTTGCTTTCGGCGTTGATTATGAGCGAGTAGACGATCCCCGTATCGTATATAACCCATTAGGCAAGATACGTATGATGTCAGTATGCAGTGTAGAACACCGCCTAAGTAAGATGCGCCGTGTCTCAGACGAAGATCTACGTAGTCAGATGCAAGCACTAATGGTGTACCTAAATGAGAAAGACAACCCTGAACTGCAACCTTTCTCGACTCGATATATTGGTTTTTCGAGTTTTGACTACATGCTGAACACCATCTTAGAAGAAGACGCTTGGGGCGTGCTTCCAGAACCATTAATCCGCCATTACCTTCGTCAGCAGAAGCTCGCCGTTATCAAACACACATACGGATTGACGCAAGAAGACTACTGTATGTTTTCACCTAACGGCCATACTGAGCATCCAGCAATGACGTGGTTAGCAGATAAATTGAGCGAGTATTTATTTGACTTCTAAACATTTTATCAGTGAGCGTCAATTTTACTGACACCAAAAAATAACAGTAAGCCATTGTTTTATAGGAATATAAATAAAAACGCAATTTTTTAGACTAGTTACTGGTCACTTTGTGGTTGCCTAAATTACCTTATGAGCGAAGAATAGTAAGGTATTAAAATTCAAAGGCATCTTTTATGTGTGACAGGACAAGCAAAAACGAAAACCGTATTCTAACCATTTCAGCCCTTTTGGCATCTGGGTTCGCTGCTGGTGGTATGGTACTTGGCTTGCTTGTAGGATCAATTGTCATCGTGTTTGACGGTGTTTACTCTTTGGTCAGCTTACTGTTAACTTTATTGTCACTGGCCGCTTCTTACTATATTAACAAGCCTTCAAAATCTGTATTCCCATTTGGAAAAGCGGTCTTAGAACCAATCGTTATTGCGATAAAAGCAGCCGTCATTTTAGTGGTTGTAAGCTTCTCTCTCTACTCTGCGATATCAGCATTGATGTCTGGAGGTCGCGAGGTCGATGCTTCTATTGCGACCTTATTCGGCATCGTGAATGTTATCGGTTGTGGTTACGCTTGGTGGTTTATGGCGAAACGCAGCCGCCGCTTCTCATCAGGCTTGATTGAAGCGGAGAAAAAACAGTGGCAAATGGATACTTTGTTGAGTGTGGCGGTGACCGTAGGATTTATCTCGGCTTGGGCTGTTTCACTAACGCCATTCTCTGAGTATGCGGTATATGCCGACCCCATGATGATGGTTTTAATGGGCTTTTACTTCCTCAAAGTACCGTTCGATATGCTAGTAGGTGCCTTACGTGAACTACTAATGATGGCACCAAGCAAAGAGCTGTGTCAGAGCGTTGGCAAAGATGTTCTTGAGATTGAAAAAGTAACTGAGCATCAATTGAAACTGGCTGGCGTAACGAAGGTGGGCCAAGAGCTACGAGTAAATGTGGACGTACATATTGATGACGACACATTGGAGCTTGATACACTAGAGCACACTCGTAAGCAGCTTATCAAGCGACTGTCGAAGCACAGATTCAAGCTTCAACTACACTTGAACGTCGCTTATTAGAGTGCCACCAAAGAGCCGTTAAAACTCAATAAAAAGCTCCCAATCTCGGGAGCTTTTTTAATTTTTTCGATTTAGTTTCTTCGTATTCGAATACAGCTCGCAAGGGAGATCTGTTCGTTGCTCACTTAAATTCTCTGATCTCGTTGGTAACTTACCCAGCCGCTTCGCGCTTCTCTTTGGTGACTAACCAACACATCAGCGAGCCCACCGTTACCATCACAACGCCCTGCCAAAAGCTATGGCTCAGAGTTACGCCAAGAATAATGGAAGAAAATAAAGCGGAAAAAATGGGTGTGAAGTAAGACAAGGTGGCGAGAAAAACCATATTGCCGCCAACGATCGCGATATTCCATAAACCATAACCACCAGCCATTAAAGCCGCAGAGGCCACTAAGTACCCCATCGCTTCCCAACTGAATGTCATTGGTGGCTCATCCGTAAACGCGTATTTGACCCAAAGCGAAACAGCTGTTGCAATAAAAAACAGGGTAATCGCATTATGTTTAGATTGCTGCCTTTGGGTTAAGTTGCAATAAAAAGCCCATATAACCGCGCCAGCGAAAGCCATAAAATACACCAGAGGGTTACTACTAACATTGGACATGATCTGAGTTATGGATAAGCCATTCTCACCGCTCACAGTCCAAGCAACCCCAACAAACGCCAGCGTAACTGCGGGATAAAGCAACCAGTTTGTTTTTTTATTGCTGCCAAGGACCGCAAATAAAACCGTCAGTGCGGGCCAAAGGTAATTGACAATCGACACCTCAATTGCCTGCGCGCGCGAGTTGGAATATCCCAAAGATAGAGCGAGAAATATTTCATAACAGACGAACATCGCACCACCAAGCGCAAGATACTTGGGAGAAAAGTAAGACAACTTTGGAATACCGACCACGATAAGAAGGAAAACAGAGCTAAGAGAGTACAACATGGCTGCCCCGCCTACAGGACCTAAACTCTCCGTAACCAACCTCGCGATGCCAAGCAGACAACTCCAAGAGAGAATCGCGATACAACCATAAAGTGTGAAACGAAATTGCACTGATTTCATGTGACCTACCACTCACGAATGCCAAAGGAAACGTCAGCTTAACTCAAAAATGATCAGGTTCAACGTACTGTTTTATAAAAATCAGTATAAAAATCATTCTATTAAGCCGTTGGAGTCGATATGAAACATTTTCTGCCCTCTAGTGTTATGCTTACACCCTTTGTTGTGCGCTACTATGATGAAGATGACAACGAGAGTGAAAACGTTAAAACACATTCGGAAACGCATGGTCTAGATAGCGAAGAGCAATCTAAGGAACGTTCAGAGTAAAGGAATCCAAACATGAAAAAAGTCGCAGTCATTTTAAGTGGTTCAGGCGTTTACGACGGTTCTGAGATCCACGAAGCAGTGTTGGCGCTCTACGCCATCGAGAAGGCAGGTGCAACTTGGCACTGCTTTGCACCTAACATTGACCAACTCCACGTCATCAATCACCTAACTGGTGACGAAATGGATGAAACACGTAACGTATTGATCGAATCAGCTCGTATTGCACGCGGAAATATTGACGATGTCGCCAAACTTAACGTCGATGAATACGATGCCCTACTGCTTCCAGGTGGGTTTGGTGCCGCGAAAAACTTAACCGACTTCGCCGTTTCAGGTGCAGAGTGCTCCATTAACACACACGTAGCTCAAGCTTGTCGCGCGTTTGCTAATGCGAAAAAACCAGCTGGCTATCTGTGTATTTCTCCTGTCATTATTCCGATGATTTATGAGCAAGGCGTGAAAGGAACGGTAGGCAACGATGAGGCAGTCTCAATAGCATTTAATCAAATGGGCGGTGAACACACCACGTGCCCTGTCGAAGACATCGTTTTTGATGAAAAACACCTCGTACTTTCAACCCCTGCTTACATGTTGGCAGAGAATATCTCTCAAGCGGCTTCAGGTATCGAAAAGTTAGTATCAAAACTGATTAAAATAGCTTAATTATTAGTAGTTAGCTTATAAAACACTTCCCTATCCCCATTGATAATTAAGTTATTAATGGGGATTTTTTATACTTTAGTCGAATTTAGAGATATATCCGCGTCAGAAGTCAATTTCTGCCAATCGTTTGCGTCCATAGTTTCATATTTGTTCTACTTTATATCAGTGTTGCACTTATACGCAGTGCAACAAGATCACTGTCACAGTTTTTCTCTTGCAAGTACCTCTAAGTGGGTAAACTTGCTTTAGATCAACTTCAATCTGGAAACGAATGTGCGACAGTAAATGGCAAATTAAGAAAGATTATTAAAAATAACGACGGAGCTATCCAATATGACAAGTGCATTTTTTATCCCTACGGTAAACCTAATGGGCGCTGGTTGTTTGAAAGACGCAGCAGACAGCATCCAATCTCAAGGCTTTAAAAAAGGTTTGATCGTTACGGATAAGATCCTTAACCAAATCGGTGTAGTCAAACAAGTTCAAGACCTTCTCACTGAGCGCGATGTAGCAACCGTTGTGTTTGATGGCACTCAACCAAATCCAACTATCAGCAACGTTAACGACGGCTTAGCACTTCTTACTGATAACGAATGTGACTTCGTTATCTCTCTAGGCGGCGGTTCACCACACGACTGTGCGAAAGGTATCGCGCTTGTTGCTTCTAACGGCGGCAAAATCTCAGATTACGAAGGCGTAGACCAATCTGCAAAACCAATGATGCCACTTATCGCGATCAACACGACGGCGGGTACTGCATCTGAAATGACGCGTTTCTGCATCATCACTGACGAAGAGCGTCACATTAAGATGGCTATCGTTGATAAGCACACAACACCGCTTATCTCGGTAAACGATCCAGAGCTAATGCTCGCTAAACCTGCTTCGCTAACTGCGGCAACAGGTATGGATGCCCTAACTCACGCGATTGAAGCTTACGTATCTATCGCGGCAACACCAATCACTGATGCAGTAGCAATCAAAGCGATTGAGCTTATCCAAGCTTACCTACGCACAGCAGTGAAAAACGGTGAAGATCTAGAAGCTCGTGAACAAATGGCATACGCACAGTTCATGGCGGGTATGGCGTTCAACAACGCTTCTCTAGGTTACGTACACGCAATGGCACACCAGCTAGGTGGTTTCTACGACCTTCCACACGGTGTTTGTAACGCGATTCTTCTACCTCACGTACAGCGTTACAACGCGCAAGTATGTCCTGAGCGTCTACGTGACGTAGCAAAAGCAATGGGCGTAAACGTAGAAGGCATGTCTGCTGAAGAAGGTGCAGCGGCAGCAATCGACGCTATCGTTACTCTAGCGAAAGATGTGGGTATCCCAGCAGGTATTAAAGAGCTTGGTGCGAAACTAGAAGACATCCCAACACTAGCAGACAACGCACTGAAAGACGCTTGTGGTTTCACTAACCCTAAACAAGCAACTCACGAAGAAATCTCTAAGATCTTCGAAGAAGCGATGTAATCTCGCTACATAAACAATTCTCTAGCCTTAATTCAATCCCCGATCTCGTATCGGGGATTTTTTACATTCATATACAAGTGAATCTCTGCCAAACATAGTCTTTTAGTGTTAGCTTTTAAGTATTAACACGATTCATATTGGAAGGAACCATGAGAACGATTGCTGCTACCCTACTCGCTTGTTTATCCTTTTCTGCCAACACTGCCGAATACCGCGCCAACGAAGTGGCGAGTGGATTTCAGATCCCTTGGGGGATCGAGTTCTTAGATAATCAACGCGTTATCGTCAATCAAAAGAACGGTACGGTTTCGTTGCTGGATATCACCACAGGCAAACCTCAAAAGCTGTTTAACGTCCCCGATGTGAACACCAGTGGACAAGCCGGCTTATTGGATGTTGCGCTCGCACCGAATGCCGATACGCAAAACCCGCAACTCTTCTTTACCTACAGCAAGCGCACAAGTAAAGGCAATACGGTGGCGTTAGCGACGGCGCAATTGCAAAACAATCAACTTGTGGGTTGGAACGATCTCTTTGTTGCTGATGCCATCACCGACACAGGGCGTCACTACGGCAGTCGAATTTCATTTGTTGACGACAAAGTTTACTTCTCAATCGGTGACCGTGGCGAACGTGATAATGGGCAAGACACTCAAACCCATGCTGGCAGTATTCTACGCCTTAATCTTGATGGTTCGGTTCCGCAAGACAACCCATTCAAACCTTCCCAAGCTCTTCCTGAGATATGGAGTTACGGGCACCGCAACCCACAAGGTATGTTTTACGACGAAGCAACAAAACAGCTGTGGTCGATTGAACATGGACCACGCGGTGGCGATGAAATTAATCTAATCAAGAAAGGCGCGAACTACGGCTGGGCAAAAGTCTCTCATGGTAAAGAATATTGGGGACCGTTGGACGTTGGGGAAGCTAAGTCGTTACCGGGAATGGAAGATCCCAAGCTGGTATACGTCCCTTCTATCGCGCCCAGTAATATGATTTTGTACCGTGGTGATAAATACCCAGAATTGGACGGGAAAATCCTCGCAGGCGCATTGAAACTGGCGCACATCAACGTGGTTTCTATTGATAATGGCAACCTTACCGAATCAAAAAGATTAATGGAGAATCTTGGTGAGCGAATAAGAGATATAACCATCAGCCCCGATGGTTATATCTACTTTTCTACCGACAGCGGCAAAATATTTCGTCTTGAGGAAAGGTAATCAAACACTAAAATCGTTAAGACTATTTAATTTGTGACGTACTAGTGATTTATTTTCGTACAATCTAAGCAGAAGAATCTAAACTTAACAATAACCTTTTGTTTTTTAAAACGATAGTTCGGTTAAGTTGTACGAGGTCATTATGATTCCATTCCCTTTACAGCTCGATAAAATTAAAGCCGTGGTGTTTGATTTAGACAACACCTTGGTGAGTTCTGATATGAACTTCGGCGAATTGCGACAACAGCTAGGTTGTCCGCAGAGTGAAGATCTATTGGATTTTGTCGACGCACTTGAGCACCCTCATCATCGAGAGCACGCTCATAACGTGATATTTGATTACGAGATTTCTGATGCTGAGCAGTCTGCTCCAATGATTGGCTGCCATGAATTGATCGCCCACTTGCATCAAAATGAAATCAAAACCGCTATCGTGACGCGCAACTGTCAAATCGCCACGCAGCGCAAACTAGAACACAACCAAATCTCAGTGGAACGAGTCATCACTCGTGAATGCTTCCCGCCCAAGCCAGACCCTTTGTCTCTGCAAGTATTGGCGAAAGAGTGGCGTTTGATGCCTGATGAAGTGCTTTATGTCGGCGATTACCTCTACGACTTGCAGGCAGCGTATAACGCGCAGATGCCCTCTTGCCTTGTGCACCATGGGAATCAAGAAACCTTCAATGATTCAGCCTCATTGGCGCTTAATGAACTCAGTGATTTATTGAGCCGTTTCGAATCCTTACCACGCAAATAAAGCGCACATATAAAATACGCAAACAAAAAAAGGGGCACCAACGTGCCCCTTATGACTTATTCCCGATTGTTTCATGCGTTCCCAAGGATTACTTGGGTGATGCGCCACTTAGCCTTGTAGGTAAGCGTTAAGCATCCACATTAATTTTTCTTGCTCACGGATGTAGTCACCCATCAATGCCGCTGTACCTTCGTCATCTGCTTCACCCGCGTTTTGTAGAATCTCACGCTGTTTTAGAAGTAGAACGCTAAAGCCTTGAACCAGACCTTGTACACACTCCTCACCAGAAGTCGCGTTTTGATGTTCTTTAATTTCACTTGCTTCCAAGTAGTTGCTGAATGCGTGCGCTGGCGTATGACCCAAAGTTAGAATACGCTCTGCAAGCTCATCGATTTTTGTTTGTAGATCAGTATAGATTTCTTCAAATTTTACGTGCAGTTCGAAGAATTGCGCACCTTTAATGTTCCAGTGGTAACCGCGAGAGTTCATGTACAACACTTGGTAATGCGCTAGCAGTTGATTTAACTGTTGAGCTAGTTGTGCTGATTGTTCGCTGTCTAGACCAATTAGGCTTACTTGTTTGTTCATAATCTTGCTCCTAGAAGGATGATACCAATCGTAGTAACGAACTATTCTCTTACCGGGATTGGTATAAAGTTTAAAAATTCTTTTGCAGTATTTGCTGCCGATGGAGTCATATTACGACTCCGGCTCGGTGAAGAAAATTTGGTTTTAACTATGATTTAAATAGCTAAATCCAATGAGCAAGCAGACGAATATCGGCGTATCATCCAACAAAAAGCCCCAACCCTTTTTGTGTAAAAAGGATTGGGGCTTTTTTACTATTTGGTTAACGTTCAAAAGTAGATGAACAGACGTAAACCTTATCTACGCCGTTTTAAAAGTTGCCATCTGTTGATTCAGCTCGGTAACTTGCTCTTTTACCTGCAATGATGTCTCTGATGCACGTTGGCTAGTATTCGAAACCTCATCCACTGATTGAGTAATACCGGACATCAATCCAGTGATCGAGTTGGTCGCATGAGATTGCTGCTCTGCCGCTGCCGCAAGTTCTGCCATTTGTTCATTCAAAGAACCAATTTGCTCGGTCGTGACAAGCAAACGAGTTACCGCTTTTTCAATGTGCTCAGCGCCCTGCTCCGCAAGTGATTGGCTGTGTTCAATCTCCTCTACCACCGAATTGGTCGAGCGTTGAATCGCATTGATGATACCGTTGATTTCTGTCGTCGATTGAGTAGTGCGAGTCGCTAACATACGTACTTCATCCGCCACAACCGCAAAGCCTCGTCCTTGGTCACCCGCACGCGCTGCTTCTATCGCGGCATTCAATGCCAGTAAGTTAGTTTGTTCTGCCAAACCTTCAATTACTTCCGTCACTCGACCAATGGCTTCGCTCTCTTTGCTTAACTGCGTCACTTGCGTACTCGCGGTTTCAATGCTGCCATGCAAGCTTTCCATGGTGACTTTGTTTTGCTCTAAAGCATCACGACCTTGTTCAATCTCGCCTTTTGAATCAGAAAGCTTCTGCACCGATTGATTGGCTTGATCTAGAGTGTTACGCGCGGCTAAAGCGATTTCATCCAATTGGCTTCCCATTTCAACAATGCTGGTTTGTTGCTGTTCTACATTCGATGAGGTGACTTGCGCCGATTCCAACAAAGCCCCCATGCTGGTATCCACCTGGTGCGCTTTTTCACTCACCCCTGCCACGATGCTCGCTAACGATTGGTTCATGCGGTTAATCGAATCGGTAAGGTCTGCCAATTCATCTTTCCCAACAACAGTTAACGGAGGCTGAGAAACATCTCCTGAAGCGATCGTCTTGGCTCGCTCCGATAAGTTTTTCACTCGGCGACCAATGGTATTGCCCATGTATTTTGAAATCGCTACTGCGGCAATCAAAACCAATGCCGCAGCAATCAACATAGTGGTGAGTACGTTCTTGATCGACTGATTAATACCCTGTCCACTTTGATCAGCACGACTTTGCTGAGCCAATACGATCGTTTCTAAGCTTTGGTCTAGTGCATCCGCTGCTGGCAACAGTTCGTTCGCCATCAGCAAGTTTGATTCGTTCCACTCTGGCGACTGACGCAATGCAATTACCTGCTCTGCTAAAGGAAAGTACAGTTGCTGCATTTCTTTAAACAGTGACCACAATGATTGGTCGTTATCAGTCAGTCTGTCGAGTTTACTGTCGATTTCCGCCACAGACTGATTGTGGTACTTAATCAAGTCGTAGTATTTGTCCAGATGATCTTGCTGCCCGTACAACAGGAAATCTCGCAGAGCAGACAGTGCATTGGCGAGCGAGGTATAGCTATCCGCGTAAACTTTAAACAAACGCTTTCTGTCTCCACCAAATGGGTTTCCTGACTCTTCATTGATTAAGCTTTGAAGCTGATCAAGTGCCACTTCTGCAATGGGTGCCGCTTCGTTAATAAAGAGGTTGTGCGCGGGTAAGTTCTCATCACTGTGGCTAAGTTCAATCAGCTTGTTCAAAGAGACTTTTACCGCGTCCCACTGGCTTTGAATCGCTTGAAAATCCTGTTCAGAGATCAGAGCCTGCAACGTTGGAAGCGACTCGTCTGTAGAAGCCATGATATTGCGTACGTCCTCACTCAGACGTGCGCTCGCCTCTTCATCGCCACCTAGCAACATGTAGGCTCGAATAGAAGACAGCGACGCTTGAACGGACTGTTGGATACCGCGACTGGTGTCGACGGTCGGTAAATCGGATTTAAGTAACGAAGAGGCGTATTGCTCTACGGTAGTGACGTTGCGATACGTGAATACCGCTGATGCCATAAAAAGTACGGCTAGCAGCACAAAACTGAGCTGCAACTTCCCTGATATCGTAAGGTTCATCCATAAACTCCTGACAACGATGAGCCTTAAATATAACGATGTTTACAAAAATGTTAAATACTGGTATCAAAAGTTACTAAGAAAACCATGTAAATCACTATTTTAAGCCGATAAATAGGGCTTATTTGAAGTATGGTATGCGCTCACTACGTAAAATCAGATAATTAACGTAAGTCGTTTCTAAGCAGTCTTGATCCCACAACGAAAGAATCCGCTTAGTGGCGAAGTAGTAATCTTTATTACGCAGTAGCACACCCACCGTGCGGCTGAGCTGCTTAAAGCGCTGTTGCTCATTAGCAGAGATGTAATTGTCTTCATTTTGAATGATCGGCGCCAATCCATCGGTAAACCAATTGTTCAGAATTTCACGCATCTCAAGTTCCGACTCTGGTACATCGATACTCGACAACTCGCGATGCAGTGGCGGCGGTACTATGTACTTCGACGCTTTTGGTGAACTAACATAACGGTACATGTCGCTCCTCCTTGTAAATGACTCTTATACCCAAGTGACTTCAAGATGCAGGATTCAGAGCGTTGTCATTGATTCGGGGTCAAGGAAAACAACGCAGCGTAATAGTCAGCTCTTTCCACGTTGTTTGACACAGAAACCGAGTCAATGACACGCTCCCGAAGGGCGAGCTGTCTTGGTTTGTATACTTTGTTGTCGATTCTTGATTTAGACCCACTAGACCTTTAAATCGCCGCCGCGTCTACAAACCAAGCCATTCTCGCTGAGCCTAACATCTCGAGGTTACTTGGGTATAAACTAGCTAAGAATACTTTTTTCAATTTCCAAGTTTTTTCTAGAGCTCATAGAAAGAAGACCAACAAAAAAGCCATGCAAAGTAGGCTCTGCATGGCTTTGGTTCGGGAAGCAATGACACTGCCCTCGTCTAGGACTGGTTACATTGAGCTTTGATCGAAATCGTTGCCTTGGTCAGTACCTGTTTGAGTATCCGAGTCGAAGCTGCCAGAGTCATCCGTGAAGTCAACACCTTGATCTTGACCTCCTGCACTTGTCCAGTCGCTGCCGCCAGATTCCATACCCGCCATATCTGGTTGCTGATCTTGAGCAGAACCTTGCATGGTGTATTGATCATCGACTTCAACTTCAACTGTGCCACTCGCACCTTCTACTGCGCTGCCCAATTCGTCGTAACCTTGGAATTGGATTTCGCTCGTACCTTCGTAACCTTCTGGTAGGTCAACCGATACTGGTTGGTTCAGGTTGCCACTTAATGTGAAGCTGCCATCGCCATTATCCAGTGCGTTGCTTACCGATGCGCCATCAGGTAGACCGGACATTTCTGCATAATCCACCGATTCGTTACCGCTGACCTCATCTGGAACCGAGATAGAAATGGTATCGCCTGGTGCTGCAGTCACATCAGCTGCGCTCTCCTCTTCACTGTCTGCACCGTTTGCTGCTTGCTCTTCAGGCTGTTGCGCTTCGCCAACTTGCTGCTCTGCTGATGCTTGAGCAGTTTGGATTTGTGGCTCGTCGCTTTGCGCTGAATCGTCCGCAACTTGGATGCTCAGATTCTGAGTCGATACTTCACCATTGTCGTTGACCTGAACATCCATAGCCAAATTGCCATCGAAGTCATCGTTCGGCCAGTATGTCCACTCTTCACCACCTGATTTCGCAAAGAAACCAGCATCGTTTGCATCGGCGACATCCAACACTTCTGCTGAAGGGCTAATGCCAAGTTCATCAATCAACTGTGCTTCCGTTAGTGTTAGTGAACCATCATCAGCCAGTGCGTAGCCTTCGCTGGTAGTGGTTTCACCTTCACCTTGGATGTCGACATTAAAGAAGCTCTCAATGCGGTTTTCACCGTCAGTTGCAATGAAGCCAACTTGAACATCTCCGGTGTAGCCTTCTGCTGGTGTGAATTGGTAGTTACCTTGGTTATCGGTCTCTATCACACCTTGACCTTCCATTAGGCTCACTGACTCAATGCTCAAGCTGTCGCCTTCTGCATCGCTCAAGGTCGACAGCATGTCATCATTGGTGAACGACAAGGTGCCATCCGCTGCCATTTCTGTGGTAGAAATGCTGTCGATTTCTGGAGAAGCATTCTCTTGTGGTGCGTCTTCTTTCACGACCACACCCGTTTGCTCATCATGAAGCACACCGTCTTTATCAATCACGTAAGCGATATCCGCTTCACCAGTAAAGCCTGGTGCTGGATTGAATGTCCATGTGCCATCACCGTTATCGACAATCTCACCTTGGCTGCGGTCAGCTAGGTGAACAAATTTCACTTCATCACCCGCGTCAGCGTCTACGTTTTCTGCCAATCCGATTAGGTCATCAGCGGTTAGGATAACGGGCTCACCCGCTAGGGTTTCGAAGTCACCTGAATCGATGCCATCTTCGAACTCTTCTGGCTCGTCACCATAATCCACCGTTGTTGCGGTCACGGTTACGAAGAACTCGCCATTAAAGTCAGCCGGAGGCGTCATTTGCAGGTCTGAAATATCCCACTCGTTCAAGTCGATGTATTGACCCGGTTCCGTAATGGTAATGGTGTTCACACCATCCGTAACTTCGAAGCCAACAGGGAAACCAGTCATCACTAGGTTACTCAGTGTTTCTGAATCGTCGATCAGACCAACATTCAAGCCTAGGTGACCCGTTTCGTCCTCACCGAAGACTAACGGACCATCATGGTCGGTTGTGATGACCGCGCCATCCGCAACAGGGCGAACAAACACTGGTACATCAAGTACTGTTTCAAACTCACCGTCACTTACCACAACTTGCAAGTCAGAAACCCCTGCAAAATCGCCAGTCGGTGTGAACGTCCAAGTACCGTCACCGTTGTCTGTTACCTCACCACCATCTTCACCTTCTGCGGTGATAATGCGTGATACGACTAGGTTTTCAGTGTCAATGTCGCCGAACAAGTTCATCAGGTCGCCAGCGTCGAAGGTGAATGCGCCATCCTCGTCGGTTGCCATAAAGGCATTACCCACATTGAATGGAGCATCGTTGACTGGAATGACATCCACATTCAACGAGCCTTCAACCACTTCTTCACCATCCGTCGCGGTGTAGCCCAGTTCCACCAAACCATTGAAGTCTTGAGTGGTTACCAAGTGGTACATACCATCTGGTTGCTGGGTTAATGTCGCGTTTGCAGGCGCACGAACCGTGATGCTTTCTACGCTGATTTCGTCACCATCAAGATCCGTAACTTGATCAGCGATGTAAGCAGGGTCAATCACCATGACCACATCTTCTTCGCCTTGCATCTGGATGGTTGGCGCTTCTGGTGCATCGTTAACCGCTTCGATGTTTAGATTGCCTTCAACCGGCGTCACTAAATCACCATCGCTGACACCGAACGACATTGGCACATCACCATTGAAGTTCTCAGCCGGAGTGAATGACCAAGTGCCATCACTGTTGTCTAGCAAGTCACCGTATTGCTCATCAATCACTAGGTCGACAGCAGACAGTTCGTCGTAGGTGTTGTCGATGTCTGTTGCATTAGCAAGCAACATGTCCTGCGTGATAAGAATGGTGGTATCTTCGGTGCCAGCAATATTCACTGGCGTTGATTGCGGCGCATCGTTAATTGGGTTCACCGTTAGGTCGACGCCCACTTCCACGCTCGCACCATCGTTATCAATCAAGTCGAAGCTTAGGTCGATATCGCCATTGAAGTTCGCATCAGGCGTAATCGTAAAGCTACCATCTTGGTTCTCAACAACGGTTGCATTGGCTACCGCGGTTAAGTTCACTGCTTCTAGATTATCGCTGTCTACGTCACCCGCTTGAGCCAGTAACTGCTCTTGACTCAATGTGATTGAACCGTCTTCATCGACACTGTAAGCCAAGTCGCCAGATACCGGAGCATCGTTGACTGGCAATACATCGATGTTCGCGTTGGTTGTCGCAGTTGCACCGTCTTCATCAGCCACTACTACGTCTAGGCTTACGCCACCATTGAAGTTTTCATTTGGCGCGAAGCTATAAGTGCCATCGTCATTCGCCGTTAGAATGCCATCGCTACCACTGTAAGAGACGCTTTTTAGGCTCACGTCACCTTCCACATCGCTTGATTGCGCTAGCAGTTGCTCTTCCGTGAAGATAATGACTTCGTCTTCATTGACAGAGTAACTTGTCGCACCTGCGATTGGTGGATCGTTCACCTCAAGAACGGTAATACCCGCAGTGGTTGAGTCTGTCGCACCCTCTTCATCGACTACGACAACATCTAGGCTGACTTCACCATTGAAGTTCTCGTTTGGCGAGAAGGTGTACGTACCGTCACCATTGTCTTGGAACACGCCATCTGCGCCACTGTAGCTCACACTATCAACCGAAACATCGCCTTCAATATCCGACGAATTAGCCAGTAGTTGCTCGTCACTGATGGTGATCGAGTTGTCTTCGTGTACGGTGTAAGACGTGCTACCTGCCACGGGTGGATCGTTCTCTGGCGTCACACTCACATCGATATTCGCGGTCACGGTGTCCGTGCCATCGGAAACATCGAAGGTAAAGTTTACGTCGCCATTGAAGTTTTCGTTCGGTGCGAAGCTGTATGTGCCATCGCCATTGTCAGTTAGGACACCGTCCGCGCCAGTGTATGTGACACCTTCTACCGATAGGTCATCGCCATCGATATCGGTTGCACCATCCAACAGGTCTTGATCAGTAAAGGTCAACACGCCATCTTCACCAATGGTGAACGCTTGATCCTCAGGCTGCGGCAAGTCATTAACTGGGTTAACCGTTAGGTCAGCCGTTGCAACGATAGTATCGGTGCCATCGTTGATATCGAACGTGATATCAATGTCGCCATTGAAGTTCGCGTCAGGCGTAATGGTAAAGCTGCCATCGTCATTAGCCGTAACCGTCGCATCACCGTCAACCACTAGGTTAGATGCAGTTAGTGCATCACCTTCTACATCCGTTGCTTGTACCAACAATTGTTCTTGGCTTAGCGTGATTGAGTTGTCTTCATCGACGCTGTAAGCCAAGCCACCCGATACTGGAGCATCATTGATTGGCAGAACATCAATGTTTGCCGTCGTCGAAGCGGTCGCACCATCTTCGTCCACGACTACAACATCAAGATTCACTTCACCATTGAAGTTTTGATTTGGTGCAAAGCTGAACGTACCATCACCATTGTCGGTAAAGATACCTTCGCTGCCACTGTAGCTTACGCTATCTAGTGCTACCTCACCTTCAATATCGGAAGAGTTTGCCAACAACTGTTCTGCACTGATGGTGATAACTTCATCTTCATCAATGGTGTAACTGGTTGTGCCTGCGATTGGTGGGTCGTTCACTTCAAGAACGGTAATTCCCGCTGTTGTTGTATCAACCGCGCCGTCCTCGTCAACCACGACAACATCTAGGCTAACATCGCCTGTAAAGTTTTCGTTTGGTGAGAAGGTGTAAGTACCATCGCCATTAATTTCTAGCACACCGTCGTTACCGCTGTAGCTCACGCTGCTGATCGCAACATCACCCTCGATATCAGACGAATTAGCCAGTAGTTGCTCGTCACTGATGGTGATTGAGTTGTCTTCATGCACCGTGTAAGACGTGCTGCCTGCAACCGGTGGATCGTTCTCTGGCGTAACACTCACATCGATATTCGCGGTCACGGTGTCCATGCCATCAGAAACATCGAATGTAAAGTTCACATCACCATTGAAGTTCTCGTTTGGAGCAAAGCTGTAGGTACCGTCACCGTTATCGGTTAGGACACCGTCCGCACCAGTGTAAGTCACGCCTTCAACTGTTAGGTTGTCACCTTCTACATCCGTCGCGCCTGTTAATAGGTCTGCATCTGTAAAGGTAAGAATACCGTCCTCACCCACTGTGAACGCTTGATCTTGTGGCTCTGGAGCGTCATTGACTGGTGTTACTGTTAAGTCGAGACCAGCCGCGACCACTTCTTCCCCGTCAGTCACATCGTAGGTGAACTCGATGTCACCGTAGAAGTTCTCGCTTGGAGTAATGGTGAAGCTGCCATCCTCGTTCATTTCAACCGTTGCATTTTCATCATTGGTGCTCAGGTTGATTGCGCTTAGGTCGTCACCATCAATATCAACGGCATGCTCAAGTAACTGCTCTTGAGTCAGCGTAATGCTGTTGTCTTCGGCAGTTACCGCCGTGATATCACCCGTCACTTCTGGTGCGTCATTGGTTGGCGAGATATGAATCGTCACATCTTGCGTCGCTGTCGCCGTTGTACCTGTATCCACATCCGTAGACGTAGCGTTCACAGTTAACGTCACATCGCCATTGAAGTCTGCAGAAGGAATAAACTCTAGCCCTTCTAGCTCGCCTGGTTGTAGTGACCAAGTGCCGTCGCCATTATCAACACCTGCTGATAGTGAGCTGCCTTCTGGCACATCTTCAATCAAGATAGAGAGGTTTTCTGAGCCATCGGTATCGGTCAATGCTGCATCGATATCAAGCGGCACTGGTGTATCTTCGGTACCAATGATTTGGTAATCCGCGTCCGCTACCGTGATTTCGATGTTGTCGATGCCGAATGACTCGTCAGGAATACTTTGGTTTAGCGTAGAACCAAAGCCTAACTGAAGCTGACCGTCTTCCACCGGAACGGTTAAGTTCACTTGGTGTGCTTGGTCGTTCCAACCACTGAAGCCTTCACGTTGAGAGGCTCCGTGGATCACTTCACCCACTTCGTTACCGTCAGAATCGTAAAGCGTTGTCGTACCATCTTGAGTACGGAACGCGGAGTTCTCCAAGGTGGTTAGCTGTTCGCCACCCACAAAGATTTGGAACGACTCGCCATCCCAAGAATCGATTTCGTAGAAACTAAACGAGATATTCACTTCGTTGACATCACTTGGAATATCGTAAGTTTTGCTTACCGCTTCATCACCGCCAGTGCCACCAATACGACCCAGCATATCGCCCGTTTCGAAGCCTTGTGAGCTCTCAGTGTTCGCGTTCCAACCGTTCGAGCCAGACTCGAAGTTATCAGACGCAATCACCAAGTCCGAAGCAATCGAAAGCTCTGGCATATCAACCACAGATTGAACGTCAATGTTCGCTTCAGCAGGAACCGTTGCAGTGCCATCGTTGACATCAAACGTTACGTTCACGTTGCCATCGAAGTTTTCATTCGGTGCAAAGGTGTACGTACCGTCACCGTTATCAACCAAGGTACCGCTGTCAGAAGCAACATTTTCAACCGTTAGGTTATCACCATCGATATCACCTGCATTTTGCAGCAGTTGCTCTTCGGTGAAGGTGAAACTGGTGTCTTCTTGCGTGACGAACTGTGGCTGACCAACCGTTGGTAGGTCGTTCACTGGGTTTACAGTCAGATCGGCAGTCGCTTGAATGGTTGCATCACCGTCGGTAATGTCGAAGCTCAGATCAATGTCGCCATTGAAGTCTGCATCTGGTGTGATAGTGAAGCTACCATCGTCATTCGCAACAACGGTCGCATTACCGTCAACAGTCAGGTTGGATGCGGTTAGATCATCACCATCCACATCGCCCGCTTGTGCAAGAAGCTGCTCTTGACTGAGAGTGATAGAACCATCTTCATCCACGCTGTAAGCCAAATCACCTGATACCGGTGCATCATTGATTGGCAATACATCGATGCTTGCATTGATTGCTACCGTTGCACCATCTTCATCAGTCACAACCACATCAAGGCTGACATCACCGTTGAAGTTTTCGTTTGGCGCGAAGCTGAATGTGCCATCGCCGTTGTCAGTAAAGATACCGTCAGAGCCGCTGTAGCTGACGCTATCAATCGCGACTTCGCCTTCAACATCAGAAGCATTCGCCAATAGCTGCTCAGAGCTAATGGTGATGACTTCGTCTTCGTTCACTGAGTAGCTGGTCGCGCCGGCAATTGGTGGATCGTTCACCTCAAGTACCGTGATACCTGCGGTAGTTGAATCCGTCGCACCGTCTTCATCGACCACGACAACATCTAGGCTCACTTCGCCATTGAAGTTCTCGTTTGGCGAGAAGGTGTAAGTGCCGTCACCATTGTCTCGGAACACGCCATCTGCGCCGCTGTAGCTCACGCTATCAATCGCCACTTCGCCTTCTATATCAGACGAGTTAGCCAACAGCTGTTCGTTACTGATGGTGATCGAGTTGTCTTCATGCACTGTGTAAGATGTGCTACCTGCCACTGGTGGATCGTTCTCTGGTGTGACTGTCACATCGATATTCGCAGTCACGGTGTCCGTGCCATCGGAAACATCGAAGGTGAAGTTCACATCACCATTGAAGTTTTCGTTTGGCGCGAAGCTGTAAGTGCCATCACCATTGTCGGTTAGGACACCGTCTGCACCAGTGTAAGACACACCTTCAACCGATAGGTCATCGCCATCGATATCCGTTGCGCCATCAAGTAGGTCCTCATCAGTGAACAGCAAGACGCCATCTTCACCAATCGTGAACGCTTGATCTTCTGGCTGTGGTAGGTCGTTAACTGGATTAACCGTTAGGTCAGCCGTTGCAACAATAGTGTCGGTGCCATCGTTGATATCGAACGTGATATCAATGTCACCATTGAAGTTCGCATCAGGCGTGATGGTGAAGCTGCCATCATCGTTTGCCGTGACCGTTGCATCACCGTCAACCACTAGGTTAGTCGCGGTTAGCGCGTCGCCTTCTACATCCGATGCTTGAGCAAGAAGCTGTTCTTGGCTTAGCGTAATTGAATTGTCTTCATCGACACTGTAAGCCAAGTTGCCCGATACTGGCGCATCGTTGATTGGCAATACATCGATGTTTGCGTTAGTTGCCGCAGTTACGCCGTCTTCATCAACAACCACAACATCTAGGCTAACATCGCCATCAAAGTTGGCGTTTGGTGCGAAGCTGAATGTGCCGTCACCGTTATCGGTAAAGATACCGTCGGAGCCGCTGTAGCTCACACTATCAATCGCAACTTCACCTTCAACGTCAGAAGCGTTCGCCAATAACTGCTCAGAGCTAATGGTGATGACTTCGTCTTCGTTTACTGAGTAGCTAGTCGCGCCTGCAATTGGTGGATCGTTCACCTCAAGTACCGTGATACCTGCGGTAGTTGAATCCGCCGCACCGTCTTCATCGACCACGACAACATCTAGACTCACTTCACCATTGAAGTTCTCGTTTGGCGAGAAGGTGTACGTACCGTCACCATTGTCCTGGAACACACCATCTGTGCCGCTGTAGCTAACGCTATCAATCGATACATCACCTTCAATATCCGATGAGTTCGCTAGTAGCTGTTCATCACTGATGGTGATCGAGTTATCTTCATGCACAGTGTAAGAGGTGCTGCCCGCAACCGGTGGATCGTTCTCTGGCGTCACACTCACATCGATATTCGCGGTCACGGTGTCCGTGCCATCGGAAACATCGAAGGTAAAGTTTACGTCGCCATTGAAGTTTTCGTTCGGTGCGAAGCTGTATGTGCCATCGCCATTGTCAGTTAGGACACCGTCCGCGCCAGTGTATGTGACACCTTCTACCGATAGGTCATCGCCATCGATATCGGTTGCACCATCCAACAGGTCTTGATCAGTAAAGGTCAACACGCCATCTTCACCAATGGTGAACGCTTGATCCTCAGGCTGCGGCAAGTCATTAACTGGGTTAACCGTTAGGTCCGCCGTTGCAACGATAGTATCGCTGCCATCGTTGATATCGAACGTGATATCAATGTCGCCATTGAAGTTCGCGTCAGGCGTGATAGTGAAGCTACCATCGTCATTAGCCGTAACCGTCGCATCACCGTCAACCACTAGGTTAGACGCAGTCAGCACATCACCTTCCACATCCGATGCTTGAGCAAGAAGCTGCTCTTGACTCAACGTGATTGAGTTGTCTTCGTCGACGCTGTACGCCAAGTTACCCGAAACTGGTGCATCATTGATTGGTAAGACATCGACCGTGATGTAAGTATCGACCTCTGCGCCGTCTTCATCGCGAATGGTTACATCCAACTGCACTTGACCGTTGAAGTTTTCATTCGGTGCAAAGCTACATGTGCCATCGCCATTTACTGAGAAGATGCCATCTGGACCGTCGTAGCTGATGCCTACTAGCTCGACATCCCCTTCAACATCCGAAGCATTCAGTAGCACTTGCGACTCACTAAAGGTCAGAACTTGGTCTTCATCGATAGTGTATGCAGTAGGACCTGCGATTGGTGGGTCATTTACCTCAATCACAGTAATGCCAGCAGTGGTAGAGTCCGTTGCACCCTCTTCATCGACAACGACAACATCTAGGCTCACCTCGCCGCTGAAATTTTCGTTTGGTGAGAAGATGTAAGTACCATCACCGTTGATTTCTAACACACCATCGTTACCGCTGTAGCTCACGCTATCAATCGCCACTTCGCCTTCTATATCAGACGAGTTAGCCAACAGCTGTTCGTTACTGATGGTGATCGAGTTGTCTTCATGCACTGTGTAAGATGTGCTACCTGCCACTGGTGGATCGTTCTCTGGTGTGACTGTCACATCGATATTCGCAGTCACGGTGTCCGTGCCATCGGAAACATCGAAGGTGAAGTTCACATCACCATTGAAGTTCTCATTCGGTGCGAAGCTATATGTACCATCGCCATTGTCAGTTAGGACACCGTCCGCGCCTGTGTAAGTGACACCTTCTACCGATAGATCATCGCCATCGATGTCCGTTGCACCATCCAACAGGTCTTGAACAGTGAAGGTCAACACACCATCTTCACCAATGGTGAACGCTTGATCTTCCGGCTGCGGCAAGTCATTAACTGGGTTAACGGTTAGGTCCGCCGTTGCAACAATAGTGTCGCTGCCGTCGTTGATATCGAACGTGATATCAATGTCACCATTGAAGTTCGCATCAGGCGTAATGGTAAAGCTGCCATCATCATTTGCCGTAACCGTTGCATCACCGTCAACCACTAGATTAGACGCAGTCAGCGCATCACCTTCTACATCCGATGCTTGAGCAAGTAGCTGCTCTTGGCTTAGCGTAATTGAATTGTCTTCATCAACGCTGTACGCCAAGTTACCAGATACAGGTGCATCATTGATTGGTAAGACATCGACTGTGATGTAAGTATCAACCTCTGCGCCATCTTCATCGCGAATGGTCACATCCAACTGTACTTGACCGTTGAAGTTTTCATTCGGTGCAAAGCTACAAGTACCATCACCGTTTACTGAGAAGATGCCATCTGGACCGTCGTAGCTGATGCCTACTAGCTCAACATCCCCTTCAACATCCGAAGCATTCAGTAGCACTTGCGATTCACTGAAGGTTAGAACTTGGTCTTCATCGATAGTGTATGCGGTAGGACCTGCGATTGGTGGGTCATTTACCTCAATCACAGTAATGCCTGCAGTGGTCGAGTCCGTTGCACCATCTTCATCGACAACGACAACATCTAGGCTCACCTCGCCGCTGAAATTTTCGTTTGGTGAGAAGGTGTACGTACCATCACCGTTGATTTCCAGCACGCCATCGTTACCGCTGTAGCTCACGCTATCAATCGCCACTTCGCCTTCTATATCAGACGAGTTAGCCAACAGCTGTTCGTTACTAATGGTAATCGAATTGTCTTCATGAACGGTGTAAGCCGTGCTGCCTGCAACCGGTGGATCGTTCTCCGGCGTCACGCTTACGTCGATATTCGCCGTCACGGTATCCGTGCCATCGGAAACATCGAAAGTGAAGTTCACGTCGCCATTAAAGTTCTCGTTTGGTGCGAAGCTATATGTGCCATCACCATTGTCAGTAAGAACACCGTCCGCCCCTGTGTAAGTGACGCCCTCAACAGAGAGGTCATCCCCTTCAATATCGGTAGCGCCTGTTAGGAGATCCGCATCAGTAAAGGTCAGCACACCATCTTCACCAATGGTGAACGCTTGATCTTGTGGTTCAGGCGCATCGTTAACTGGTGACACCAATAACTCAAGGTTGGTTGAGACAACATCATCGCCGTCAGACACATCGAACGTAAAGGTGATGTCACCATTAAAGTCCGCATCTGGCGTTAAGGTGTAAGTACCGTCACCATTGTCTGTGATGGTGATGTTTTCATCATCCGTTGCCAAGTTCAGTGCTGTCAGTTGGTCTCCATCCAAGTCACGCGCATTAGCGAGCAAATCTTCTTGCGTGATTAGGATTGAACCATCTTCTTCAACCACAGCAGAAACAGGCAATGCTTCAGGCGTATGTTCAATGTGAGCACCCGTTGCATTGACGTAGATGGTTTGAGAAACGGTTTCAGAATCATTATTTGATAGCTCTGTCGCCGTTGCCGTTACATTGATTTCTAGCTGTTGGTTAAAGTCTTCTGGCAATTGAATCTGTAGCTCTTGTTCAATTGCTGTGGTTGGAAGCGTTACAGAACCATCTGGACCGACTGTTACTTCACCGCTGTAGATCTGGCTGTTCACTTCACCTACATCAATGGTGAAGTTGAAGTCACTATAATCGGCATCGCCGCCACCGTAGAGATCTTCAAAGCCGTAAACCAGTTCACCGTCTTCGTTCACAGTAGTTCGAGTATGTTCAATGCCATCTTGGTTGAGCTCTGAGCTTGTGCCGCCATGGAAGACTGCATCACCAAATTGGCTTTGAATCACGGTTTCAGAACCATCAGCACCCACAAACACGAGTTGTGGGTCGACCGTATCCATGTTCGCAGGAGAGCCATCTGCCGCACGGAACTCATACTGGCCATCTTGCATGGACGCAAAGTCATTGAAGTTATGACCGTTAGGAATCAAGAATAGGTTGAAGCTTTCCCCTTCCGAGATTTGGAAGCTGAACTGATCTTGTCCCGGAACGAGGTCACCGCCTCCGCCAACTTGAGAGGCGTTTTCGTACACCACTTCAACGCCCGTGATATTGCCGTCTTCATCAACTTTGTAATAGCCAGCTGCGTTTTGGTAACCCGCGGTTTCACCTTCAAAGGTAACCGTGATTTCAGTATCGTTAAAACTGGTGATACCGTTGTCTTGATCGTTAAGTACCCCTTCGTTGTCGTAGCTGATCACCGAACCTTCTGGAACGCCATCAACGGTCACAGTCAGCGTTTCTGACAAGTCTTGGTCAACCAATGCTGCGGCGATGTTCACTTCAACAATACCGCCTGGCTCAACCAAGATCGCTTGGTCATCCACGTTTCGACCATCGCCATCAGTGATGACTAGGTCTGGCGCATCTGCCACGGCTTCGATATGGACATTAATGTCTTGCTCAACTTCATCAGTACCGTCAGAAACCGTAAAGCTGAACTGCAAGTCACCACTGAAGTGCTCTTCTGGTACGAAGCTAAATGTACCGTCACCGTTGTCCGTTACAGTACCTTCATCACCCGAGTAATTAATGCTGGTAACAGTGAGGTCATCACCATCAATATCAATCGCACCACTTAGCAGATCTTCTTGCGTGAACAGGATGCTGCCATCCTCTTCAATGTGGTACATGCCAGGCGCAACAATTGGAATGTCATTGACTGGGTTCACCGTCAATGTCATTTCATTGGCAACACTCAATTCACCGTCGCTTACTTCATAAGTAAACTCTATGTCTCCATTGAAATGTTGTGAAGGCGTAACGGTAAAGGTGCCGTCACCGTTATCCACGATAGAGGCATTAGGATCATTGGTTTCTAATGCCGTTGCGTACAGGTCATCACCATCTTGATCGCTGGCGTTTTCAAGCAGCATTTCTTGTGTCACGAGGATAGATCCATCCTCGTCCACGTCTGCCACGATTGGCGCTGCTTCTGGTGCGTCGTTGACGAACTCAACTTTCAAGTCGATGTTTGCCGCCACCACATCGGTGCCATCGCTCACATCAAACGTGAGGTCAACATTACCAAAGAAGCCCTGCTCTGGCGTTAATGTGTAAGTGCCATCGCCATTGTCTGTCACTTGAACCGTGTCGCTTAAACTCGTCACGTTAACAACAGACAGGTCATCGCCTTCGATGTCCGTCGCTTGAGCCAGCAGCTCTGCTTCAGTAATAGTGATCGCTTCACCGTCTTCTGTGGTGAAGGACAAATCAGGCACATCTGGCAGGTCGTTCACTGGGTTAACGGTGAGGTTTAGATCCGCAGCGACGGTTTCAATCGCGTCAGTTACGTCATAAGTAAATTCGATTTCACCAAAGAAGTTTTCGCTCGGTGTAATCGTAAAGCTACCATCAGCGTTCTCAACGATAGTTGCATTAGGATCGTTGGTCGATAGGTTCACCGCTTCAAGGTTGTCACCATCCACGTCCGTCGCGTTCGCTAACAAGTCTTCTTGAGTGATGGTAATTGAGCCATCTTCATCAACGACCGCATCAACTGGACCGCTAACCTCTGGACCTTCGTTGACGATCTCAACATCGATCTTCGCAGTGCTTGGGGCACTTGCTTGACCATCGCTGATGTCGAAGGTCAAGTTCACTTCACCGTAGAAGTTCGAAGTTGGGTCGAAGGTAAAGGTGTTGTCGCCGTTGTCTGTCAACGTACCTTGTGACTGGTCAACAAGCAGTAGATTCTCGATATGCAGAATGTCGCCATCCACATCGGTCGCACCTGATAGTAGGTCTTTTACTTCGATGATGATGGTGCCGTTTTCTAGCATTTGAGTATGCAGCGGTGCACCAGGGACTGGCACATCGTTGACCGGAATAACGGTCAGATCTAGATGGGTATCGACTTCATCGGTGCCATCGAAGACTTTGTAATCGATGTCGACTTCACCATTGAAGTTTTCATTCGGCATAAAGGTGTAAGTACCGTCGCCATTGTCGACAAGCTCACCGTTATCACCGCTGTAAGAGATATCAGAGATAGACAGCGCATCGCCTTCCACGTCACTTGCATTGGCAAGCAGGTCGTCCGCGCTAAACGTAATGCCCACATCCTCATCAGTCGACAATACAATCGGACCAGAAACGATTGGCGCATCGTTTACTGCTTCGAAGTTGATGTTGATGATGTTGTCGTCAGTGAGTTCACCATCCGTAACTTGATAACCAAGCTCAATCTCACCGTAGAAGTTCTCATCTGGTGTGACTGTCCATGTACCATCGCCGTTGTCGGTTAACGTAGCGTGCTCCGCGTTATCCCCCACCAGCTCTAGGTTTTGAATATCAAGAACATCGCTATCGATATCACTCGCTTGTGCTAAAAGCTGTTCTTCTGTGATAACCACAGAGGCAAACTGCGTAGAACCTTCGGTATCGATGGTCACATTTGGCAGGTCAGCGGTCAGTTCGATTTCACTGTCACCTTCACGGATATTCAGTTCTACCGTTTCCGTGATTTCCGTGCCGTCCACGCCAATAGATGTGAACACCGCTTCATCATGACAAGTTTGCGAAACCGTCATGTTTTGAACCACGTAAGTACCGTTACCTTGAATCGTTCCTAGCTCAAAGTAAGATACAGGCTCGTTCACCGTTAGGGTGTAATCCGTCTCATAACTACCACGATCTTCTTTGTGGTAAGTCATCGAGTCGATCAAGTCACCATCAGAGTTGAATGCTCGAATTTCCACTTCTGTAAAGTGGCGAGACTCTTCCATAAACCAGCCGCCTAGACCATCTAGGTGGAAGCTGATTTCGTTGATGTCTTGACCTTCAACGGTTACAGTCAGTTTTTCATCGCCACTCAAACCTTGGCGGTCAGTATCGCCAATACCATGCCCAATGTGCGTGTTACCATTCCAAGCACCAAGAGGGTCGTCGTTACTCTGAACGGTAACCGTCAAATCACCATCAGTGAACTGGCGAGTATATGGGTCAATTTCATCACCCCAATCATCAACACTCGCATTGTCATCAAACGTACCGATTTGAGTGGTATGCGTACCGTTCGCCAACGCATCATCATTTGGAATGAAGCGTACTTCCGTATCTGCAGGAACTTCCTGCCCGACTTCTAGCTGTACCCATTCGTCATTTAGATTCGCTTCAATGATGCCGTTTTCAGGGGCTTGGTCGAGACGTAACGCAGGCTCTTCACGCAGAGAAACACCCACTGTTTGGTCTTCTTCCGCTTGAATAAAGATCTCGTCGCCCGCTTCTGGCGCATCGTTGACAGGATTAACGGTCAGATCCAACGTGGTCAGAACATCATTTTCGCCATCGCTGATGTTGTAAGTGAAGTCCAACTCACCGTTAAAGTTTTCGGTGTGCGTAATGGTGAAAGAACCATCGTCATTGGCTACGATCGTCGCATCCGGGTCATTGGTTTGTAGATTGTTGGCAACAAGGTCATCACCTTCAATGTCTGTCGCATTCGCAAGCAACTGTTCTTGCGTGATGGTGATGGCGTTATCTTCATCCACCTCCGCTTGAATGCCTGACGTTTCAGGTGCGTCATTCACCGCGATAACATCGATGCCTGCGGTTGTCGTATCCGTTGCACCATCTTGGTCGATGACCGTAACGTCGAGCGAAATGTTACCGTCAAAGTTCTCATTTGGCGTAAAGGTATATGTGCCGTCGCCATTGTCCACGAAGCTACCGTCGTTACCAGAGTAGCTAACATTCGCCAAAGCTACATCGCCTTCCACATCAGAAGAGTTGGCTAACAACTGCTCGTCACTAATGGTGATTTGACCGTCTTCTTGAACCGTGTAAGACGTAGAACCTGCCACCGGAGGATCGTTCACTGGAGTCACGCTGACATCAATGAATGCAGGTGTTGAACCTGTGCCGTCAGACACATCGAATGTGAACTGAACATCACCGTTGAAGTTTTCATTCGGCGCGAAGCTGTAAGTGCCATCGCCATTGTCGGTAAGCACACCATCCGCACCTGTGTAGAGAACGTTTTCGATAGACAGATCATCGCCATCAATATCCGACGCGCCTTCCAATAGGTCTGCATCCGTGAACAGCAAGGTGCCATCTTCTTCTACCGTGAACTGTTGATCTTGCGCTTGTGGCAAGTCATTCACAGGATTAACCGTAATATCCAGACCAACTTGTACCGAGCCACCATCGTTATCAATGATATCGAAGGTCAGATCTAGGTCGCCGTTGTAGTTTTCATCCGGTGTGATGGTGTAACTGCCATCATCGTTGTATTGAATTGTCGCGTTGTCATCTGTCGATAGATTGATGGCTTCAAGGTTCTCGCTATCAATATCGCCCGCTTTGGCAAGCAACTGCTCTTGGCTTAGCGTAATTGAGCTGTCTTCGTTGATGGTGTAAGCCAAATCGCCCGATACTGGAGGATCGTTGATTGGCAATACGTCGACATTGATGTGCGTATCAACGGTTGCCCCATTCTCATCTTGAATGGTCACATCCAACTGAACTTGACCATTGAAGTTCTCGTTTGGTGCAAAGCTGCAAGTACCATCGCCATTGATGGTAAAGATACCATCCGAGCCTTCATAGCTGATGCCAACAAGCTCTACATCGCCCTCGATATCAGATGCGTTGGCAAGAATTTGTGACTCACTGAATGTCAGTACTGAATCTTCATCAATCGTGTAAGACGTTGGACCGGCAACTGGAGGGTCATTCACTTCAATGACCGTAATGCCTGCGGTCGTTTCGTCAATCGCACCTTGCTCATCCGCCACAATCACATCAAGGCTGATATCACCGCTGAAGTTCTCATTCGGCATGAAGGTGTAAGTGCCGTCACCGTTGTCTTGGAATACGCCATCGGTGCCTGAATAGGTCACGCTATCGATGGACACTGCGCCTTCCACATCCGAAGAGTTAGCCAGAAGCTGCTCGTCGGAAATGGTAATCGCGTTGTCTTCATCAACCATGTAAGACGTTGCACCCGCAACCGGAGGATCGTTGACTGGAGTGACGCTCACGTCCACATTTGCTGGTACGGTCTCAGTGCCGTCAGAAACACCAAAGCTAAAGCTGACATCACCGTTGAAGTTTTCGTTTGGTGCAAAGGTGTAAGTACCATCACCGTGGTCAGTCAGCACACCATCGCTGCCTGTGTAGCTAATGCCATCAACCGTTAAGTTATCGCCATCGATGTCGGTCGCGCCAGCAAGCAAGTCTGCGTCAGTAAACTGAAGCGTGCCGTCTTCTTCAACACTGAACTGCTGGTCTTGAGGAACAGGAAGATCGTTAACTGGATTAACCGTTAGATCCGCCGTTGCTTGGATAGCGTCTGTGCCGTCCGTAATGTTGAATTGGATATCAATGTCACCATTAAAGTCCGCATCTGGCGTAATCGTGAAGCTGCCATCATCGTTCGCTGTAACGGTTGCGTTTCCATCGACAGTCAAATCGCTAGCAGTCAGACCATCTCCCTCAATATCAGACGCTTGAGAAAGAAGCTGCTCTTGGCTGAGTGTAATCGCACCGTCTTCATCAACGCTGTAAGCCAAATCACCCGATACTGGCGCATCATTGATTGGCAATACATTCACATTAATGACGGTATCAACTTCTGCTCCATCTTCATCTCGAATGGTCACATCAAGTTGAACTTGCCCGTTAAAGTTCTCGTTTGGCGCGAAGCTGCACGTGCCATCATCGTTAACGGTGAAAATGCCATCCGGACCATCGTAACTAATGCCAACAAGCTCTACATCGCCTTCCACATCAGAGGCATTCAGCAGCACTTGCGATTCACTGAAGGTCAGAACTGAATCTTCATCAATGGTGTAAGAAGTTGGTCCTGCGACTGGTGGATCGTTCACTTCCAGCACCGTAATGCCAGCAGTGGTGGCATCCGTTGCGCCTTCTTCATCAGCGACGACAACATCAAGCGTCACTTCACCATTAAAGTTTTCATTTGGAGAGAAGGTGTACGTGCCGTCACCATTGATTTGCAACACACCATCGCTGCCAGAGTAGCTCACGCTATCAATCGAGACATCCCCTTCTAAATCCGAAGAGTTTGCCAACAGCTGCGCGTCAGAAATGGTAATAGAATTGTCTTCGTGAACTGTGTAAGACGTTGAACCAGCCACAGGAGGATCATTCACCGGCGTGACGCTCACATCTACATTCGCTGAAACCGTATCTGTGCCATCAGACACGTCGAAACTGAAGTTCACATCGCCATTGAAGTTCTCATTTGGCGCAAAGCTATATGTGCCATCACCATTGTCAGTTAGAACGCCATCGGTGCCTTCATAGCTGATTCCCGTTACAGAAAGGTCATCGCCTTCAATGTCGGTCGCACCAGCAAGCAGATCCGCATCAGTAAATTGCAGCGTGCCGTCCTCTTCCACACTGAATTGTTGGTCTTGAGGAACCGGCAGATTGTTGATTGGATTAACGGTTAGGTCAGCGGTTGCTTGAACGGTATTCGTGCCATCTGAGATATCGAAGCTGATGTCGATATCACCATTGAAATCTGCGTCTGGCGTGATAGTGAAGCTGCCATCATCGTTCGCTGTAACGGTTGCGTTTCCATCGACAGTCAAATCGCTAGCAGTCAGGTCATCGCCCTCAATATCAGACGCTTGAGAAAGAAGCTGCTCTTGGCTGAGTGTAATCGCACCGTCTTCATCAACGCTGTAAGCCAAATCACCCGATACTGGCGCATCATTGATTGGCAATACATTCACATTGATGACGGTATCAACTTCTGCCCCATCTTCATCTCGAATGGTCACATCAAGTTGAACTTGTCCGTTAAAGTTCTCGTTTGGCGCGAAGCTGCACGTGCCATCATCGTTAACAGTGAAAATACCATCCGGACCATCGTAACTAATGCCAACAAGCTCTACATCGCCTTCCACATCAGAGGCATTCAACAGCACTTGCGACTCACTAAAGGTCAGAACTGAATCTTCATTAATGGTGTAAGAAGTTGGTCCTGCGACTGGTGGATCGTTCACTTCCAGTACTGTAATGCCGGCAGTGGTGACATCCGTTGCGCCTTCTTCATCAGCGACGACAACATCAAGCGTCACTTCACCATTAAAGTTTTCATTTGGAGAGAAGGTGTACGTACCGTCACCATTGATTTGCAACACACCATCGCTGCCAGAGTAGCTCACGCTATCTATCGAGACATCCCCTTCTAAATCCGAAGAGTTTGCCAACAGCTGCGCATCAGAAATGGTAATAGAGTTGTCTTCGTGAACCGTGTAAGACGTTGAACCAGCCACAGGAGGATCATTCACCGGCGTAACGCTCACATCTACATTCGCTGAAACTGTATCTGTGCCATCAGACACGTCGAAGCTGAAGTTTACATCACCGTTGAAGTTTTCATTTGGCGCAAAAGTGTAAGTCCCGTTACCGTTGTCGGTCAGGATGCCGTCGCCACCGTCGTAGCTCACGCCTTCAACTGTGAGGTTATCGCCTTCAATATCCGTTGCACCAGCAAGCAGGTCAGCATCGGTGAAGATCAGCGTGCCGTCTTCTTCCACCTCAAAGGTTTTATCTTCCGGCACTGGTGCGTCATTGATTGGACGAACAGTTAAATCAATCGAACTAGAAATGGTTTCTTGACCATCACTGATATCAAACGTTAAGTCGAGTTCACCATTAAAATCAGCTTCAGGTGTGACGGTATAAGTGCCATCACCATTATCCACAACTGATGCATTAGCACCCACTTGCACGTTAAATGCGGCAAGATCATCGCCATCAACATCACTCGCGTACCCGAGAAGTTGTTCTTGAGTGAAGGTAATAGTGCCATCTTCATCCATGATGTATGCCAGATCTTGCCCTACTTCTGGCGCGTCATTTTCACCTTCGACTTTAATTTGGAACGTCTCGCTCGTAGTTTCGGAGTCGAAATCGTCTTCTACTTGCGTCGTGGTTTCTTCGCTGGTGTCTTGTACATCCACCGCGAAGCTCTCTTCAGTGGTTTCTGAATCTAGCTCGTCACCACCTTGAGAACCTTCAGAGTCTGAAGAAGCACTTGGCGCAGATGAAGTTTGTACCGCTTGTCCTTGCGCTTCATTGCCTTCTGCGTCCGAACCACCTTCAGAGCCAGAGGCATCACCACCACCGACCGCTTGGGCACCCGCCCCAGAATCCGAACCACCGCTGCCCAGAGCCTCGTCACCTGATTCTCCGCTAGAAGCTACACTATCAACAACATTGGATTGTGCAGCGTCAGAGTCGCTGCTACTTTCAGTATCCTCTTCTTGAACTGCGCCACCCGAGCTCACTGCTTCTTCTTCCGTACCCGCGCCACTAGGATTTTCTTCCATCGCACGATTGGCTTCATCAACAGCATCTGCACTTTCAGCACCGGTCGCTACAGTCGAAGAGACGGTCGACTGCTGTTTTTCTTCTTTTGTCCCCGTATCCTTCGTTTCTGTTTGCTCTACCGCATCGTTAAGCTTTTCATTGTCTTTTTCTTGATTAGTGTCGCCTGCCATTACAGCCTCCGTTGCTTTTAGCTAACTGATCGTACTTAGAGGCAGTAAAGGACACCATTTTTAGAAACCAACTTTTTTATACAACTTTTTTCATACCTTTCGAGTTCCATAAAAACAAAAAAATTTGAAAACCCAGTATAAAGATCCTTACTTGTTGTCATTAAAGCAATTAGTGCGGTGGGATAATGATAAATATGACAAATCTGTTGCGCTCAGTCGACAACAGCCATAAAGGGCTGCAATTGCTATTAGGCGATTTTTACCAAGATTTCAGTGACGCAGGGATTGATATTGAGATGCTGCATAAACAAAACCGTTTTGAAGCACTCAGATGTTATTCAAAAAGACTAAAGACCATTCTCGTCTTGTTATGTGATGACGACTTACCACCAAAATTGGCAAAGCTTGAACACTTAAACAAACACCATTTCCCTGCTCCTAATGAATTGATTGAGGACGTTAAAACCGAGCTTAACAACGTAAACAAACAAATTAGCCAGCTGTTAAAAATCGAAAATTCAATCGATAGCCGCACTGGTAGTGAATCGTAGGGGTGGCTCATGAGTAATAAGCAAATAGAACATCACCTCAAAAAGGCGCTCGTTTCGAACAACGAAGCTTCGAAGGTAACAGCAGACGATACAATCGTGCTAGCCAGTGCAATGACCAGCGTACACAAAACCTTGCTGGTTATCTTTTTGCTTTCCATGGTGGCTATCGCCGTGGCATCTCAGGCTCGTATCGACATTGTGGTGTCGGTGCGCGGTGAGCTATTGCTCGAATCTGACATCGAAAAAGTGCAACACCTTGAAGGCGGTATTCTAGAAGAAATGCTAGTGCGCAAAGGCGAAGTGGTTTATGAAGGTCAACCTATTGCACGCCTTCGCTCTCTGGATAGAAACACTCAACTTGATACGGTAAACACAGAGATCATTCAGCTTGAGCTAGACAAGATTCGTTACGAAAGCCTGCGCGATATGGTGGAACCCGATTTTTCTGCCTACATCGAAAAGTACCCAGAATTAGTGCAAGTCAACATGAATACCTGGCAGCAAGAATTTTCTAAAAACCGTTCCAATGAAGAGTTGATCACTCACGATATCCAACATAAGAATTCGCTTATTGATTCAATGCTCAAGCGCCGTAAAAGCTCCGAGAACCAGCTCTCCTTGATACGCAAGCAGCTCAATATCAAGAACACCTTGTACAAAGAGGAAATGGCGTCTTACGTCGATGTTCTGAATATGCAGGTTCAAGAGTCAAACATGGTGCGTGAGATTGAAAACCTTGATGAGTCGGTCATGAATGAGCGCTTCCAACTCGACAAACTAGAGAAGCAGTACCGAGACTTGGTGGAGAATCGTAATGCCGAGTATCAAGCACAAATCATTCAAGCAAACAAGGACTTAAAGTTGAAACGTATATTACGTCCTCAACACTCAGATAAAGTGGATCGCCTCGTGGTTTACGCCCCTATTGACGGTGTAGTAGATAAAGTGCACTTCAATTTCCGCTCCGCTGTGATACCGCCAGGTGAAAGCATCGCGGACATTGCACCGATCAATAACGCCCTTCATGGAGAGGCGAAGATCCCGCGTAAAGACATGGGTTTTGTAGAAATCGGACAAGCGGTCAAAGTGAAGATGGATACCTACAACTTTGCCAAATACGGATTTTTGGAAGGTCGAATTGCATCGATCAGCCGTTCTTCTTATGAAGAAGAAGACGCTGAATTCTACCTCGCGGAAATCCAAATCAGTCAAAACTATCTAGAGCGCGGAGGTACACAATACAAGCTGTCCCCTTATATGGAGTTTACCGCAGACGTGAAAACAGGTTCACGCCGGGTTATCGAATACGCAGCGAAGCCGGTTATGTCGGCTATCGAAGACGCATTCGATGAGAGGTGATGGATGAGTAGCAAGCCTTCTTACAATATTTCCGTTCCTGTTATGCGCCTAAGCATTGCTTTCAGCTTGATGCTGGCTGCCCTCGCCTTTTATTTGTATATCTCTTGGGACAAAGTGGATTCAGTCGAGAAAGTGCAAAACGCGCCTCTTTTGGTTCAAGCTCAACAGCTCAACCAAACTATCGAGTTTGATATTCAAACGCTTCAACGCTGTTTAAGCGCACGTTATTGCAGTACAACAGAGCTTGATTTTGAGGTTCTGAAAGACGAAATTGACCAATTTAAGTCGCTCGCGTCACTCAACAAAACCGAGTTTAGCTTGGTGGGCGCGACCGAATACACGCAGCTTGAACTGGCAATCAATCGCTTCTCAGACAGCCAAAAAACACGCGACGATGTGTTGGCACTGTACCTCTCGCTCACCAATAACTACCTACAAATGGACGACAACTACCGGACCATATTTAACAACCATGCGAGCGACCTAATGATGGAGAAAAACGAGTTCTTCATTTGGTTGTTTGTGGTCGTTGTCGTACTGGTTGGTATCGCAGTGCTATCGAACTTGGTGGCAATCCTTAAGCTGAAAAAATCCAGCTCGAATGAGCGTGACATTGACCAAGAATTCGATGAGCTTTATCAAGAGCTCAAACAACTGGATTTACAAAGGTTGGAAGAGTTGCTGAATGAAGTGAGCATCAATCCGAAGCAGCGTCAGATCTACTCTCACCTAAAACTGATTTTCAGCAAACTCGAAGAACAAAAACGCAATAACGATCTCTACAAGCAGCTCTATGCTCTGATTGGTTACGAGATTCGTGGCATCACCAACACCATTAACGGCGGCGTGCAATATCTCGTTCAAGAGACCGATGAGAGCGGCGTGTTGATGGCGCAAGACATAACCTCGGCTGCCAATACCCTGTCTGAATTGGCAGAGAACTACAACCGACTCATTTCACAAGGGACCGAGAGCAAATCGAAAGAGTTTTCACTGCTGAATGTACTGTCTGAATTGATGATTCACATCAGTTCAAAAGTGCAGCGAAATGAAGGTGAGCTAGACTGCTTTATCTCAGATAACTTACCAAACCGTGTTGAAGGACAATCCACCAGCTTATTCTGGGTGTTGTTCCTTCAGCTATCAAATGCCATCCAACTCAAAGCCGACAAGAAACTGTTTGTCACCATTGAATCAGGTGCGGCGTCAGACATTGAAAATACCCGCCTGACCATCAATCTAAACTTCTTAACCACGCTGGATGTGCCGCTTGCCAAGCTCAATACCCTACACTGGAGCGACCATAAACAGCACACTGCAACCAAAGACGATTTGGCGAAAAGCGTGTTGAAAGATTATGGCTATTACGAGAGCCATTGGTATCAATCGGGCAATCAGGAACGTTTTCAAATTCAGCTCGATTTGAAAGCCAAAAGCTTCCACACCGAGAAAACTCGCTTCGACAATAAGCGCCTATTACTGTGTGCCAACTCTCAGCTGCGCATTGATGTGATGAGCAAAATGTTAGTCAACTTGGGCTTAGAGATTACGCCAATTCGAACGCCGAACGAACTCTTCTCTGCGGCAAAAACCTTTGGCGAATACGATGCCATCATGCTGACCGACACGTTCGAGCCAAACAAGCTGCCCTCACTGAGCAAAACGGTGAAATCGCAACTGCGCAATCACCCGAACACCAAGTTGCTGCTCTCGGTCACTAGCACTCAGCAAGCGCAAGAGAGCCATACCTTTGTCGACAAGATTCTGAACTCCCCTGCGATTCCGTATGAGTTTATCCCCAATCTTTTAGCAATCATGGAAGCGGAAGCCTCAGAAGATCAGATGGAGAACAGCTCATTCCTGATTGTGGAAGATGACCGTGTTCAACAGATTCTACTCAAACGTATTTTGAGCAAGCAAGAATACGAAGCCGACACCGTTGGCGATGGCGCAGACGCTGTTCAGCACTTCATGAATCAGCGCTCGGACATCATTTTTATGGACTGCATCATGCCTGGCATGGGCGGTATTGAAGCAACCAAACGCATTCGACAATACGAACAAGAGAGCGGACAAAACCCTTGCACCATCATAGGCGCGACAGCATTGACCAGCAGTAATGAACACCAAGCTTGTATCGAAGCTGGAATGGATTACGTGATCAGCAAACCTTATAAAAACGACGAAATCATCAAGGTGATCAACAAGTATGTGGCGGTACAGAAACTTAACTAGCTGCGTATTGGCAGCGCTTACATTGAGCAATGCTCCTTCGGCAATGGCGACCACCTTGCTTGAGGCGGTCAAACTCGGCTTGGAAAACAATTTATCTCTGCGCGCTAGTGACAAAGGCGTGGAAGAAAACGAATACAACATCGACATTAGCCGTTCTAAGTTTCTACCCTCTTTAAACGGTGCTGCTGATACCACATGGAATGAAAACGAAACCATATTAACGGGAACACCGGATACACGTTCTAGCTACAACTCGAACAGCTACAGTGTGTCTTTATCCCAATCGGTGTTTAACCTTGGTGACATCTTTAAATACGGCACCGCGAAGCTTGATTTCAACATTGAAGAAATCAAACACGAGAACAAAATCCAGAGCACCATTTCTGAAATCGCGACGCAATATTTCGAATACCTCAAAAACAACGCGCAAATCAAAGCCACCCAAGTAGAACTTAAATCGTCTGAAACACGTGAGCGCCAAATGCGTCGCAATGTGGAGCTTGGCAACACTGCGGCGAGCGAGTTGTATGAGGTGATTGCTCAGAAAGAAGGCATTGCCAATCGCTTAAGAACCTTAGAGAAAGACCGACGTGTGATTTTGAACGGTTTAGAGATTCAAGTTCAATACCCAGTCACTCCATCGCAGGACATCTACGAAAGCGTGCCCTTGGCGGAAATCAGCGAATCCGAACAACGCGCAATTCTTGAACAAGCTTTGAAGCTAAATAACGACTTATTAGTCGCGAAGAAGACCGTAGAGCGAAGCCGAAGAGGCTTGAAAGAAAGCGGTTCAAACTTCGTTCCGACCGTATCGCTCTCTGCCAGTTACCGTTACGACGATGCGAACAACTTTGACCGAACCGACCCAACCGCAACAGGGGACAGTAATTCCACCAGCGTCGGTTTAAACTTGAATGTGCCAATTTTCTCCGGCGGTTCGGATTACTACGGTTATCAAAAATCGTCGACGGCTATCGAGCGAACGGAGCTACTGTACCAAGATTCGTTGTTCACTACGCGCAATAGCGTCAACACCTCGGTACTCAACATTAATGACTTCTCCCGCGCTATTAGCAGTTACGAGAACATCATCCGTGCCAACTACGCTTCCTACAAAGGCATTCAACGCGCTTACCAGCTTGGTACGCGAACCATTACCGACTTACTGGCAGCGGAAAGTAAACTGTTTAGCGCACTACGTGATTACGAGAGCGCGCGCTATGACTACATCATTGAATCGATCAATCTTGAACAAATCAAAGGCATGTTGTCGGTGCAATCTATCGAAAGCATCATGCAGTTGATGAGCGATATCGAAGGCAGAAGCAATCAAGACTTAGTTCCAAAACACCTTCTCTCCAAACCATCGATTAAGAAAGGAGGTCGCAATGCAAACTGAGCATTTTTCCCAAAAGATTAACTTTGCTGACAAATGTTACCTGACTTTCTCAACGGTCATCTCAACACTGTTTGGTTTAGTGCTGCCCTTTTCGATACTGATTATTTTTGACCGAGTTTTACCTAACCAAGCCAAAGACACGCTGTTTCTTCTGTTTGCTATTATCTTGATCACCATCTTCCTCGACTATCACTTAAAGAATCAGGAAGAGAAGATTTCGTCGGTGATCATGAAGCAGTTCGAAACCAACTTAACCAACAAGGTGTTTCAATCCATCTGTTTGGCTGAGATATCGAAGTTTCGTCGTCTAGAACCCGGTGAATACCTAGAGCGTATTGCCATCATTCCAGAGATTAAATCCTTCTTTGGCGGAGAATCTGTACGGGCATTGATCAACCTTGCAGTCAGTATACTGACCATTCTGATTATCGGTCTGATCAACATCTGGGCTGGGGTGACCATCTTACTTGCCTCCATCGTTTTGGCCGTGTTCGCACTCAGCCTTTCCAAGCAAAAGATCAACAGCCTAGAAAACAAATCCGACATCGAAGGCTTAACCACTTCGAAAATCATCGAGATCATCTCTAGCCCACTCGATATCAAAGCACGCAATATGGAATATCGCGTTGAGAGCTTGATGACACAAATGGTGGAAGAACGTGAAGTCGAGAACATCAAATACGAGCAAATTGAATCAAACTTCAGCCTTATCTTGTCACTCATACAACAGCTCTCCATTGCTTGTGTGGTGGTGGTTTTGGCAACGGCAGTTATCAACATGCAATCGAGCCAAGGCATCATGGCAGCCATCATCATGCTTACCAACCGCTACTTCGCCCCATACCAGCAAGTGATGCGCACGGTGAGCCGCTGGGAGTTGAACAAGCTTCATATTCAACGAATTGCTGAGCTGCTGGAGCTTGCTGCATCTGTAGAACAACAAAATGACACGACAGAAGTCGAGCGCATCTCGGTGAAGTATTCGGAAAAGCAACGCATCGAGTTTGAACGTGGTCAGGCTTACTTGCTGACGGGGAAAAGCGGCTCAGGCAAAACCCACCTCGCCAATTGCATTACGCGGCAAAACACCGACAGTAAGCTCGATATCCAAATCAACGAGACTCCACTTGATGACGTTAACTACAACGTCTGGCGTAATAGCGTGCTCATGGTCGACAAAACCAGCTCGTTCGTCGAAGGGACCATCATCGACAACTTGACTTGTTTCCGCCCGAGCTTAAACAACACCGCATTTGCGCTTTGCGAAACCATGAACATCAAAGCACAAATTGATGCCCTTCCCGCGGGTTTTTACACCGAGCTTAAAGGACATTTACGCAACCCATTTTCGCGCCAAGTCGCTTATGCCTTGTTGTTGGTGCGTGCCTTACTCGCGAACAAACGTGTGTTGATCTTCGACGACATCGACTGTGTTTATGACGACGACTTTGCTCGATTGGTTTTGACCAGTACTGCGTATCGTGCCAACGACAAAATACTCATCATTGTCAGCAATAAGATGGACAAACTCAATCATCGCCTCAAACGCGTCAAACTTACCGGAGGTGACCAATGAGTATTTTGGTTGATTTTAATAATGTCCCTCAGCGCTTGTTGGACTTTGAGGCTCGCAGTTATGACGAGCGATACAATCAGTCACCTTTGATTCGTGGTTTAGCTTACACCCTCATAGCGCTTGAATGGGAAGGCACACCTTCTATCCTCAGCGACGCTTTTATCCCTAAACCAAAAGACAGCGACAGTTTTATCGCCACCATTGAACGCCTTGGTTACCGTTGCGACGTCACCAAATTAAAAACGTTGGAGCACATTGAGGGACACCCTCATCCTTGTTTTATCGAGATAGAAAACCTCACTGCGATTTTCTTGGGCACCAAAGACGGCAAACTGATCCTGTTTGATTACACCAATAACAACACCATTGAATACCCGCTCTGCAAAAAGCCATGTTTGTTAGTCTCGATCAGCGAATACTCCCGCTTGTTCCGAGAGCCGCCACCAGAATCTCAAGACCGCAGTAACTGGATTAAATACGCGTTCTATCGCTACAACAATGAACTCAAAAGCCTGATTATTCTTAGCTTTGTCATCAGTATCTTGGGCGCGCTCCAACCCTTCTTTATCATGAGTGTGTACAACTTCGCATTGACGTCTAGCTCCCAAGCCACGCTCTATTGGCTCACGTTGTTTGCCGTGATTGTTGGATTTTCGGAATACTTTTTTAAGAAAATGCGAGTCAACATCATTGCCACGTCAGGTAAGGATTTGGCGGTGCACATTTCTCAAGCGGTTATATCTAAGCTTTTATGGCTCCCTTATGCGATGACATCCACCGCTGGCGTGTCTTCTCAGTTGGCGCGTTTGAAAGACATCGACACATTCCGCCGATTGGTAACGGCAGAGTCAACTTTGAGCTACTTCGACATGCCGTTTGTTATCGTGTTCATTGTCGCGATTGCCATCATGTCAGGAACCGCTGCATTGGTCGTCATGGCGGGGTTGATTCTGATGTTGGTATTCTGTGTTTACTCTCGTTACATTTATTCACAAGCCACGTCGAAGAGCTCTCGCGCTAACGCCATGGTTTCTTACCAATGGAATGAGATTCTTCGCGGCATCAAAACCATCCAAGGCTTGCCACTGTTGCGCGTTATTCAATCTCGCTTCAGTGCTTCACACATGCAAAGCACCAACGATGCTGAAAACGTTGCGGTGACCAACAGTAAGGTTCAAGCCGCAGGTGGCAGTTTGATTCAGGTGATAGGTACCGCAAGTATCGTGACCGCGGTTATTGGTGTAATGGATGGAACGTCTGACGCTGGTGCCATGCTTGCAACCGTAATTTTAGTCTGGAAGGCGTTGGGGCCTATTATGGGCATCTACAACTCTATTTCTAAGTTCCAATCCATTAAGGCGTCTTCTGCGCAAATCAACAACCTTATGGCGATGAATGACGATAAGCTAACGTTAGAGAAAAGCCCCCCTATTCGCCTCTTTCAAGGTAGTATCGTCGGCTCTGGTGTGAGCCATCGTTATAGTGGTGCGGCAACAGGCTTAACTAATCTTGGTTTTAAAATTCCACCGGGCGCAAAAGTCGTGATTTGTGGACCAACAGGTTGCGGTAAAACGACGCTCATCTCTATTATCGCTGGGCTAGAGGAACGCTATCAAGGCTCAGTTTCGGTGGACGGTTATAACATCAAACAGTTCAACAGTTACCGCTATCGAACCTCGATTAACTACATCCCGTTTAACCTGCATATTTTTGAAGGCTCCTTGGAGACTAACTTCATCTTGCATAATGGATTAATCCCAACAGAAAAAATGCGTGAAATGGTGAGTTTCTTTGAGCTCGATACATGGTTACCACAAGGCCTGGACACTCAATTGAGCGTTGATATCTGTAAAAGTTTACCAAATGGTATTCAACAAAGACTGCGGCTCGCATTAGGGCTAGGCAACTGCGAACAATCTTTGATTATCATTGACGAGCCATTTAATGGTGCAGAGCAAGAAAACTCCCACTATTTCAAGCGGTTATTTAGCGACAAACTACTCAATAAGACCGTTATTTTCTCAACGAATGATCCGGGCATGATCTCTACATCCAATATGAGCTTAGTCTTGGAGCCAGATGGCAACCTGAAGTATTTCGGGTTAACCGATAAGTACTTAAAAAGTCTAAGTTAAGTTCGGAATGTGGTGTGGTTCATCATTCATACTTGAGCACGGTCATTGACAAAAATGTAAACGATGAGACTATTTACTCTGTAAGCGCGTACACTAAGGAATCCGATGTATACATTTGTTGCAGACAAATTGGATGTGGTTTATTTATCAACAATACCAGAAAACTACCATTTACAAGACTTCGACGTGCCTGAAGAAGAACTCGAAATTCGTGAAATTGTAGAGGTATGGTATGAGTGTGCGTTTCTTCCTGACTTTAACCTTCAACACATCGACATCGAAAACAAAACCGCATTGGTCGAGACACAAGCGCGAGTCGTAAACAACTACACAAGTACGATCGCTTTTTTACTCAAAAGTCGTACTTATCGTGCAGCACTTAACCGATTATTGAGTGTATGGAGATTGGAGGCAGCAGCTAAAGCACAGCTTGAGCTGCTGTTACTTACGGAAGAACAGAGTAGCAAGCCAGTAAATTAATCGGCTAGGATAAGGGGCTAAAAATCTTAAACCCAACCATCGAATCGGAGACGTTTCTGCACGCGTTCAACCGCCTCTATCTGCATCTGACGAACACGCTCGTTAGATACGTTTAATAACAGGCCTATTTCCGACAAGGTTTTCACTCTCTGGTCAAATAATCCGAATCGATGGATTAAGACTTTCTGCAACTTAGTTGGCAAGGTTTTAATAATATTTTCAATAGCTTGAGTAAAACACTGATTTTCACAGTCTTGTTGTGGATCTGGCGTATACTCACTTTCACACAGTTCAAGAACAAATGGAACGCGATGTAGGTCCGCAGTGGTCGATACATCAATAAAGCCACTAAGCGCAACAAGTTCATCTATACGCTCTGCTTTCACCCCTGAGCGGCGTGAGAGTTCAGAAATAGACAACTCCTTGCTCTCACTTTTTGACGCATCGAGCTTTTTTAAAGCCAGGCTATTTATCTCTTTGCACACATGAGCAGGTAAACGTACCGTGCGGCCATTGTTCATTAATGCCGCTTCTATATTCTCGCGAATCCACCATACCGCATAAGTAGAAAAACGGTAGCCTGGCTCAGGATCGAACTTATCGACCGCTTTTATCAAACCAATATTACCTTCTTCTATTAAATCGAGCAGAGTAAAGTTATTGCCTGGCCGTTTGAGGTAGCCTTTTGCGATTTTCACAACAAGTCGAAGATTAGACTCAATCAACATTTCGCGCGCTTCTTCATCACCAGCTCGATTAAGTTTGGCGTAATGCAACTCCTCTTCACGAGACAACAAATCAATCCCCACAATATCTTTGAGATAGTGAGCATAAGGGTCTTTCCCAACTGACAACGATTCTTTCATTGACAGTTCATCCGTGACAGCTCGGAACCTAGCAAAGCATTCGTTGTTCATTCCCCGTCCTTCTCAAGCCAACTTATTTCTTATCTTCTTTAATTGTTTTTGTACAACACTGTATGCATCATGCTTTATATGCATTACTTTACACTGAGTGTAGACAGGGGTTCTGATCTTTACCAAGAAATCACTTATCACTTTAAAACAATTACTGCTTCTATGATAAAAACGTGAGCAGGCGGGGGTTTATATATATGAAAGTGATAGTATTTGTACTCAAATTGGCCTCAAAGAAAACAACGCAACGTGATCGTCAACGCTTACCACGTTACTCTAACTAAAACTTTGAGGCTTGAGGATGGTTTGAAGTATCAGTTGAATTAGCGAGATCTAATTCACTTGACGAAGCGCAGGTTGAAGCTGACAGTCTGTTATAACTTGGAAAACTGCACGATTCTTTCCTTCAGACTTACCTTGATACATCAACTCGTCAGCATCTTGCAAGCTCACGATGTGGGTAAACTCAGGATAGTAAGCACAGCCCAAACTGATACTCAAATGAATTGCTTGTCCACCCAGTATAACAGGCTGATCGTAAACGGCTTTACAAAGCATATTGGCAAAATTGAGCGCTTCTCGCTCTGACAGAGACGACGTAACGAGTGCGAACTCTTCTCCTCCAATTCTCGCCAATGTCATTCGGTCATCAGTCATCGACTTAGCGGCTTCTGCGATGGCAACTATTGCTCGGTCTCCAGCAAGGTGGCCATATCGATCATTGATTGATTTAAAATCATCAATATCAAACACCATCACCGTTAAGTTTCGCTTCAAATGATTCAGTAGCGCCAATTGCTCAATCAGGTGTCTACGGTTGTATAGCTTTGTGAGAGAATCCGTCAACGTCATCTCCAGCAATTGCTGATTGGCAATCGTTAATTGCCTTGTCCGAAGAGCAACCATACGTTTGAGAGCAAAAATATGATAAAGCGTTGCGACCGCCATAATGAAAATAGCAATAGGGAAAAGATAAAGTGGATAAACCGTTTTCACCACACTCCAACGGGTGAGGATCCGCTCACGATCCGTATCGATGACTTTTTCAAACGCTCGTGATACCTCTAAAATGGAAGTTGCACTGTGCATTCCTGCTGCAATCCGAAGATCTTTACTATATAAGCTAATTGTCGGGACAAACATACCCGCTCCCGGCGTGGTTGCCATATAAAAGTTAGCAACTTGCAGGTCTGCAACGAAGTACAGCACCTTTTTATCGACGGCGGCTTGTATCATCGAATCATTGTTAATGTATTCTGCGATAGGTGCATTCGGGTAATTCGTCTGAACAAACTCAGACTCGTAACTTCCTTTAACAACGCCAATTGGCAGCGTCATTTCGCCAGTTAAAACACTCCTGATATCAACCGAAAGTACATCTTTATTTACGTACAATTTGGTTTGGATAGGCATTATGACTGCGCCAAAGTCCATATACTTCGCTCTTTCGGGCGAGTAGACAAGTCCTCCGTGAAAGTCAGCCTTACCCTCTTTTACGGCTTGCAAAGAAGCATCCCAATCCAAAAGGAGAAACTGAACGTCGATTTGGTTGTTCGCCGCGTACTCTTTCCAAAAGTCGATTAAAATACCTTTAGGTTCACCATCTGGGCTAAGGTAAGAGAACGGCTTCCACGCTTTGGAGTTAGCAACAATTAAAGAATGAGACTCTGATTTGTGCGCATGCGCCATCGGACAAATGGACAGCCACACTAGTAATAAAGAAGCACACGCTTTTTTACATTTGCAACCATAAGTACCATAACTCGTCGATGACATACCTACTTCTCACCAGTCTTTTTAAACCATAATCTCGGCTGTTTGATTAGACTAAAGATATAGTAGAGTTGCATAAGACAGGAAGTGACGCTTATTGATATGAATCTAACTTAGTAAGTTTTAGTACTTAATTGGTACTTTCAACGCTTGGTTCGCTGAAGCACTTGGTTCGCTGAAGCAGTTGAAGCAGTTGAAGCAGTTGAAGCAGTTGAAGCAGTTGAAGCAGTTGAAGCAGTTGAAGCAGTTGAAGCAGTACATGATAAATTAGGAAAACTTATCTGGTACTAAAAAATTGAATATCATCAGTTTTGCAAACACCTAGTACCAATAAAAAAGCCCTATTCAAAATCCACCTTGGGGAGAACTTTGAATAGGGCTCTTTGCCTTTATGCTTCATTTTACGGCTGAAGCTACCTTTACCTTTTTTCGCTTTAACGACTCGTGTTTGGAACAGCTGACTGGTAACAACCGCTTTTAACGCGTTGTCTTTGATTTCACCTCTGCCGAAGTCGGTCTCATGTTGTGAGCCACTCGGTTGAGGACTGATTTTACGCTTTGCCATAAATCCTCCTTAATGGTCGAACCAGATTGGACAATAATTATATAAATAAGTCAAATTTATAGATTTAGTTGAATTTTATGCTAAAAAACTTCACATCACCGTCATTTATTTGAAATTTAATCAAAAACATGCTGGTTAAATAGTGACTAAATACAAATATTTGTCCATAAAGCACTAATATATGTTGACTCTTCGTGGAATTAACCTAGACTCAAACACGGCTAGAAAGAAAGTTCTTTGTTTTCACATTTCGTTGGATTACTTGTAACCCGTCGTCCTGTGGTACGCAATAGCAATTTATTTTTCCACGCTATAAGCGCCGTTGAGGCGAAAGATTACATTATTTAGATATTTAGGAAATAGACATGTCTAACACAGCTACTGGCACAGTTAAGTGGTTCAACGAAACTAAAGGCTTCGGTTTCATTCAACAAGAAAACGGTCCTGACGTATTTGCTCACTTCTCTGCAATCACTGGTGACGGCTTCCGCACTCTAGTTGAAGGCCAGAAAGTAGAATTTGTTATCTCTCAAGGTCAAAAAGGCCCTCAAGCAGAGCAAATCAAAGTACTTTAATTCTTAAAGAATTTGATACGATAGCCAGCTTTTAAAGCTGGCTATTTTTTTGCCTAAAACTTATTTTGCCAACAAAACGATATAAATCTATGGCTCTTAAACCAACCATTTACAAATTTCGTATCGCCATTTCCGATATGAATAATGACTATTACGATTCTAAAAATCTAACTATCGCCCTTCACCCTTCTGAAAAGCCGCAACGAATGTTGGCTCGCATTCTAGCTTACTGTTTAAATGCTCAAAGCAATCTGGAGTTTACAAAAGGACTCTCTACGATTGAAGAGCCTGATTTATGGCATGTTGGCGATGATCAAAGCATTACTCACTGGATTGAAATTGGCGAACCAGAACCAGACAGAATTAAGAAAGCTTCTCGCCTAGCAAAGCATGTAAAAGTTTACACTTATAACACCAAAGCGGCTGTCTGGTGGGACAAAATGTCAGGAAAGTTCTCAATGCTTCCCGTCAACGTAGAGAGCTTTGACTATGACGCTATCGACTTGATTTGTCAGCACCTTGACCGAGGTACTAGCCTTTCTGTTATGATTACTGGCAGCTCAATTTTTGTTGATATCAATGATCAGCATATCGAAGTAACGGTGAAGGAACTAAAAAACCATGACGTCTCTTAGTGAACTGAGTCAAGAGATGGGATTTGAAGAAATCCCCTTTGTTAAAGAACATAAAGCAGCAAAGCGACGTTGGTTAAAAGAACAGTCACAACTATTTACAAAAGTTTGTGAGAACAAACCCACAACAGCACCTACTCTTCACCTGCTTGGCCTTTTGACCAAATCACATATTGAAGCAAGTGCTAACTACGAGCAAAATGCTCACTCTACCCAGCGTATGCAGCAAGTTCTGACTGACTCCTTGGGTAATGAGCACGCGGATAAGTTTACTAACCAATCTGCTGAAGACCTAATCTTAGTCACCCACCTTTGGTTATACACGCAAGGCTATTTAAATATGGATTTCAGCTTGGCGCACGATCATGCCGAGCAGACTCAAAATACATTGCAGCACGAGCTTGTCATAAAACGCATGGACGTTGATGCATTCAGAACCGAACTCATGCAAAGTTTTTATCAAGGTAAAGAAGCCCGTCCGGCTTCAGCAAGTGGCTTTTGGGGTTGGTTTAAACGTCTATTTTCCGCATAAAATACATGGTTTTATCCATTTCAAACAACTGATAGACTTCACGCTCAGTGCAACAAGCATCATGATTGCATTCTTAAAGGACAATTACCCAATGAACATCAAGGGATCATTATGAAGTTTATCCGTTGGATTTTAGGCAAGGTTATCTTATTGCTGAACGCGGTGTTCTCACCTCGTGGTATTAAGCGCACCGCAGAAGAACAGCAACGTATTGATGAAAAAGCGAAACAATACGCACTTTACCAATTTGAAGCCTGCCCTTTTTGCGTAAAGGTCCGCCGTGCAATGAAGCGTCAATCGGTGAACATTGAGCTACGTGATGCAAAAAATAACCCGACTCATCGAGCTGAACTAGAGCAAGGTGGTGGGCGAGTTAAAGTCCCTTGTCTTCGTATCGAAAAAGATGGCGAGACACAGTGGTTATACGAGTCATCTGACATCGTCGCTTACGTTGAAAAAGAATTTGCCTAAGTTCCCCCTATGAACATTGGCGGATGTAAAAGAGGCACCTAACGGTGCCTCTTTTCTATTTTTTCTAGCTAAATGTTGCCGTGCGAGCTTTCCTTATTCAGTCTTCTTGCTCAACTCCGAACTTAAACTCCACTAAGCAAATAACGGGTATGCGAGAACAACACAACGAAGATTACCGCCTAACGTCTGCGTTATTCATCCACGATCAATGTTAGCTCTACGCGCCGATTGCAAGCTTTACCACTCGCTGTCGCATTGCTGCACTTCGGTACATACTCTCCGAAGCCTCTAGAAAACACTCGTTGACGTGGAATACTCGTCGCCAATAGTTGTTTTTCTACTTCACGAGCTCGCTTTTCAGATAGCGTGTCATTGAAGCTTTCAGCTCCCGTGCTATCCGCATGACCATCAATCACGACATCAACATCAGTTCGTCCAGCCAGATAGTGACCAATGTTTCGAATCCAGTCTTGAGATTGAGCAGATAACCGTGCAGAACCCGTTTGAAAATGCACTTGCTCTTTCAAACGTATCATCAGGTGACCACCACTGAGCGTCTCGTGAGGAATGTTATGCCTGCTCAGGAACATTTCCAGAGAGGTCACGTTTTGCGACTTTTTTACTGACGCCCTCGCTGTTTGATATGAACGAGGGGAAGAAGCCACATTGGATGCGCTCGGGTATCCCCACTCTGGGTGTCTCAGCTCAGTGTTTGATTTAGGAGCTGTATCTAAAATGTTCCCACCAGGGACCATATCTTGATCGAGGCTGCTGCACCCGGCCAGAATGCCACAAACAATTAAAAACCAATGCTTCATACCATTACCAACGTAGAAAAACTCTTGTTCATTGTGTCGACAAAACACGCCGAATCTTTAGCGCTTTTGTCCACCGATTGGTTTGTCTATGCAGCGTTCATGCCACTGGAGTCAATGCAAAATCATCTCTCAAGTAAAACGCAACACTAAAATACCCTACCCTTACAGTCCATACGTCAGGCAAAGTCTGTTACCAATGGTCTCACTTTATTGTTATTTAATGGTTTTAGTCACTATCGTTAACCGATAAACTAACGCAAATTTCTCATTTAGAGCACTACTATGTTAAAAACCATATCGAAAGGCTTTGCTGTTGTTGTTGCCGTAATGGCTTTGTCGGCATGCGATAGCGGCAAGAGTCAGCCTCAGCAAGGCAAACAATACGAAGTTGTGCCAGTATCCCTTGAAGAGTATGATTTAGCTCCCCTGACTGAAGCATTCTCTTTAACTTGTGGCCACTGCCGCTCAATGGAAGAGTTTGTCCCTCAAATTGAATCATTGACCGATCAAAGCGTTGAAAAAATGCATGTAACGTTCAATGAAAGTGCACAAGTGAGCGCCATCATCTTCTATACTGCCGTAATGCAGCTTGAATCAACACCAGATAAAGCGTTTATGGCGGATCTTTTTACTGCTGTGCAAATGGGTGCCGATGCAACGGCTGAGGAACGCCAAATCGCCGTAGAGAAAGCCTTTGAGTCTCGCAACCTTATCAGCCCTTACCATTTAGATGAAGCACAGCAAAAAACGCTGTTTGAGTACATCACTAAGGCAGAAGCGATCACGACTCGCGGCCAAATTAACTCCGTTCCAGCCTTTATCGTAAACGGAAAATATCAAGTGATTACTGGTGGTCATGACAGCGTTGAAGCCATGGCAGAAACCATCAACTTTTTGCTAAAACAACCTAAATAGACAAGGAGATTACGTGTCTAAATTTTTGTTTCCTCTTATTATTTTTATTTTGGCGGGCTTTTTCATTTACCGTACTTGGACAAACCATAAAGTAGCAGATGAAAACTTTGCCAAAGGCCAAGCATTCTTACTAGAAAATGTGAAAAAAGAAGGCGTTATCACAACAGAAAGTGGCCTTCAATACATGGTTCTTGAAAAAGGCGAAGGTGAGGTTCACCCAACTGCAACAAGTAAAGTAAAAGTACACTACCACGGCACCTTGATTGATGGCACGGTATTCGATAGCTCTGTTAATCGTGGTGAGCCTATTTCATTTGGTCTTAACCAAGTCATTAAAGGCTGGCAAGAAGGTCTACAATACATGGTAGAGGGTGAGAAAATCCGCCTTTTCGTACCAAGCACGCTTGGCTATGGTAAGAGTGGCTCTGGCCCAATTCCACCAGCAAGTGTTTTGATCTTTGATGTTGAACTGCTAGAAATTCAATAAATCTAGAAAGCTTTGTCTTAAAGCCAAAGTATCAAAACCAAAAACGCCGCGAACCACGCGGCGTTTTCTGTTTTAAGAGAGGTTAAAAACCAATATAGTGATCCGAAAGCAATGCAATGAACAACGCCAAAAGATGATAGATAGAGAATTTAAACGTCTCCATCGCGGTATTTGGCTCTGGTGCATATTTTAGCTTCCATGCATGGTACATAAAGCCAGCATTGAGTAGTAGCGAGGCAAAAAGATACACCACGCCGACCATACCAACCAAAACCGGTAGGACACAAACCAAAGTCAATAGCACCGTATACAACAGAATAGAAGTTTTGGTGTACTCAATGCCGTGTGTCACTGGCAGCATGGGAATATCTACCTTGCGGTAATCCTCGACACGATGAATAGCCAGAGCCCAAAAATGTGGTGGCGTCCAGATAAAAATGATCATCACGAGCAGCCAAGCATTCGCATGTAATTGCCCTGTTACAGCAGTCCAACCGAGAAGAGGCGGCATCGCACCGGCAATCCCTGCAATGACGATATTTTGGGGCGTAGCACGTTTGAGGTACATTGTGTATACCATCGCATAGCCGAGCAAACTCATCAAAGTCAACCATGCCGTCAGCGGGTTGACCATCGCATATAGAAGTACAAACCCTAAGACACCTAAAACTGTAGCGAAGGCTATCACCGATGATGGTTTAGTCTCACCCGATGGCAATGGTCGTTTGTGTGTACGTGCCATTCTCGCATCAATTCGGCGGTCAATTAGATGATTAAACGCTGCCGCAGACCCTGCCATCAGACCAATCCCCGTTAGGCCAACTACCGCGTGCAACCAGGGGAAATCATCAACCGGGGCTAAGCTCATCCCTACTACTGCCGTCACCAACATTAACGCCACCACTTTAGGTTTCGTTAACTTCAAATAAACGGAACTTAGTCGCTTTCGCCCATTTAACGACAGCGCGATTTCTTTACTCATAGCGAACTCCTTTCGCGGTGTAATTCCAAGCCGTTTTACCCTGCCACAAGTAAAACTGACTAACACAAACGAGACTCAACATAACAGCGGCACCAAGGTTGTGCGCCACCGCGACATAGATAGGAAGTTGAAATACTACGTTGCTTACACCCAGCATAATTTGGCACACCAGAGTGAATAACAACCACCCTCCGATTCTCTGTGAATGATGAGAATCTTGCCTCATAAGCCCAATACTATAAGCCAATACCACGGTGGCGGTAACAATAGCGCCTATACGATGAGTGACGTGTATAGTCATTCTTGCCGGATACTCCAAGACACCAAATTCATAATTCTCGAATCCAGTTTGCCAGAAAGAAAACGCTTCTTTCCATGAGAGATGGCTCATCCAGTCTCCCTCACAAATCGGCAGTGTGGTACACATCAGCGCAGCATAATTTGACGAAGTCCATCCTCCAAGGAGCACTTGCACCAAAACAACCAGAAAAACCAACAATGAAAAGCCTCTCAGAGAGCTAGAAGATGGAGAGAAATAGAGATTGTTTTGCGCTTTTAATTGGCAGTAAAAAATCGCCTGTAACGCCAATAAAACAAAACCACCGAGCAAGTGAAGCATCACGATGACGGGCATTAATTTAAGAGTAACTGTCCACATTCCCAAAAGTGCCTGCCCAATCACCAATACGCTTAGCAACATCGGAATGGTTGAATTTACACGCTCAGACCTTATTGATATCGCTGCCATCGCAAAAATGACTAAACCTAACGTTCCTGCAAAATAGCGATGAATCATCTCAAGCCATGCTTTCTCATGCTCTACTGCCCGCTCGGGGAAGTTCAGGTTAGCACGTATGACGTCTTCTTCTTGATGCGGCACAGAAAAGTGCCCATAACAACCAGGCCAATCCGGGCAACCTAACCCTGCATCTGAAAGGCGAGTATATGCTCCTAACATGATCACCACGAGAGTTAGCAGCAAACTGAATCTAACCAACTGAATTAATTTCATATGCACTTCCTCTAACCGACTCGTGACAGTTTTAAGAGCTTGCGTAAGTCCGCCAACATACCTTTATTCAATAGGACTAAGTCCTCATTTGGTTTCGGCGAGTAAGACATCACCAGTTGCCCAAGAGGATCAACGATCAACATTTGCCCAGGTTTCACTTTTGCGGTAACCAATTCATTCATTTGCATCGCTAACATCGATACTTCTATGGGATCTGAATGCTCAGTCTGCCAAACGACTGGCACTACTCGCTCTTGATACTTACCTAAAGCAACATGGCTTTGCTGAAGCAGGTAAAGCTGCTGTTTACACTCTTCAGTGCATTCGTTAGGCAATACATAAGCGAGTTGCCAAGCATGGTCTTTGAGAGGTGACTCTTGACCAAGTTGCTCTAACGTCGTGTATGGTTCGACTAACTCGCCTCTATTGGTCACTCCGCTTTGATACCACCCTTGTGTGAGAATGACTTTTGCAATGACAGCGGGAAGCGCGAACGTACAAACCAGCGCAATCAACATTAGTCGTCCTTTGGTTACTTTAGATGTCATGCTTCACCTCCATGTGACGCAACTTTTTTTGCCAACGAACAAAAACAATTAAAGTCAGTATTAAGAAAACACCTGCCATCGAAAACCATTGAATCGAATAGCCAAAATGTTTGGCACTATTGAGTGGTAATGGATTCCAAGGAAAGTCATAGGGCCAACGAGTTAAATTGTCTGGCTGCAAGACTGCGGGCATAAGTTCAATATTCAGTAGCTGATTCAATTGCGCGATGTTTAGGTTTTGCACGCGAATAACATCGCCAACCTCCGGCATTAACTCTGAGCTCAGTGGATTAGTAGATTTTCGGTACAGGCGTCCTGTGATGAAAGTCGAATTATCGAGTTTGGTGACCGTTGGTAGCATTGAGCGTTCTGCTCTTCCCTCGACAAAACCAAGCTCCAATAACGCATAGGCACTAGGCTCATCGATCGTCAATACAATCTGAAATGCTAAATATCCCACACTGCCTTGATGCGTTTGGTTGTCTAACAAAATTACGGGAAACGCCTGAGGAACAACATTAACTTCCACTTTTTTCCCGAGGATACTTTCCTCTCGCCAGTCATTGTCTTCAAGAACGACGCTTAGTGCTTGGTACGCACTATCCGCACGCGCGAGAATGGCTTGTTCCAATGCTTGTTTTTCTTGCCCTCTCTCAAACTGCCAAAAACCCAGTTTGACCAAAAGAGAAAACACAACCACAGTTAAACCAACTGCAACCCAAAACCGTTTCGATAGCCATAATTGTCTTGATAACAACAATGATGAAACCGGAGGTGCCATGTCCACCGTATTTCTATTCAAACTGACGCTTGTCCTTTTGCTGCTTTTCATTATCTTCAACCTCGCAAAAGCGCTTATCGAAATGGTTCGTGAAGACCCAGATAATCCTGAAAAAAGAGACAAACCCATGAGTCATTACTTAGGCCGTCGAGTCATGTTCTCCGCTTTGGTGGTCATCCTTCTGCTTATTGCGCTCAGCTCGGGTTGGCTAGCGCCAAACCCTCGCCCTTATTAGTCGGACCAAGAGTTCACACTGAGCCTAAAGTACGTAAACAAACACAAACAGACATAACCAAACCACATCCACGAAATGCCAATACCAGCTGCCCGCTTGAAAGGCAAAATGGTTCTTTGGCGAAAAGTGATCTTTAGCGATTCTGAACAGCAGCACGATTAAGAAGATAGTCCCAAGACAAACGTGTAAACCGTGGAATCCCGTCAACATGAAGAACGTGTTACCGTAAATACCGGACTGCAACGTGAGCCCTATGTCTTGATAAGCATGAACATACTCAACCGCTTGGTAATATAGGAAAAAGCCAGCAAGTATGATGGTTATCTCTAACCAAATAATCAGTGCCGTTCTTTTGTCTTGTTCAAGGCTTATATGCGCCATATGTAGCGTAATAGACGACAATAGCAGCAAGATAGTATTGGTAAGGGGTATGCCCTGCCACGGCATAGCTTGTGTTGTTTCTCCCCCCGGTGTCAGTGTGAGTGGCCACATCGCTTCGAAGGTTGGCCACAGGACTTCGTTGGTCATGAAGTTATTATCTGCCCCACCTAACCAAGGCACAGAAATCATTCTGGCGTAAAACAAGGCACCAAAAAAGGCACCAAAAAACATCACTTCAGAAAAGATAAACCAGCTCATTCCTTGGCGAAAAGAACGAGTAATTTGCGAGCTGTATTTTCCACTCAGTGATTCAGTAATCACATTACTAAACCAACCAGCCAACATGTAAAGCAAGAACAAGAAGCCCACCGCTAGCACAATGCCACCAATGGTTCCCACTGCACCGTCACTTTGTGTCCCCTGGACGGTCATGCCTGCGCCAACAGCAACCAAAAACAGAGCAAATGCACCGATGATCGGCCAGCTACTTTGAGCGGGAACATAATATGTTCCTGGCTTGTTACTCATAATTTCTCTCCTTACTGACCAACCTTGGTCTGTATCTCTCTCCCTGAGTGGCTAAGAGCCTGTAGGAGGGGGAAGTTTATAGAGTGTGTAAGACAGCGTTAACGTGTGTATAGACTCCGGCAAGTCCGGTTCGATATAAAAAATCAACGGCATTTGAGCTTGCTGTTTACCATCCAGAGGCTGCTGGTTAAAACAAAAACACTCAATCTTATTGAAGTAAGCAGCTCCAGTCCCGGGAGAAACAGAAGGAACGGCTAGCCCCACCAACTTCTGCCCGCTTTCATTAAATGCAAGGTATTCGGTTTGCACGACTTCACCTGGGTGAACATCCATCGAAATCACTTTGGGTCTAAACTCCCAAGGCATATCTGGGCTGACATGCGCCATAAACTCCACGCGAATAGTTCGGCTCATGTCCGGTTGCATACCTGTCGGTTGAATGGCGGCCACTTCACTTGTCTTTCCATTGATTCCCAGTGCGTCGCACATCACGTCATAAAGTGGGACCAGTGCATAGCCGAAGCCAAACATTAACAGGGTCGCCAAAAGCAACTTCACTGTGAGCTTCTTGTTTGATGGATTCGGTTTCATGTCACTCACCCCACTCTTTGCTAGTCAATCTTAGGCGGTGTAGTAAACGTATGATGCGGCGCAGGGCTTGGCACTGTCCACTCTAAGCCCTCCGCACGTTCCCACGGTTTTGCAGAAGCCTTTTCCCCGCCACGAATACACTTGATCACCAACCATAAGAAGATCAGTTGTGACAACCCGAATGCAAACCCACCAATTGATACTATTTGATTAACATCAGCAAACTGAATGGCGTAATCCGGTATGCGTCTTGGCATGCCCGCTAAGCCTAGGAAGTGCATTGGGAAAAACAGGACATTGACGGAAATAATTGAGCACCAGAAATGCCATAAACTCAGCTTGTGGTCGTACATATTGCCCGTCCACTTAGGTAGCCAGTAGTATGCCGCTGCCATGATCGAGAATACCGCACCAGATACCAACACATAATGGAAATGGGCAACCACGAAGTAAGTGTCATGATATTGGAAATCCGCCGGCACAATCGCCAACATCAGTCCCGAGAAGCCGCCAATAGTAAAAAGCACAATAAAGGCAATGGCAAACAACATTGGCGTTTCAAATGTCAGAGCTCCACGCCACATGGTGGCAACCCAGTTAAAGACTTTAACCCCCGTTGGTACCGCAATCAGCATAGTGCAATACATAAAGAAGAGCTCAGCAAAAACTGGCATCCCCGTGGTAAACATGTGGTGCGCCCACACAAGGAAAGATAACAATGCAATGCTGCACGTCGCGTAAACCATCGAATGATAACCAAACAGCTTCTTACCACTGAAAGCAGGCAGAATGGCGGAGATGATTCCAAACGACGGTAAAATCATGATGTACACTTCTGGGTGACCAAAGAACCAAAAGATGTGTTGGAACATTACCGGGTCACCACCACCAGCTGCGTCAAAGAAGCTAGTCCCGAAATATTTGTCAGTAAGAACCATGGTCACCGCACCCGCTAATACCGGCATAACCGCGATTAGCAAGAAAGCGGTAATTAACCAAGTCCAAACAAACATTGGTAACTTGAACCAAGTCATTCCCGGAGCTCGCATATTTACGATCGTCACGATAACGTTGATCGCGCCCATAATGGAGCTGATACCCATGATATGCACAGAGAATACAAACAGCGCAGTGCTATCCGGGCCATAAGTCGTGGACAGCGGAGCATAAAACGTCCAACCAAAATCAGGACCGCCGCCAGGTAAAAACAACGAGCTCAACAAGATGAGAAATGCAAAAGGTAAGATCCAAAAGCTCAAGTTGTTCATGCGCGGCAGCGCCATATCTGGAGCGCCGATCATCATCGGGATCATCCAGTTAGCAAGCCCCGTAAATGCTGGCATCACCGCACCAAATACCATCACTAAACCGTGTACCGTGGTCATTTGATTAAAAAACTGCGGATCGACTAGCTGTAGCCCTGGCTGGAACAGTTCGGCACGAATGATCATAGCCATCGCACCACCTGTTAGAAACATCGCAAAGCTAAACCAAAGGTAGAGGGTGCCTATGTCTTTATGGCTTGTAGAATACAACCAACGAGTGATGCCCTGGGGTGCATGATGCTCGTGACCATCATCAATCGCAATGGTACTGTTCGCACTGGCTTCTGCTGGCGCAGACTTCACTGCCTTATCTATTGGCTTACTCATATTTCCTCCTTAGCACTGCCTTGTGCTTTAAAGGCATTCACATCGGATGCTTGCACTGTATCGCCAGTATCGTTGCCCCATGCATTTCGTTGATATGTGATAACCGCGCCAATTTCTTTGTCACTTAACTGATTAGAAAAAGCCTGCATCGCGGTGCCCGGGCGACCGTTGACAATAATATCTATGTGCTCTGTAACATCTCCGGTTGCAATAGGACTGCCTTTAATCGCGGGAAATGCACCCGGAATCCCCTCACCATTTGCCTGATGACACACAGCGCAACGCGCCGTGTATATCGATTCGCCTTGCGACATCAATTCATCCATAGATAAGTCTTGAGAGAGCGCTTCTTGTGCCGCCGCTTTTTGAAGTGCGAGTTCTTCCTTCTTACTCGCTAGCCATTCATCGAACTTTTCTTCTTCCATCGCATGCACCACCACTGGCATAAATCCGTGTGCACGACCACATAGCTCCGCACATTGGCCGCGATATACGCCTGGCTCATCAATTCTTGTCCATGCTTCATTAATAAAACCTGGAATGGTGTCTTTCTTGACGGCAAAGTCCGGTACCCACCAAGAGTGAATTACATCATCAGAAGTCATCAAAAAACGCACTTTGCGATTCACAGGCAACACCAAAGGGTTGTCTACTTCCAGTAAGTAATGTGCGCCTTTAGCTTCGATTCCATCAATTTGTTTTTGGCTGGTGGCAAGCAAACTAAAAAACTCAACATCTTCGCCAAAATAGCTGTAATGCCATTTCCATTGCGAGCCTGTGATCTTGACCGTGATATCCGATTGGCTTGTGTCTTCCATTGCGACTAAAGTTTTCGTTGCGGGAATCGCCATAGCGACAAGAATGATGATGGGTATGACCGTCCAAATAATTTCCACTTTTGTACTTTCATGGAAATGTGCGGCAACTGCTCCTTTTGACTTGCGATGACGGAAGATGGAATAGAACATCACACCAAAAACAATCAAAGCAATTACACAGCAGATATAGAAAATCAGCATATGTAATTCATACACTTGCCCACTTATCTCTGTGACCCCTTTTGTCATGTTGTAGTCATTTTCCTTTGACCAACCAAAAGAGGGAAATGTGATTAAAATCACATTCAGTGATAAGGCTAGAGTAGTCGTTAATCTTTTCAAAAGATCTCTCCTCTGCTCAGCCGCTACGCCTACGCGAGCTTCCTTGCGTCCCGACGCAAATATCGAACAACTTTACGAAAAATCACAAAAACTACGATTTCGACACGGTTTGTTATATTTATGTTAAAAGGCTAGTTATAGTTCCAAGGTTCTTCAAGAAATTAAATATGATTAAATTTTGTTCGGATAAGAAAAATTAATTCGGTTTATCGATTGCCCTCTTTGAAATGTAATTGAGAACCATTTACATTGATTTAAAAGAAAACATTGAGATACTTACCAAACGAAGTGTCCAAGAAAGTAGGCTCCCCCTACTAAGGAATGACTGATATGACAGCACTAATTACGCAATGGCTAGAACGAGACCCTGATCCTAAGACTCGTGAAGAGCTACAACACCTCGTCGATACGAACAATGAACAAGAACTTACTGATCGCTTTGGCTCACGCCTTGCCTTTGGTACTGCAGGCTTACGTGGCAAAGTGGGCGCAGGTCCAAACCGAATGAACCGCTTGGTGATTCAAGAGACCGCCACTGGTTTAGGGCACTATTTGCTTGAGCAAGTCAAAGATGCCGCGAGTCGTGGTGTCGTTATTGGCTACGACGGTCGTCCCGATTCAAAACAATTCGCGCATGATACCGCATCCGTACTGACGGCCCTTGGTATCAAGGTTTACCTAACGTATGACGTTGCAGCAACCCCAATTGTCGCGTTTGGTGTCCGTACATTGAATGCGGCGGCCGCTGTTGTTGTTACTGCCAGTCACAATCCACCAGAATACAATGGCTTTAAAGTATATTGGGAGAATGGCGCACAGATTATTCCTCCGCACGACTCTGGAATCGCAGCGAAAATTGATGACGCAACAACGAAGCCATTACCTTTAATGTCTCTCGATGATGCAAAACAGCACGGTTTGTTAGTTTGGTTGGAAGACGACTACTACCAAACTTACCGTAAGACAATGAATGAAAACGCGCTGCTTACTCCTGACAACAACACCGATATTTCTATCGCTTACACTGCGATGCATGGCGTTGGCGCGAATATGGCGGAAACGCTACTTGCCGACGCAGGCTTCCAAAAAGTGGCAAGTGTTAAGGAACAGCGCGAACCTGATGGAAGCTTCCCAACCGTCAACTTCCCAAACCCTGAAGAAGCCGGTGCAATGGATATGGTGATGGCGTTAGGTAAGTCCGTAGATGCCGATATCGCTTGCGCTAACGATCCAGATGCGGACCGTTTTGCCGTGGCAGTTAAACGCCCAGATGGCGAGTATCAAATGCTAACGGGTGATCAGGTGGGCTCACTGTTTGGCGATTACTTGTTGGAACAGCAACCTAACGCTTTGGTTGGCAACACCATCGTATCCTCAAGAATGCTGAGCAGCATCGCTAAGGCGCATGGCGCACAATACTATCAAACATTAACTGGCTTTAAATGGCTTACTAACGTTGCCATGGAACAAGAGACAGAAACCAACCCATTCTTGTTTGCTTATGAGGAAGCGCTCGGTTATACCGTGGGTAACAAGGTGTGGGATAAAGATGGTTTATCTGCAATCGTCGCGTTTTCACAGCTAACAGGCAAGCTTAAAGCGCAAGGCAAAACACTGTGGGATAAACTGGAAGAGCTGTACCGCGAGCACGGTTTCTACTTCAACGCACAACGCAGCATCGCTCTCGACCCGAACTCTCCACCAATCGGCGACAAACTCCGAGCAAATCCACCAACAGAGATTGCTGGTAAAAAAGTTGCAGTAACCGAAGATCTAAAAACATCGGTTCGCATGTTTGACGACGGCTCTGAAGAATCCATTGACTTACCGGCAAGTGACGTATTGATTTATCACCTAGAAGATCAATCACGCGTGATTGTTCGTCCTTCTGGTACTGAGCCAAAACTAAAATGTTACTACGAAGTCATCAACCTCTTCCCTGCGGATATGAGCTATGAGCAAGCACAGCAAGCAGCAGAAGCGAAGATGAACGAACTTATCGACGCGCACCAGCAAAGTTTGTAAGTCAAAGAGAAACATAGATATTTGATACAACAAGAGGCGCAAATTCGCGCCTCTTTTTTGATTTTCACTAGAACAAGTCAAGCTAACCCGTGCTTTCCCTAGCCTACAATTTCCTTTTGTAGAAAGTACTTGTGGATGCCCTCTGCAGGATAGCCTGAGTACTGCCCCACTTTCTCAAAACCCAATTTGAGATAGAACTCAAGAGCTTGAAAGCTGTAGGTATCCAAATAAACATGGGTAACCCCATGAGGCTTTACTTTTTGTTCTAGCATCGACATTAATTGACTACCGAGACCAGAGGTTCGACTTTCAGCGTCTACCCACAAAAACTCCACAAACACCGTATTTTTAAACATTTCGCCAGTCAAGCCACCCATGATCTTGCCATTCTCATCTTTTGCGAAACAGCCTACAGCATGCACTTCCCCTTCAGGTAAATGCAGTCGGTTATAAGATCGAATACCTTCACGAACAAAATCAAGGTCTGTTTGATCTGGATTTAAACAAAATTCAAGCTTCATATATCCTCTCCTTAGGAAACACCAATATCCTAAAACAAAAAGCCAGCAATTGCTGGCTTTCTGATGGAATATGATAACTTTACAAGGCGAAACTACTCAGCATCCACAACGCCAGAATAACAAACACTAACCCCATTAGTTTATGTTGATACGTGCGGAATTTTTCGTTCTCGAGCAGCCCTTTGCCCAATGTGCCTGCTAACCCAACAAGTAATAAATTGAATGACAAGCCAAGAACGTTCAACAATAACCCTAGCGCTAGCATCTGCTCACCAGAAGATGCCGTGATATTGCTTGAGACAAACTGCGGCAAAAACATCACAAAAAAGACTAAGGCTTTAGGGTTGAGCAAATTACTCATCAAAGCACGTTGATAATAAGTTGATGCCATTTTGTTTTGACCATCAAGCTCTGGAGCCGAAGATGCCTCAGCTCGTAAGCAGTCCCAACCCATTTTTAACAAGTAAGCGCCACCTAGTAGATGAAGGACTTTAAGGGCTATTGGGCTCATGGCAATCAGGGTAGATACGCCCATCGCAGCAAGCAAAGTAAGAATAACACCAGACGTCGCATTGCCTAAGCTAGCAAAAAGACCGACCTTCTTACCGTAACTCATACTTGAGCTCGCTATCAGCAACATATCGGGCCCTGGTAACAGCAACAAAGCCACTACTGCGGTGAGATAAACAGGAAGTACAGATAAATCAATCATGATGGAACCGCTTTTCTACAACAAGGCGGCGAATGTTATACCAACAAAATGACATCATCCAGCCCAAAATAGCCAAGATAACTCAAAAAATAAAAATCATAGTTTGCCCATATGAGAAATAGCAATCAATTCGCCTGTTTATCAAAATCGAATAGCAATTTTGTACAAAAATAAGCACGATGGATCCGTTACACTTCTAAAATGATTTTCTTGAGCAGACCGGATAAAGATGAAAGAAAAGAATAAGGAAATCGCTACCTTCAAGATAGCTCAAGAGCTCGGCGGTTTAGAACTTCTCGATGCAAAGTATGAGAAGCAGAATTTTTCACGCCATAGCCACGAAGGTTACACTATTGGTGTCATCGAAAAAGGGGCACAACAATTTTTTAGGACGGGCGGGAATCATATCGCGCCACAGGACAGCATCATCCTTGTTAATGCAGATGAAGTACACAACGGGCATTCAGCCTCGGAAGGCGGCTGGGAATACAAAGCAATGTACCCCGTACCTCAGCAGTTTCAAACTTTAGGACAAGAGCTTGGCTCACCAAATGTAGCTCTACCCTATTTCCCTCAACCTGTGGTTTACGATCCTGAGCTGGCTAGTCAGTTACGACTGGTATTTGAAACACTAGAAAAATCAGACAACCGTTTATTGAGAGAAACTTTGGTTTACGGCACGTTGATCAAGCTAGCCAGTAAACACAGCACTCATCGGGCACCACTGAAAGAGTCAACCAGAGCTCAGCGACAAGTGCAGCTCGTCAGAGAATTTTTGGAAGACTTTCCACAAACGGACGTCTCACTAGAAGAACTCGCGAAACTGTCTGGATTAAGCCCTTTTCATCTGCTGAGAGAGTTTCAAAAGCAATTTGGCTTTCCGCCTCATGCCTATCAAATTCAGCAACGTTTACGTATGGCGAAGAAGCTACTAAAAATGGGACAAAAAATTTCAGACGTGGCACAAGAATGTGGCTTCCATGATCAGAGCCATCTGCATCGACACTTTAAAAAAGCCATGGGCGTCACTCCCGGCCAATACGTCCGTCACAGCTAAAGCAGCAATATTGTACAAGGCGTTATGCGACTACCGAGCTATCTTGGTAATCTGATTTAGGAATAAATAAGAAGAAACTATGGACCACACTTTGCCGTTACAAAAAGAATCAAAAGCCACGCTATTTTGGCAAGGTACACTTGCGATGATGCCTTTGAGTATCGCAGTGCTCCCTTGGGGCTTACTCGCAGGCTCATTCGCAATTGATACTGGGCTTCACCCTTTGGAAGGACAAGCACTATCCGCCATTTTGTTCGCAGGTTCTGCACAGCTCGTCGCGATGGGAATGATTAAAACGGGAGCAGGTCTAGTGACCATGTTACTGACAACGTTTTTTATCACCTCTCGACACTTCCTCTACAGTGTATCGATGCGCAGTAAAATTGCACCGCTCCCTCTAAAATGGCGATTATCACTCGGCTTCTTACTTACTGACGAGCTGTTTGCGATTGTAGGCCACCATTCCGATAAACAATTTAATCGCTGGTATGCACTTGGGGCTGGTCTGAGTTTTTACCTGTTTTGGAATGTCGCGACATTGACGGGCATTATTGCGGGAAGTCTAATCCCTGAACTGAACGAAATGGGTTTGGAATTTGCTGTGGCCGCAACTTTTATCGCGATAGTAGTACCCACCATTAAAAATGCAGCGGTGCTCGCGAGTGTTATTGTGGCTTTGGTGAGCTCAGTTGCCCTAACCTATTATCAAATTGAGGGAAGTTTGATGATTTCGAGCATTTTAGCCATGCTTACTGGTTACTTTGTGGAACAAGTAAAGGAGAAACGCTAATGATCATGTTGGCTATTTTGCTGATGACGGTACTTGTTTTCACCAGCCGCTACTTGTTTTTAGAACCCAAGCTACCATTGCGATTAGGGACGCGCACTCAAAAAGTACTCAATTACGCTAGCCCCGCAGTACTGACTGCGATCTGGGCACCGATCGTTTTCATTCCCGATGGGGAGCTCAGCGTCAATGTGCAAAACCCATTTTTACTGGCTGCCGTACTGGCTGCTTTAATCGCGTATTTTACTAAAAATGTTCTTTTAACGACGGTTATCAGTATGGTGGTATTTCTCGTTCTACGAATTTGGCTTTAATCCGCCAACCACTCAATCTCCAACAAGGTGACATCGCCACACTTTAATCGACCAAGGAAGATGTCACCTTCATGTACCTCACCAACGCCCTTTGGTGTACCAGTCATCACTACATCGCCATCTTGAAGTGTTGTGTAACTGGTTAATTCATCCAGGATAGTTAGCGGCGGATAGAGCATTTGGTTAACGTGACCTTTTTGTACACGAACACAGTTGATTAAGAGCTCAAGGTTAAGCTCGTTGATATCAATGTTATCCAAAGAGACAAACCGACTAAACACAGCAGAGCCATCAAATGCCTTAGCACGCTCCCACGGCAACCCCTGATTTTTAAGCGAGGATTGCAAACCACGCTTGGTCAGATCCAATCCCAAACCAACCGCTGAATAACGTCCATCCTTGATCAAAAAGCAGATTTCAGCCTCATAATGAAGGGGCTCTTGATGGAATGAACGCAGAGTTGTTGATACGGAAGTTGCGGGTTTATTAAATACCACCATTTGCTCAGGCATTGCATTATTAAGCTCATGAATATGTTCAACGTAATTTCGTCCAACACAAAGCACTTTACCCACTTCTACTTTCTTTTCTTCAACTTGAATAACACTCATCATTCTTCCCTGCAAAACAAAAATCCCATCATAATCTAACCTATTGACTTAACGACACTAAATAGCAACCTCTAGTGTAAAAAATAAGACATTCACCCCGTTTTGAGTTTTGTATCATCTAATTGAAACAGCAAAGTATTTGTAAAACAAATAGACAAAAAAGCCAGCACGAGGCTGGCTTTAGATCAATGAGCTGAATAATAGTTCTCGCTAAATCCTATTATAGGTAGTAACGAGCACCTAACGCCCATTTGTCATCAGTTTCACGACCATTGTCGTCATTTAGGTCAAACTGGTAACCCGCGTAACCAACAAATTTAGGCGTGAAGTTGTATTCTGCTTGTAGTGCCATTTCTTCACGAGCAGTTTCTGTTTTAGAGCTCTTAAACTCTTTACCTTCCACCATCTCATAGTTAACACTCAAGTTTAGGCTGTTTGCTAGAGCGTATGCGATGATCGCCTCGTACGCATCACTTTCTTCTAAACGGTCGCCTTTTGCACTGAAGTTCATGTTTTCGTTTGAACCATAAACCGCAGCAAGGAATAGGCCTTGGCCGTACGCACCGTAAGATGCTGATACAACGTGTGATTCCGCCGTGTGCTTACCTGCATATGCAGGGTGCTGGAAATCGCCGCCATTGTAAGAGTAACCGATTTTAGCGCCCATGATTGAGTAAGAAAGCGCAGCTTGCACACGGTCATCGTATTTAGCACCGCCAGTTATAACTCCAGCATCGTTGCGCGTGTAATCATCGTTTGCACCCTGCCAACCAAGACCAAAGTTGATCACACCCGCTTCACCCAGCTCGATGGCATTACGGTAAGAAAGCATTTTATCCGCACGGCCAGTGCCAAGGTTTCCATGATCGTCATAGATGAAGTCGTTGGCAAACGCGATTGGCATATCTGCAATACCTGCGACATCGTAGTAAGGTGACCATTGCGTACCACCTACTGCACGACCATAAACCTCATGCGTTATACCTAAGTAACCTAGACGAGTTTTAAACGACTCTTCACCACCGTCTAAGTAGTTTAGCGCCCATTCACCACGTGCGTCTGCGGTGAAGCCATTACCCAAATCCTGTGTCGCAGAGATATTGATACGAGGAGAGTTAGTACCCACATCCGTGTCACCTTGCTCTGATCCATTTAAATTAACAGAAACGTGGCCGCCCATCGAAAATGTTGTGCCATCGTTATTATATAGTTCCACTGCAACTGCTTGAGTACCGAAGGTTGCTGCCGCGATTGCCGCTGCTAATAATTTTTTATTCATTTCTAAATCCATTACTTATTAGTTGGTTAGTCAGTTTTAGACCCGGCTTTGGTTCACTTTCGTAAAAATGAAATGATGAACAAAGAGAGGAATACAAAGGCTATCCGAGGCATCGTTTCCACCAGATTAGTTTTACCTTTGTGTAACAACTGCCGACACTTTATTTGATTAGTTCCTGACAACCGAGTGAAAAGATCTCAGACAAAACCTAAAAAGCAATCGTTTACTTAGCCTTCAAAAAATCGAGAAATAAAAACCTTACAATAAGAAATGCTTTAGAGAGAGTTAGCTCACAAATAGCTGATGATTCGCTATTTTTAGGCCAAACTTCCCTGCCAAATTGAAATGTTTACTTACATTTAGGGTCAAGAAACAATTCAGGAACTTTTTGAAAAAAACACAGTCTTTAACGGAGAGGAAAAAACCTCAAAAAAGATAAACCTTTCTTTTTATAAGTGGTATGAGAAGGGGCACTTATTCTTTCCAGCAATAAAAGTGCAATCAAATCATAACTTAACAGAAATCTATCTTTCATTTTCAGCCTTTACCTTAGCGTCATCAACACATCGGGCAAGAAAGCCCATCGATTACAACTAGGGTAATAAGAAAATGAAAAAGGCAGCACTAACTACTGCAATTCTTACAGCATTGGTATCAGCACCATCATTCGCAGCAACTGTATACAAAAACGACGGTACTGAATTAAAAGTTGGCGGCCGCGTTGAGTTTCGTGGTGACTTCATCGGTTCAGACGGTGCTGAAGTTGAAGGTTCCATGGAAGATAAAAGCCGTGCTCGTCTTAACCTAAAAGGTAAAACAGACATCGGCAACGGCCTTTCTGCTTTCGGTGTTTACGAAGCCGAACAAAAAACGGGCAAGAGTGAATTCAAAAACCGCTACATGTATGCAGGCGTCGACTCTGATATCGGTGCTTTCTCTGTAGGTCGTCAAGACATGGCTGCCGTCATCATCTCTGACATGACGGATATCACTGAATTCTCTGGTGTTCAGCAAGTTATTGATTCGTCTTCTGATAAGCAAGACAGCGTTTTCGCATACCGTGGTGCGTTTGATGCACTACAACTTCAAGCAACCTACCAAGCAAACTCTAGCGATAACGAAGATAAATACGGCATCTCTGGAATGTACTCACTACCAATGGGCCTCGACTTTGGTCTTGCATACTCTGGTGGCGATGTAGATAAAGATAACTCTGAAGATCAAATTCTAGGTGGTATCGCTTACTCGATGGACAACCTTTACCTAGCAGGTACTTATTCTCAAGGTTCCCTGACTGACTCTGAAGACTTTACGGCTTACGAGCTAGTCGCAAGCTACAAAGTAGCAAGCAAAGTGACACTTGCAGCTCTATACACAGCTCAAGAGAATGATCCAGACAACGGTTCAAAGTACGACACCGTTGAAGGTATCGAGCTTGTTGGTTACTACAAACTAAACAGCAACTTCCGTACTTACCTGTCTTACTACATCAACCAACTTGATGAAGCAAAAGATGCAACAACAGGTCTAGTAACAGAAGGCGAAGATACACTGCGCCTAGGCGTACGTTACGATTTCTAATTCACTCTTGTCCTAAGAGCGAGTCCACTTGGCCAGCACCTTTGCTGGCCATTTTTTATGTAACCCAACATAACTCGATAAGTTTTCACACTATCCAAGCATCGCTCAGCAATGAAAAACGACCGTAACGACGCCTACTTCTGCCCTCTTTTAATGCGATTGATCACTAAGTTAGTGCATTTCATCTAATCGACAACATAGAAAAACCAAAAAACCATTTAAAATCAAATACATAAAAGTTGGCACGTGTTCTGCAATGTTATTTATGCAAATGCATGGCAGCGTTTGTGCTTCTCGTTCTTTGTACCTGTTATAACAGGCACGTCCTTTGAATTGGTAATGTCGCCTCCCTCTGGGAGGCATTTTTTTATTGGCGCGAAAAACAATAGGACGTATGATCCCGCCACCTCTATCAAACTGGAATTTTTCAATTGAATCATCATCCTGTTCAAGGTGCGTCCTGGATGCTAACAGCTGGCTTGGCATTCGCCATAGTGAACAGCTTCGCCCAAATTGCTAGCATCAACTTTGGTGTCTCCTCCACCACATTTGCGTTATTCCAATATGCAATCGCCTTATTTGTTATTCTGCCCTACCTACGTACACTTGGGATTAGACGTTCTTTAAGAACCCAACACTTTGGCTGGCATGCATTCCGCATTTTTCTCTCTGTTATCGGGATTCAACTTTGGTTATGGGCTCTCGCTTACCCAGTTCCAATTTGGCAAGGTATTGCACTTCTCATGACCTCCCCGTTATTTGCCACAGTTGGTTCTGGCTTGTTACTCAAAGAAAAAGTAGGTACTGCACGCTGGCTCGCTACATTGACGGGGTTTGTTGGTGCCATGATCATTCTTGAGCCTTGGGCAGACTCATTTACATGGGCGACCCTGCTCCCTGTTGGCGCCGCATTTTTCTGGGCAGCGTATTCATTAATGGTTAAAAAAATGTCGGTAAACGATCCGCCATCAACCATGGTTGTCTATTTATTGCTGCTGATAACACCATTTAATATCTTGTTAGCGATACCGACGTTTACTATGCCAGATACGTGGACGATATGGGGTGTGCTTTTAGCCGCAGGTGCACTTACAGCACTCGCTCAATGGGCTATCGTTAAAGCATATGCAGTAGCAGACGCCTCATTTGTGCAACCATTTGATCACGCCAAACTGCCTTTGAATGTTGTTGCTGGTTGGTTGGTGTTTGGTTGGGTGCCACCTGGTCGTTTATGGTTAGGTGCTGCGATTATTATTGCATCTATTGCGTTTATTACGCATTGGGAAGCGAAAAAGACAAAGTTAGTTGAAAGAAAAATCTAATTTAAAAGTTCTATATTTTCAGGAAAGGAAATGAGGAACCCATATGAGTCAACCAATCAAAATTACACTGTATCGCTGGGCTGGTAGTTGGGGCCCATTCAAAGTCAATATTCCTTGTGGTGAATGTACATTAACCAAAGATATTTTAAAGGATACTTTTGAAAACGAATTAGCCGATGTGCCCGTTGAACTTGAAGTAAAAGATTGGTTATCGCACTGGTGGGAACCATTAAAAGCTGGTGCTTGGCATGCACCCATTCTTCTTGTCGAAGGGAAAGTTATCAGCCAAGGAGAAGCATTGAATCGGGGTGTACTTGTACAGTCTGTTATTGCTGAGTGGGTAAAACGCGATGAGCTAAAAGGCAACATTGTTTATGGTAAAGCAACTTGCCCTTACTGTGTCAAAGCCAAACAATTACTTGACGAGGCTGGCGTTCAGTATGAGTACCATGATGTAGTTAAAGACAGCGCCGCCTTATACCGTATGATTCCTGAAGTAAAAGCCATCATTGGCGAAAAAACACCGGTAACAGTGCCGCAAATCTGGTTAGATGGAAAATATATTGGAGGCGCTGACGATTTAGAAAAGTGGTTATCAGCAAAGGGGCTAGATAAAGTGCCTAACAATGTTGTGGAGATACCAAGCCAATCCGCGTAATTCTAGATTTAAATGTCATCAGTCTTTGAGTAGCGTTTTGCCAATGTTGTGCAATATGTTGGCTACTTACTAACAACAAAACAGAGAAAGCAAAAAGCCCTGATTTTTTAATCAGGGCTTTTTAAATTATTTCGCCAGTTTTTTAATAACACGAGCAAAAACAGAAGCTTTTTTCTTCTTCGCTTTACCGTAAAGCGCTTTGTGCATCGCGTCTTTTGCAATCATCTGGCCAATATAAGCACCACCAAGTTCGTTACCCATGACCTTCTCCTGAATGTATTGACTTAACTATGTTGTAATTTTACACCACAAGTAGATAAAAACAAGACTCCAGTCACATTTATTTAGTAATTAACTTTCAGTTTGGTTTTCGTGGATTTTTTGAAATGAGCGTCTATCGCTTAGGTTGTTGGTATGTTTTACCCGCTGCGACGTACGTATCTTTCTGTTTGATTTCAAAGAATGTTTCAAAGAACCACGCAGCAAACTTGATCAAGTGATCGCCTTCATTCATGACGTGCTCTACGTATTCTTGCTCTTCTCCGGACTCATCTTCTTGAGTGGTAATATGGTAAATACGTTTCTCACCATCAACTTCTGCAAGGCCAAACTGACCCGTTAGGGATTGCGCCGCTTGTGCAACTTCTTCTTCCTCACACGCCTTCAAGATTTCAAGTGCCTTTGGCATGTTTTCTTGCTGAGTAATTTCTTTTACCAGTGTTTCAAATTCGTTTTGTTGCATTCTTTCACCTAACGATTAGAGATCGGATAGCCATTGGGCAGAAATGTATTCCAAGCTTGAGAGAAGTATCAAGGTTCGCCCTCTTCCTTTCAAACCAAGTCATTCAGTATACACAACAGGCCAGACTTAATTTAGCTGCGCATTTTAGAAAGCCGACCTTCTGGTTGCAAGTATATTCAGATGGAAGTTTCTGCTTGAACCGTCCCTTCTGGCACTTTACGAAATTGGCTTAGTACAAGAACAAAGCAAGAAAGTAACGCAATAAACAAATAAAACACCCCAAGCTGCTGCTGATTCGTAACCCATGAGTCTACTAAGTACCCACCAAACAAACCTGCTAAACACATTTGAATAGAACCAGATAGCGCAGAAACCGCGCCTGCCTGTTGCTTATGTGGTGAAAGTAGCAAACTGATCGAGACCGGGAATGACATTCCTTGAGCAAAACTTAAACACGTGAATGCCGTCAGCAATGAAAATACACTGAAGGGGGTAACCAACAACATGAAGCCAGCAACAGCAACAATCGCGAAACTCATCAGCAAGATTTGCTGAGCTTTGTAACGAGCATTGATCAAATTCAGCACTAAGCTACCCGTCAGCAAACCAACTGATGGTATGATCATCAAAGAGCCGTAATCTGCCGCCGTCAATCCTAACTCTTGTTGCATTAAAAATGGATACAAGGAGAGCGTAACCAGAGCCGATAAATAACTAAGCCAGTTGTAGCTCGCACTACCAATCACTTGTGTATTCGTTAACAGACGCAAATAGTTCGCGCTTACTTCGCCTACTTTAAATTTTCTCTTCGGATAAGGCAGCGTTTCTGGCAGCACCAATAAACCAAGTGTAAAAATTGCCATTAAGTAAATCAGCACAAACACGAAGACAGCATGCCAACTCAGGTGAAAAGCAATCCAGCCACCAAACAGCGGAGCAATAATTGGCATCACTGAAGCAGTGACTGAAATATAAGATAGCGCTTTGGTTAATTGCATACCGTCATAACTATCACGCAGTACTGACCGACCAAGTACCGAAGCGCTGCCCGCTCCTAGGCCTTGCAATAACCGTCCCGCTTCAAGGGCAACAATGTTGTCCGAAAACGCGATGCAAATAACCGTACCAACTAGATATACACTTTGCCCCAGAATAAACACCGGCCGACGACCAATTGCATCAGACAATGGGCCGTAAAAAAGCTGAGAGATACCGAAGCCAACGAGAAATAGCGTGACGAGATTCTGAATCGAATGTTGCGGCAAATTCAAGTCATGACCAATCAATGGCAAAGAAGGAAGATAAATACTGACGCCAACTTGGCCTGTGGCAATGATCATCATCGCTAATAACAATGGTGTTTTACGCAAACGTTCCTCCTACTTTGTGACAGATTGATGGCAAACAGTGTATATTTGATACTCAAAGATGATAATCAGCTAAGTTGGAAAGGAATTAATTCCCAAGGAGATACAATGGACTGGATTCAAAGCGTGAAGAGTTATATTCGTGTGGTCGAAGAAGGTAGCTTTAATGCAGCAGCGCGGAAACTCAATACCACCAGCTCAGCTATCAGTAAGCGAGTTCAATGGCTAGAAGATAAAATTGGCGTTCAACTACTCAAACGTACGACCCGCTCAATTAGCCAAACTGAAGCTGGTGCTCTGTTTTATCAACGAGCAAAAAGTCAGCTTGATTCATGGCAATCGGTATTAGATGAAACTCGCTCAGTCAACCAATCACCAGCGGGGCTATTAAAAATTGGGGCAACGTTGGCCGTTGGTTCTAAATTTCTAGTTCATTATCTTGATGATTTTCTTGATAAATATCCAGACATCACACTTCAATTAACAACAACGCTACCAGGTCAATTGCCAGAGCTAAGCTTAGACCTGTTTATTAGCCGGGAATTAGAGCAACTGAACTCTCTAAGTTTCAAAGCTACTGCACTTTTCGAACATAAAGCCCAGTTTTACGCCGCGCCTAGTTACCTAAAGAAATATGGCACACCACAATGCGTTGAGGATCTGACAGAGCATAATGTCCTGATTTGGGGAGAAAAACCCTCACGAGAAATCAAAACAAATCGAGGCAAACGTATCAGCTTGTCCGGTAACTTTGCCACGACCAACCCAGAAGCGCTGTTTCATGGTGCCAAAAGAGGCATGGGTATTTTGATGACGAACAACGTCATGATCAAAGATGATCTCAAATCCGGCGCGTTAGTCCCTATCCTGCCCGATATCACAGCGGATAAAGCCACTGTATATGCCTACTATCCAAAGCTGGATTATCAGCATACCCGAACTAAGCTATTCCTCGATTATCTCAAATCACGATTAGAAGAGGAGAAGCGCGCCTAGCTTAGCGTTTTTATCGCTATAGCTTTAAAAGGTTCAAGCATAAAAACATGAAAATAATGATTTGTTCGTTCACAAAATTTGAAAAATCTGCCTTAGTAACCGATAGTTTATTTGATGCATATCAAATAATAATTCGTCGTGTCTTACACGATATGTAAATAACAACGCTAGGTGAAATGCTCAATGGGTCAGGTACAAATCAGTTTCCACAAAATTGATGAGATATTGAAGCTAAACGGCACGGCTCAGCTAAACCGAGTCACGCTAGATATTCATCAACACTTGCAGAGCCATTGCACTTGCGTTGTAGAAGTTGCGCATCTTCAGCATTCGGCTCATACCATTTCCTTCGCCAGCAATGGAAAAATTACAGACAACCTAAGCTACCACCTTTCAGGCACCCCCTGTGAAAAAGTGGCGAAAGACATTGGCGAACATATTTTCTATCAAGACCAGGTATACAAGCGTTTTCCTGAAGATCAGATGTTTCAAGAAGATGGCATTCAAGCTTACATTGGCCTGCCATTGAAGACACAAAATGGCGAAGTTCTGGGAATTTTACTGTCTACCTTTACCCGAAGCATCCACGCGAAAGAAGCGCAAGATATCCTCGACTTCCACCGATTTTATGCCAATGTCATTATTCATAGCTTACGTGAAAAGTGGGTCAGTGAACGTTCAGATAAGCTTCTTAATCAGCTTAGCTATGAGGTATCGCATGATAACCTAACTGGACTGCTCAACCGTAGCTGTTTAGCTGATACCTTGGAGACATTAACGCAGCAGGCGACTCGCCCATTCAGTTTGGCGTATCTTGATATCGATAATTTCAAATCGATCAATGATATCAACGGAAACTATATCGGCGACCAAATCATTAAGTTCACAGCTAACGCCATTCAACAGAGCTTGTCGTCGCCAAACAATGCGTTCCGTGTTGCAGGAGATGAATTCGCCTTCATCACGTACGACGAAGATCCTGTAGCCGTGTGTCAGGAAGTACTCGACAAAATTGAAAGCGGCTACAGCGACAAATCTAACCGGATTTCTTTCACCGTTAGTATTGGTATTGCACGTGCCCCAGTACATATGTTGAACAGCGATGAGCTGATTTTGAATGCCAGTCTCGCTCTCAAAGATTGTAAAAAACACCGCGATACACGGATTCAGCATTACGACACACACCTTAGTGCGTTATACCACCGTAGGACGCAGCTTATTGAGGCAATGCGAATCCAGCTAAGTACTGATATACAAGACAGCGATGAGTTGTATGTAGTGGTTCAACCGATCGTCGATATCACGAGCGACCGCTGGAATTACTTTGAAATTTTGACTCGTTGGAATAGCAATATCTATGGAAATATCTCTCCAGCGGAGTTCATTGAAGCTGCCGAGCAATCAGGCCTGATTATCGAGTTAGGTGAACGGATTATTGAACTCGCGTGTATCGCAAAGCAAGAACTCGAAGCGAACCTAGGCTATAAAGTCAAACTCTCCATCAATTGCTCAGCGTATGAGCTGGTTGATTCCAACCGTTATATTAATCACTTAACCAACATGGTTGAAAAGTATCAGCACGAAGCAAAAGACTTTGTTATAGAGCTCACCGAGACCGTCTTACTCTCACAAAGTGGCCGTGAACAGATGGTACTTAACTCGTTGCGATACTTGGGTTTTAAAGTCGCACTGGATGATTTTGGTACAGGATACTCAAGCTTGAACTATATACACAATTATCCGATTGATAGCATCAAAATCGATGCTACCTTTGTGCAGAACATGCTCTCAAATACAACCTCTGAACAAGTAGTGTTTTTGATAGCGCAATTGGCAGAGCTGCTTGATGTGGATTTGATTGCCGAAGGCGTAGAAGACGATAGAGCACTACAAAAGTTAATTGAAATGGGCTGCCACTACATCCAAGGTTATTTTTACTCTCGTCCACACAGTGTTGAAGAAATCGTACACCTGATAAATGAACGTGAAGTGCGGAGTGCCTAACGTACTGAACAGACTGCTGTCATAGAATTCAAATCTAGTTAATGCACAAAGTAAAAGAGACCAAGCTATGCTTAGTCTCTTTTTGTTTTTTAAGCGAAGTACTTTATTACAGCACTGCTTTCTCTTTATCGCGTAATAGTCTATCCATTTCATCTCTGTTCGCGACAAAAGTAGCCATCTCTTTCTTAGGAACAGAACTCGCCATTGGGATATTTGCTCGCATAGCGTTAACTGGACGGCCGTATTCAATCAACTCATAGTGAAGGTGTGGCCCAGTCACTCGACCTGTTTTACCAGAAAGACCGATACGCTGGCCTCGAGAAACCTTTTGCCCTTTCTTCACCAAAATCTTACTTAGGTGTAAGTAACGGGTTTTGTATTTGCTGCCGTGCTCAACAACCACGTAGTTACCCGCATAGGGGTGTTTACGAGTCATGATCACTGTACCATCACCAGTAGAAACGACTGGTGTACCGGTTGGTACAGCAAAGTCAGTGCCGTTGTGCGGCGCAACACGCCCCGTTACTGGATGTAAACGATTAGGGTTGAAGCCAGAACTGATACGCCAACGACTACTTACAGGGTAACGTTGGAATGCGCGCTGTAAGCTTTCACCTTTGGCATTGTAGAATTGACCATCAGTATGAAGGTAAGCGGTGATCTCGCGGCCGCGATTATAAATCTTAATCGCCTCAATTTCGTTCTTACCTGTTGGTACACCATTGATGCTTTGTGAGCGACGAACAACTTCAAATCGATCACCTGCACGAAGATCACGTCCAAAGTTAAGTTGTTCTTTGAGTAAGCTTACGACTTGACTCACTTCCGCCGACGTTAAACCTAAACGACTCGCAGAAGAAGAAAAACTGCCTTGAATAACGCCAACTAAAGGTTCTTGGCTCCACACGCCAGGAATGGAAATATCAGTAAAGTCATAGCTACCATCACTATTCAGCTTGTAGACCACCTTATCTGCAATAGAAAATTGCAGTTCCATTTTCGCTAACTCGCCTGTCGCATCATCACGCCAGAAACGGAGCGTATTGCCCGGCTTAAGTGTATCAAGTGCCAAGTAGTTCAAATCCGTTTCCATTACTTTCATTAACGAGCTGTAACCGAAACCGAGCTGACTAAAAATAGTGCTTAGGTTGTCACCTGCTTGGATTTGATATTCGAAGTTCGGGGGAGTGACAACTTCGGCAGTTGTCGCATCAAGAATTTTTTCAACGACCTGAGATTCAGGTAGGTTCAATGCGATGGTTTTGGTTAAAGATGACTCTTTGAGAGAGTGAGAAACACCAATCGCAACTAAAACTGGCAAGGAGTATAACAGCAGCGCTCTACGACTTGTCAGATTCGGCAACCGTCTTGTAATTTCATTTGTAGACACGGGAATTACTATCTCCTTTCAAACAAGGCTCATAGCTTATGCATTCCCGAATAAGAAATCACTAGGAAATTTCGAGATCTAGCGCAGAAAATACTGAATTTTTACAGAACTCAAAAAAAATTCATCACTGTTGCATATGTAAGTTATTCCCTACACGCTGTAATGTGGATGAATTGAATTGATTTGGCGTGTCTGCCATTGCTTGATCGTCACCGTGCGCTAAATATGAAAGCGTGATAGTTGTATCACTTTTCCATTCGAGCTGAGTAAATTTCACGCGGTCACCAACAAAAATACTGTCTAAAAGGACAACTCGGCTCGGCACGGGGTCAAACTTGAACAAGCCAACATAGTTAAACGAACCGCTACCTTGTGTCGTTACAATCATCGGTGCAACAACCCATGAAACACCTTCAATCTCACGCTGAATAATCGACGCAGTTGGAACAAGTACCTGACCTTTTGTCGCACCTGCATCATAGTCACCGATCAAATAGCCGTTTTCTTTATCCCACTCATCAAGAAAAGTGACCGCACTTTGCTCGGGGACTTGGAGCGTCCAAGGATTACGTGCAGTGATACCAAGCGTCTCTTGCACAATAACGTTAGTTTCTACTTCTGTTTGAGGAAACTTAGCCATGATCTCGTCATCAGACAAACTAAAACGATAAACACCCGCGATCACAACCACAACCAATAAAACGATTGGAATAAGTAGAATAAGTGGTATCGGCAGGATTTTTTTGTGAGTCATGAAGACTTCCTTGTTTCAAGGTATAAACGAAAAGCGAGTATACCATTGTATACCCAAATGATTTCACCTCTTCAAGTGTTTCAAAATTAAACTAAACTGATTGTATCCAAATAGTTTCAAGTCCAGAGCTCATAACGAGCTAGTGACACAAGCTCTGTGCTCTAGGTCTATTGGTGTATTGGGACAAATAGGTAATCACGATGACAAAAACCATTCATACATGCGAGTGCGCCTGCGGTTTAGTTGAGATCCGTTGTAAGGGAGAGCCCACCCACACGTCTGTCTGCCATTGCTTCGAATGCCAAAAACGAACTGGCAGTGTTTTTGGGGTACAAGCTCGCTTTGAAAAAGAACACGTCACTTTAAACGGTGAAGTCACTAGCTATACCCGAATTGGCGATGATGGCAGTGAGGTTCAGTATGACTTTTGTCCATCCTGCGGCACGACAATGAGGTTGTTCGTTGCTGCATACCCAGAAATCATGATCATTCCCGTCGGTCTATTTACCGATAAAGAGTTCCACCAACCTACCGTTTCAGTCTATGAACAAATGAAACACGGGTGGGTGAGTTTCGAATGCACAACGGAACACATCTGCTAGCGGGCAATCCACGTTCACATATTTACTTTGGCTCGGACAAACACCCTATAAGTGAGATTTTTTGAGAATGATCAATCGAGTTTTACTGTAAAGGGTTTCGTAACTCGGTGTGAGCGTTATAATCGGCTCCTAATATTTGGTGGGGGTTTATTGTGATTTCCAGACTTCCTCGTTGGGTGGAATATGGCGCGTTTCTACTAGCTCTTCTCGCGGGCTGCGTCAACGCCGTTGGTCTTCTCGGCTTTCAACACCAAGCGATAACTCATCTTTCGGGAACCGTAACTCAGCTAGGGAACAGCTTGCTAACAGGTGTGGATAGCTCCATTCACCTGCTCTTCATCGTATTTAGCTTTTTGATTGGCGCTGCCTTTAGCGGCTTTTTTATTGAAAGCAGTGCGTTAAAACTAGGGCGAAGATATGGTGTTGCACTGTGCATAGAAGGGAGCTTGCTCTTACTCAGCTTGGGCTTTTTGGTGCAAGGGGATTTGTACGGCCAATATCTAGCATCAGCAGCATGTGGATTACAAAACGCCATGATCACCACGTTTAGCGGCGCAGTAGTCAGAACCACACATATGACCGGAATCATCACCGATCTAGGGATTATGATTGGAGAGAGCTTGAGAGGTCGTCAATTTGACCGACGTAAAGCAAAATTATTCCTATTCATTTTCTTTGGCTTTTTGTTTGGCGGCGTCGCGGGAGCGGCTCTATTTATGGTATATGGTTTATATACGCTGGTTTTCCCAGCAATATTGGCTTTTTCTACGGCTCTGATTTACTGGAGTTACCTATACATACTTAGCCGTCAACAAAAAGCATAAAATTTCGATCCGATTGAAGCGACATGCTTCAATCGGATTTGGCTCAATAGGTTCACACTGCAACGGCACAAGAAACGCTGAACGGTATTTTGACACCACTAAAAACCTTAGAATAGATAAGGCTAACTGAATTTCTGGCAAAGAAGTTAGTCAGATCAAAATCACATTTGTTTACCATTTTATTATTCCAGTCACAATGCGCCCCATAATTCACTGCGCAATTCGCCTCTCGTGCTACAATTTTCTAACACAAGCAACATATTCGCATACACTTAGACGTTATTTGACCAATTACCCGACAAATCGGCTGAATAACTAGATGTATTTAATGAATAGTATTGCAATGGATGCAGTTTGCGGGTACCCTCCGCAAAACTGTGATTAAATACGGATGTTTAGTGAATATTTATGTCATGGAAATGGCAAGTATTGACTAGTAGTAACACGAGACAACTATGCATAACACCACTAATGCTACTGAAGCTCCTAAGGGCAACTTTTGGATGTTTTTCATCCCTTCCCTAATTGGTCTTCTACTCTTTATGGCTCCGATCTCTTACGATGGCGGCCTAACCATTCCCGTTGCCGTGATGGCAAAAGTCATCCCAGCGGTGTTAGGCGATACCTTGATTGCTATCGTCACCAGTATCATCGCTTTCATGGCCGTTGCTTCTGTTCTTTGCAAAATTTTTAAGCCAGCTGCAATTTTACGTAATGGTTTTTTAAACGGTCTCTTCAACCCATCTCCACTTTGGCTCGTTGTTCGTTTAATCGGCGGCGCTGCCGTGTTAATGACGTTCTTCCAAGTGGGTCCAAAAGCAATTTGGGAAGAGAACACTGGCGGGCTTGTTCTTACTGGTCTTCTACCTACTCTGTTTGCCGTTTTCATTTTCGCGGGTTTACTGCTTCCGCTTCTTTTGAACTTCGGTCTTCTGGAGCTATTTGGTGCGTTACTCAGTAAAATAATGCGTCCGGTATTCAACCTACCTGGCCGCAGTGCAATTGACTGTATGGCATCTTGGCTAGGCGACGGAAGTGTTGGTATCTTGCTAACCAGCAAGCAATACGAAAATAAGTTCTATACTCAGCGTGAAGCGGCTGTTGTCGGGACCACTTTCTCAGCAGTATCGATCACGTTTAGCTTAGTTGTTATCGCTCAGGTAAAACTAGAGCACTTATTTTTGCCTTTCTACGGCGCTATCTGTCTAGCTGGTATCGTAGCTGCGATTATCATTCCTCGCCTTCCTCCGCTTAGTCTGAAGAAAGATCGCTACATTGACGGCAGCAACCCAGATAAAGACGCAGATGCAGTGCCAGAAGGCCACACCACATTCTCTTGGGGTATGGATCTAGCTCTTAAGCGTGCTGGTCAAGTCACATCGGTTCAGTCTGTATTTAAAGAAGGCGTACACAACGCAGTCGACATGGTATTTGGCGTATTACCTGTAGTGATGGGTCTTGGTACCGTTGCATTGGTGATTGCAGAATACACGCCTGTATTTGCAATTCTGGGTCAACCGTTTATCCCATACCTAGAGCTACTGCAAGTCCCTGAAGCTGTTGCAGCATCACAGACAATCGTTGTTGGCTTTGCGGATATGTTTATTCCAGCAATTTTAGCGGCCTCAATCGATAACGAAATGACACGTTTTGTTATTGCAGCAATGTCAGTAACTCAGCTTATCTACATGTCGGAAGTAGGTGCCCTACTGTTAGGCAGCAAAATTCCAGTAAACATTGTAGAGCTCTTCGTAATCTTCATTTTACGTACGTTAATCACATTACCTGTGATTGCTGGCGTTGCTCATCTTATTTTCTAAAATCGAGACGTCAATAAACAAAGGCTCCGCATCGTCGGGGCCTTTTTTATACCTAAAACTCCGTCCACATTAGGCTTTTAGTAAAAAGCTCATAATTTACAAAGACAAAACTTCAACAAAACACCTTTCAGCACCAACAAAATTTTCATCACCTCACCTGTAAAGCCAGTTAATGCCACTGTTTGTTAAGCAATTCTTTTCATTATGACTATTTCATTAATTGAGCTCGCAAACATGATCACACTCACAAGTTTTAACGTAAATTGTCGGTTTGTTTAAATTTAGTTAAAAAAGACGACAAATGAGTTCATGTTTTTGACAAAGATGTCGATAAAAATATAACCAAACACAATAGGTTTCTCTTTATGCCCAATTCGCTCGGTTTAAAAGAGGCGAAAGCAAAGTGGAACCAACCGGGAGAATCAGAGGAAAGCTCATGAAATTCAGACATAAGGTTGTCACAGCCTCTTCATTTTTGCTGCTAATTACCGTGTCGTTATTGTCGACACAACAAGTTATGACCATCCGCTCCCAAACTCAGGAGCAAATCGACTCAAGTGTCAACGAGATATTGACCAGTGTTGGTAACACTGTGCAATCAGAAATGAATGCAAAGAAGGATCTCGCTCGCTCCATTACTGAAGTGATTGAGCTTGACCCCAGTTCACATAGCTATGTTCAAAACATACTTGAAAGACCCACGCCAAAAAGCAGCTTCCTTGCCATCGGTTTTGGTTATGAAAGTAATGGCTTTGTGATTGAAAATGACGACGGCTGGGATGCGGGCCCAGACTACGACCCACGTCAGCGTCCTTGGTTTATTGCAGCTAAGAGCAAAGGCGATTTGGTCGTAACCGATCCGTACGTCGATGCGTCTTCGAAAAACGTTATCATCTCTGTTGGTACGCCAGTAAAAGAAAATGGCCAGTTTTTAGCCGGTATGTTTTATGACCTCGAATTAACTACCCTTTCTGATCTCGTCAACCAAGTGAATCTGTTTGATGCTGGTTACTTATTTTTGGTCACCGCTGATGGCACAACCATTGCTCACCCTCAAAGTAAATACAACGGTGAGAAAGTCGGTAGCTACCTCCCACAAATCGAACTTACGCAATCAGCACAACATGTTGAGATTGATGGCAACCGCTACATGGTTAACCTGACTCACATTCCTGGCGAGAACTGGTACGTAGGTTCGGTGATCGATGAAGCTGTTGCCTATTCTGCCGTAGGAGAGCTTCGTAACAACGCTATTATTTATTCAATCATTGCCGTGATTGCATCTATTATCGCCCTAACTCTGTTGATTCGCACTCTCATGCGTCCTTTGGACACGCTAAACAATGCGATTAAAGATGTAGCATCAGGGAAAGGCGACCTTACACAACGCCTCGAAACAGATACTGACCAAGAGTTTTCTGAGCTTGCCACAAACTTCAATACGTTCATGGAGAACTTACAACAGCAAATCATTGAGTCGAAACGTATTTCTGATCAAATTTTAAATGGAACTCAAATCACCGCTGAGGGCGCAAAAGACTCGGCAGGCGCAATTCACACTCAGCTGCAAGAGCTAGAACAACTTGCTACCGCGATGCATGAGATGTCTGTCACCGCGACAGAGGTTGCTAATAATGCGCAAGGTGCGGCAAGTGCAGCCAAAGAAGCCGACCAAGCAACGGTTGAGGGGTCTTCTATCGTTGGTGAATCGACACAAACGATAAACATGCTTTCCGATAGCATTGACCTTGCAGTCGAAGAAGTACAAGTGTTGGAATCTGCTACCGCCAATATCGAAACGATTCTAAAAGTCATCAACGATATTGCGGACCAAACGAACTTACTCGCGTTGAATGCCGCAATCGAGGCTGCACGTGCGGGAGAATCTGGCCGAGGCTTCGCCGTTGTTGCAGATGAAGTCCGTACACTGGCACAACGTACTCAAGAGTCGACAACAGAGATTCGTACTATGATTGAGCAACTACAATCTGGCGCTTCTTCTGTGGCAAATGCCATGCATCAAAGCAAAGGTAGTGCTATAGAGGCCGTTGAAAAAGCGGATTTAGCAAATAGTGCGTTGCAACGCATTCGTGACGCGATTCAGCGTATTTCCGATATGAACTTGCAAATTGCCTCAGCAGCGGAAGAGCAAAGCCTTGTCGCTGAAGAGATCAACAACAATACGGTGAATATTAAAGACCTATCGACTCAAGTCGCCGAATCGGCAAATCGAACCAACGACGCGATGCAGGCGCAACAAGAAGATGTACATAAACAAGATCAAATCTTAAATAGATTTACTGTCTAACACTCATCTAAGCAAAAGCAGCGAGCACCGGCTCGCTGTTTTTGTTTTTAACCCTCAACCCTAGTATTGGTCGATGTTACATGTGACATGTTGTTGCTATTAAGCTCAACATTACAAGAACGCCGACTATGTGCCCTTTCAAGTTTAATTGAACTCGACATGGATATAGCGATCATTAGAACGGCGATAATAACGGTCGTCCACTTTTAGATAAGTGAAATCTCCAATCTTTATGTAGGTACTATTCCGAGGAATTCGGTCATGGTAATAGTAACTGCGCCTTGGTCGTCTGGTCTCCACATAAATAACGTCACGATGTTTGTGTTTATGCTTGTGCTTGCGCTTGTGTTTATGATGGTGGTGATGCGCATGATGGTGATCGTACCGATGTCCATGCTTATGCTTCGGGTCAGCAACCGCTTCTGTACTCAACACACCTAAAGACAACATAACGCCAACCATGGCAAAAGATAATTGCTTTGACAAAACAGAGCCTCTTATTCATATCAACATCGATATAATAGAAGGGTGAATCACTGTACATGTCAGCCTTTCGCTAAGGAGTTTTACTAAAAAGTCAGCGCTAACCGTGATTATCAGAGAAACGTCAAACATCACAAATGCTGATGACTTTGAGTGGCCTGGGTTCGGCTATGAATACAAAAAAGCCGCCCGTTTGAATCGAGCGGCTCTTTTTAAATAAGCTAGCGTGATTTTATACTGCTTGGGCAAACAGCAAGAAACAGCCGAATAGGAAGATCATGCTCATTCCCATTGCGCCGCCACCAGCTTCATAAATATTGTCATCTTCTACCGGCACTCGGCGCACTTTCATGGTCATTGATAATGGAACAAAGACCGCGAGAAACACAAGAATAATCCCCGCGTAGCTGAGAATAGCTAGGAAGTGTTCTGGCGCAAATACAGCACCTAATAGTGGTAGCACAAAAGTAGTAACAAAAATCACTGGCTTACTTGCTTTCAGTAGGTCTGCATTTTGATCGTATAGCGCCATTGCAACACCTAAGAACGACGTTAGTAGTGCCAAACCAGTAAACATGGATAGGATGAACTCTAAGCCCTCGTATTGCTGACCTAGTACCGAGATCAACTCTGTTACGTTGGAGTATTGAACAAGCTCATGAGGTGGTAGATTGCCGACAACCGCTAACAACCATAATAGGTAACAAACAAGCGGAATAGTTGAGCCCACGATAATCATATTACGCAGCTGTGTTTTACTCGCTTCTTTGTTGTAAGTTACAAGCGATGGGATCACGACCATAAAACCGAAACTGGTGAAAAGCACCGAACTGGTTTTGATAAGTGCCATTTTATCGTCGCTCACAACCTCATCAAGTCCTTCAAACGAGACGCTTGGTGCAAGCGCAAAAAGTGTCAGGATCAGCGCTACGATCATGCCTAGGAACAAACCGCGATTCAGCTTATCTACTACCCCTGTACCTGCCGAAACAATGATACCAACTAAAAGAGTAAAACCGACTTGGCTTGAGATCGTAGATGTTGGAAGCCCAAATGAGGCTGTTACTTTTTGTACGAGATCACCCGCACCAATGATGTAAGCCATTAATAGACAAACTAGCAGGGCGTAAAGCAAGCTGTTGGTTACCAACTGGCCTCCTTTACCAAGCGTTTCGCGAGCAATTGCATTCATGCTCACACCACCACCTACTTTGCAACTGGCTTCAAGAAGGAGCAGCGCAGCATAAGTCGTTCCAGCCCAGATGAACAACATAAGAAGAGTGCCCCAAAGGAGGCCAAATTGAGCAAGCACCATTGGTATAGCAAGCATACCAGCGCCAAGAGCAGTACCTGCAACGATCAGGGAGCTGCCGACAAGTTTTAGGTTCACGGTTAATACCTCTAAATTCAATCCGTTAATTTCTCGCCAGTTGTGCTTTATCTAAAGCACACAACAAAACGCTCCGACTTAGTCAAAATTTGGTTACAAGAGCACTATGTTACAAGAGCCCTGTATGGCTAAGAAAACACGCAACAAAAGGTAGTTAATCATTTGCACATGAACACTTGAGAGTCGTTTTTGGCGATGTCATCGCTGATGAAATGTGCGCAACTTTGGGTTCGAAGCAAAATTGTTCATCTTAATTCATCAACCCCATTCGTTATGAATGGATTTGGTTCGAAAAGATTGTAAGGCATAAGCAGGACGATTGAAAAGCAAAAGGTCAATCTTATAGCGATATATTTTAACAACTCTTATCTTTTACCTAAGATGCGTTGTTTTTTTCGTCACTAATTAGTCTTTTATCGCTTAAAGAGAAGGAAGAACGTGCTCAATGGCTCAATTTGGCTGGGTGTACAGATTAATTTACAGTTTAAGTGAAGGTGTTAGATTCCAAGGACGTAGCCTAGATCGGACAATATCGCTATTATTCGCTGCGTACCGACACTGTTCGGTTCACATACCTCTAAACACTGATTTACGGTTCGAAAATATAGGTAAATGAGTGTCCGAATGCTGGGTGTGGTTCCCCAGCATTTGCATCCTTTCTTTTAGATGTCATCAATTGATCGAAATTGCATAAATCTTGTATCGCCCGACTTTACGACTGTGTTAATACGCTTTATCTAGCGCGCCAATGATATAAGTTAACACTGGAATACCCATATCGGCGACCTGCTTCTCAGTCTCACTCATATTTTCATGCGCCATCCGCAGCTCTACTTCACTTATCGATTCTTTGTGAAGGTAAAGCTCTTTGTAGTTCATCAATCGCTGTTGTGACTGTTGAATCAGTGTCACAACATTCTCTTTAGTCTCACGATGTTGCTGATCAATTTCACTAAATAAATGATCTAAAATGCGTTGCATTTTGCGAATAGAAGCTTTCGTTTCTATTGATTTGTATGATTGATACTTTTCCATTGAGTTAATAACTGACTAAAATATTTACGTTTTTATAAGACAGTTATTTTTATACTGATTGCAAAGCAGGTAAATATGTGGTGGTTAAACTGGTCCACTTCTTGCTACGTTTAGGTCAAAACTGTCCTTTCAGGAGAGCACATGCAGGTAGACCCTATAATTCAAGCACTGATCGCAAGACGAAAATCGAATGGCCTCTCCCGTGAGCAAATGGCAAACATCGCTGGAATGAGCGTAAAAACATATCAAAGGATCGAGCGCGGAGAGTCCGATCTTAAACTCTCACAATATCGTGCCATATTGCGTTCGCTTCATTTGACTGACCTAGATATTGCCTTAGATGCACGTGATGTTCAGCATGTCACAGCAAATGACTTAACGGCCGTGGCGCGATTGCTCTCACCGGAAGCTCAGTCCCTGCTCGTTCGCCTGTTATCGTTAATCCTTGAACAAAAGAACAAGAAAGGTGATTAACCACATTACTCATACCCAAACGTGAATGCCCTGTTGAGCGTTGAAACATGAACCGTTTAGACAAAAAAAAACTCGTCAAATGACGAGTTTTATTCTTTATATCAGTCCGTTACTCTAGGCTTTTCAATTCCGATGTATCAACGCCTTTTATTGCATCTTTCGCCACTTTATCAGGATCAAAGACATCACGTTCTTCATATGAATTATCAATCATGCCTTGTCCTATCGCGGTCGCCTGCTTTTGTAACTTGTTACCCTCTACCTCACCAGCATCCCAGCCTTGTCGATAATCTGAGTCGGTTTGATACCTTGTTTCGTCCTTAATATAGTGTTCAAAATCATTCCCTGCCTCTTGCATACCACTATGCCGACCGTCATGAAAGCCTTGGATATAAGCTTCATCATAACCGCTCTCTTTTAACGCGCTGTCACTCGTACCACAGCCTGAGAGGAGAACAAAAAATAGCGAAACGAATACCTTATGAAACATATTTAGGCCTCAAAGCTTTCAAATAAATTAATCATAGTTCGCGATTTCAACTTCTGCTTACTTCAGGCTATTAGATAGCATTGTGACTCGACGAAGCCTGTGAACTTGAGTCCCTACAGTGAGTACAAAGCTGGACAAAGCATCACACCTACTGATAAACATTATACTCAACGCGCGTTTAATACTTCCATCGCAAGTGCTTCATCATCTTGCTCAGCCAAACCGCTAATGCCAATTGCACCGACGATTTTCCCCTCTTGTTCTATAGGCACACCACCCATAAAGCCTGTGATCTTCGGGTCAGTCCAATAACTCAACTGCTTACCCGTCTCACGAGCCCAAGCACCCAGATTGCCGCTAGGCTGACGGTCCTAGCCGAGGTGTAAGCTTTGTTCTGTGCCAACAAACCTGCTTGCAGACTCACATCATCCATTCGGGCAAAACCGAGCAATTCTCCATGTGTATCAACCACGGCAACCGCAATGTTTTGCTTGCGAGCAGTCGCAATTTCCAATGCCGTTTGAATCAGAGTTTGAACTTGTACGTATTTCATTTTTCTCTCCTACGGGATCTCATGACCAAGGGTTTTCTCGAACAAGCCATACCAATGGCTACGTGATAGCGTGACGTTCTCTACTTGAGCACAAGTGCGAATACGCTGTGGGTTTGCAGTACCAATAACAGGCTGAATTTGGTTTGGGTGACGCGTCAGGAAGGCTAAAGCAATCGCCTCAGACGACACACCATATTCAGCTGCTAGCGCCATTACCATCTCCGCCGTCTGTCTGGTGTTGTGATCATCAGAATGTAAACCACGCTCTGAGAATCTTCCCTGCGCCATACTGCCCCACGCTTGCAGTTGGATATTGTGCTTACGGGCATGTTCCAGTATTCCTGCAACGTAGTCAGATGCAGACGAAGGAAGCCCCATGCCTTGCTTGATGAAGTCAGACTTAGCCAGACTCATTTCCAACTGGTTCGCCACAACAATTTCGCCCGTTGCTTGTTGAAGAAGATCAATTTGAGCACTGTTCATGTTAGAAACACCGAAGTGGTTAACTTTGCCAGCTTGTTTCAGTGCTTGGAGCGCTGTGCCCAGTTCTTCAAATTCAACCAGAGGATCAGGACGATGCAGCATCAAAACATCAAGGTTTTCCACGCCAAGGCGCTCAAGAATGCCCTCAACAGAAGCCGTCACCCATTTGGCAGAGAAGTCATACTGCTTAACACCTTGCTCATCTCCTAGACGGATGCCGCACTTGGATTGCAGATAAATTCGCTCTCGTAAGGTTGAGTCATTGGCTAAGATGCACCCAAACACTTCTTCTGCCTTACCGAATTTGTAGATATCCGCATGATCAAAGAGATTGATGCCAACCTCTAATGCAGCCTCGACAGCGGCATAAGCTTGGTTTTCATCTTGGGCGGTTAATGGGTTGCGATTCCACTCCCCTCCAAGTCCCATACAGCCGAAGACCAAGCGGCTAACGTTAGGTAAGGTTTTGGCGAGCGGTAGTGTTGGATTGTTCATCGTTATTCTCACTTTTCCGATTTCTGCATCTTCAATTTCTTAAGTTAACTCGAACCATCTTACCGTTCGTAAAAATTAGTTTAATACCGTAAAATCGAATTCATTATCCTCGCTACCGAACAATTAAAGCGAACAATAAAGACGAGCAATCAAGATGGCAGATTATAAGAGAATCGAAAAACTGATGCTGTTTGCCGAAGTGGCTCAAACACTCAACTTTTCTAGGGCAGCGGAGCAACTTGGCATTTCTAAAAGTTACCTGTCGGAACAAATCAAGCGATTGGAATCGGAACTCGCCACGCCTTTGATTGTTCGAACCACACGCAGCGTGAGATTGACGGCAGAGGGTGAGTCGATCTTTGCACAAGCGGAAGATCTCAAACGCCGCGTAATGGAAATGGAAAAGAGTTTAAGTCAGCAATCTGAGCAAGTAGACGGTCTGATTCGGCTTACTGCTCCCAAGATGTTTGCCGAAGCGGTGCTGCATGATTTGTGTGTGGCGTTTCGCGCTTTACATCCAAACGTAGAGTTCGAGATTCTTTCTAGCTATCAAGCGTTTAATCTGACGGAAACCAGCGTCGACTTTGCGTTTCGAGCAACAAGAACGCCGCCCGAGAATATGATTGCGCATCACCTTTTGGACTACCACCACTGGCTGGTTGCCTCACCTCTGTATCTGCAAGAAGAAGGTACGCCAGAGACGTTAGCGGATTTAAAACAGCATCAATGCTTAACCACATTGCATCAAAAAGAGTGGCCGTTAAAAACGGGAACAGTTCAAGCCCAAGGTTGGCTTTCAAGCAATGAAAACCGCTTACTCAAAGAATCAGCCCTGTCTGGCAATGGCATTGCTCGGTTAGCAAGTTACTTTGTCGAACAAGACGTTGAGCACGGCCGTCTAGTGCAGGTTCTATCGGAAGAAACTGACCACCAGCACAACGCGGTTTACTTGGTGTACCCACAACTTATCTATCAATCGGCGAAAACCAGAGCCTTCATTGAATTTGTGAAGCAGCACTTTGCTAAATAACTAAGGCAGTCAATCCGCCGACCACACCGAGCGGATATCTGGCCAACCCCAATTGGTTAAAGCAACGTCTTCTAATACACCTTGGAAGCGCAAAGTTTGTGTATGGTGGAACATAGGTGTAATCCAATACTCGCTGATCAACGTCGATGAAATTGGCTCCAATGCATTAAGGTAGTCCTCAAGTGGAACGAAAGATCTGACTCTCTGTAGTTGTTCATCTAACCATTGTGCGTTCTTTTCTCCCAAAGTGTGGAATAGCACAGCGTTGCTGAAGAAGTTCGTGAACGCTGAGGCATGACGATTATCATCTAGGTTTATGTTCGTTACGACCATTGTCTCATTTAGCTCACCGTTCTTAGCCTTCTCGTTCAGCTCACGGTAGGAATACATAACAATTTCTACTTTACTGCCAACACTCGCCAAACGATTAGAAATAGCCCGCGCACAGCGACGCAATGCGGTATAGTTATATCCTGCTATCGTAATGTGTTTAGGTAACTTAAGCGGCTCACTGAACGGACGGAGCACTGGCTTCCAACCTGGTAGCAGGTTATAAGCGGGTATACTCCCAAATACAATATTCTCGCGGCGCATCACTTCGGCCAAGTGCTCAGGTTGAATTAGCTCACTAATATAACGGCGCTGCGCTAAAGAGAGTTTGTGCTTAGCGTGCTGATTAAATAAGGCGAATAAGCAACCATCTTCTATTCGACTACGCTTGCTCGCCGATGAGTTTTCTCGGTTTTGCGTCGACATATAGTGTCCACACAAATCCTCCTCGGGCGAAGCATCCCTTTGCAACGTATTTGCTGCCAATGACGGGTTCTCCATTTGCTCGTCATTAACAATCCAGATAGTCACCAAATCCGTTAGAACTCTACATGCATAGTAACCATTAAATGCTTGCAGTTTTAAACGACTTTCATTGTGCTCGACAACAGAGAATGGGCCACTTCCGACCACCAGCTTGTTATTCGCTACGTTAACTTGGCTTACTGGTTGAATGCCGTATTTCACACCAGAAATAAGTCCAGCAAAGCCCAAGTCAGCTCGATTAAGCCTAAAAACAACTTTCAATGGCGTTGGCGCAGTAATGTTAGCAACATGTGCCAACTCTTTTTCGTAGTACTGTAGTGAACTCAACTTTGCAAACAAGCTAACCACTGTTTCTGCATCAATGGAATTACCATTATGAAAAGTCAGACCAGGACGAAGGTAGAAAGTCCATTCGAAGGTGTCTTCGTCATAACGCCAGTGATGTGCGAGTTCTGGTTGCACTTTCCCATTGTTATCACTCGAAACTAAGCAACAATAGATTTGCCTTAATAAGAAACGTTCGCTGCTACGCTGAAGTTGATGTGGAACGACGCGCTCAAACATTCGCTTATAGGTTAATTGAATATTGAGCTGTCCTTCTTGCACAGAAGCACCAGACGTTGTTTTTAACAAACGGCCAAATGCCATTTCGTCTTCATCTAATATCGCCAGTGCTTTTTCATACTTGCCTAACTTGATACGTTCAAGAGCCAAGCTCTCTTTTAAAACGTCTAACTCCATATTCAGAATAAGAGTCGATCGTTGGTTCCGCCCAGGTTTCGGGTACCAGCTCAACCACGCCTTCTCCTGCATTTGCGTTAGCAGGCTACGAGCATGCCGAGAAGAAGTGAACATGATGTCGGCAATGTCCTGTAACGTGGTTTTTGTTTCATCACCAACACTAAACGAGAGTAATCGTTGGTAATAGCGAAACAAATTGAGATCAGACACTGAATCAACCTTAGATCTGTGAAGTTTGTGGATAGGAATAGTTTACTTAAGTTGGCGGTAATAAAATAAGAAAACTTCCTAATTATCTGTTCCCCTTTTCCACAATTAACCTCCAAATTCGGCTTTAAAGCCTCAGATATTTACGTTATTAGGAACAAAGCCAACAAAAGCACTCTCTTTTTTATATCCCCTTTTATACGCATAATTTACTCGTCAGCGTAAAGGAGGAAGAAATGAAGAAGCCAATGATGGCGTACTTTTTTCAGCAACGCCTAGCTCAATCGAGTAATAAAATAGAAGTGATGACTCTGGTCTATCTTAACGATATGTTCCAGTGGTCATAGCCTAACCTCAAGCAGAACTTAGCTCCTGATACTACACCCCCACTTCGTTGTATCTTAAGTTCTGCTTTTTCATCTTTTGCACTCTACTACCTTATTGCAGGTTACTAAAAGTTAACTAGTTGAAACACCGCAAAACAGAGTCTACATTGAAGTCTCATCCCCCAATCGCTTTGTTGAGAAAGGGGCATTCATGGATATACACCACCAATTCGGGAGTCAATATGGCAACTTCAGTGAAACTTAAAGCGGGCGACAGCTTCCCTCATCTTCAAGCCACTTTGCTAGATGGTTCAAGCGTAACGTTGGGTCAGCCGCAAGGTGATGCGACTTGGCAGGCAGTATTCGTTTATCGTGGTAAACACTGCCCTCTTTGTACTAAGTACCTCAACGAGCTTGAGAGTTACAAACAGGCTTTCGCTGATGCTGGCGTCGATATTCTTGCCGTTTCTGGCGACTCAAAAGCACAGCTAGAGGGGCATCTAGAGAAACTCGAAATCAGCTTCTCTATCGCTTACGGCCTGACCGAAGAACAAATGAAAACGCTAGGCTTGTATGTATCTATTCCTCGATCTGAACAGGAAACCGATCATAATTTCGCAGAGCCAGGTCTGTTTGTGGTGAATGAACACGGCGACTTACACGTGGTGGATATTTCAAACAACCCGTTTGTTCGCCCTGAGCTTGGCGCACTATCACGCGGATTGGCATGGATTCGCGATCCAAACAATAACTACCCTATCCGTGGCACATTGGATTACTAATATCTTCTACACCCAAGTAAACTTTCTATCCTTAAATAAGCTAGGATTCTTGCCTTGGTGAGAATAACTTAGAATGCATATCAGATCCGTGAGATCTGATATGTATCAACAAGTTGGAAATAGAGTCCTTGTTCATTATACAACGCCTTGATGAAAAACAAGATCAGTGAAGCCCAGGCTCCCCTCAAACAACGTTAGTTATTTACTTCTAAGTCACTTTCACGATAAATACATGAAATTAAGACTAAAAACTTAGACTTAACGGATGTATAAATCATAACGATACCTACACAAGTAGTTGGCTAGCGATTATTATCCTATTGCAACTCAAAATTGTGCAATTCTAATAATTCATACCATAAATGAAAACATAGATACCGTAAGAGACAAAATAAAAGCAAACGATTAAATTAATAATAAAACACCGTTCAATTAAAATAAAAAACATTTCACTTTATAAAAATGTAATTAATCGTTATTTGCAATCACACATCTTAATTGAGAAATACAGTATGAATAAAATCTCTTTGCTTTATATGGCCGTTTGTATCGGATTAGTTGGATGCGGTTCAGGAGGAAGCGACAACGATTCAGCAAAAGATATACATCCCACCATTTCAAATCCGGAACAAGTCAACGCAATGACGGTGGACAAAGGTCATTTCTATTGTTCTGTAAACCAACAAAAACTGGAACACGGAGGGACATCTGCAACTATGTCCTACCTAATTGAAAAGAAAAGAAATTCTACGGTTGTCGACGATTATGAATGTACCGAATACGGTTTAAAGAAAGGTGAGTCAATTATCGTCACTAAAAGTGCAATTGAAAACTTTTCATACTCAAAACATTATAAAAGCACGAAGAAGAATGACATTAATAGGTTTAAAATCATCTACCCTACAGGGCTTACGACTCCGATTAATAAAGATTATGAAAAAATTACGATCACGTATAATACGGAGAGACCTGACGTTAACATTAAGATAATTCAATATTTTGACGAAAAGTCTAAATTATATACCATCAAAAAATATGAAAGCCACGTTAACGACAACTCACCAATAGGTTTAGTTGAGAAAGAGGAATTCGATAAATATTCCGATTTTGAAAAGAAACTGGAATTAAATAGTGCTTTTTTAAATTCAACTGAAGTGAGTGATTTATTCTACAACTTATTAAGTATGATAAAATAATAACTAAAAATCAAAAACTTAAAAAGTACGATTATGCTCAAGTAGCTTCGATATGCCTGACTCGAAAGAGTACGTTGTTTTACGAAACAAATTACGATTTGAATGAAGCACATCTAAGTTACTTGAGCATAAAAGGCGATGTGTTGTTATCAGCTTTCAAAAGAGAGTGACGTTTGCGATTAACTACTTTGGTCTTAACGAAGCTCAATTTGATGCTTTTCAGACCAAATTCGCAAATCATCAAGAATCTTAAGTGCGGTACGGCCGAACTCTGTTAGTTCATAGCTGACTGCAATTGGGCGGTCGCTGATCACTTTACGCACCACCATACCTTCCGCTTCTAGCTCTTTAAGACGTTGGTCGATCATCTTTTTACTTGCACCGCCTAGCATGCGTGCTAAGTCATTGAAACGAACTGGGCCGTCTTTCAAATGATAAATCAGAGAACCTTTCCATTTACCACCAATTAAACGCATCCCTTTCTCGATAGCACATGGCTCCGCACATACGTTCGCCACTGACTTACGACCTTTGCTATCTACACTGATTCTGCTTTCCACAATACACCTCAAGATACGCACCTAATCTAGGTAACGAAAAGTAAACTAGATACATTTAGTGCTTTAGAGTAATAAAAACGTCACCTCGCCGCAAACAAATAAAAATGGACCGCGTACAGCAGTCCATCTCAATTCATCATTCAGTTCGCACTATCTTTCTAAAAGGATTAGAAGTTTTCGTTAATGTGAGCTTCGAAACGAACAAAATCGTTTTCGATATCTGCGTTCTTCATCACGTCGTAGCAAGCGAATGTAGGTAATGCTGACATACCAAAGAAGCGGAAGTTAGCGTGCATGTGGAACATCAAATCATCCACGCCTTTACCTTGGAATAGGTATTCGCTCTCATCATCAAACGATTCTTCTGGCGCGTTGAATGTCAGTGAAAGCATGTATTTGCTGTTGGTTTGAGTACCGCCTGTACCATAGTTTTTCTTTGGTTCTTCTGCGCTACGGCCATCAAATGCACACAGTGCGCCGCCCATACCCGCAGTAAACACGTCGTCCATGTATTTTTTGAATGACCAAGGCACAGACATCCAGTTGATTGGGCTTTGGATGATCACGCGATCAGCCCATTCAAAGTGTGCGAGTTGCTCATCTACGTTGATCTCATCTTGCATTGTCACAACGCGAACTTCATGGCCTTTTGCTTGCAGAAGCGTCTGTGCTTTGTCGACAAGAGAAGCATTTAGACGACCTTCTGAATATGGTGATGGTTCGTGTGCATTGATGATCAGTACGTTGCTCATGGGATTACCTTTAAATAAGTTCACAAGATGACGCAGTAACCATTGTGCGTCGGATGTGGTTTATTATGGTAACCTAGAAATATAGTGCAATTAGTTAACTTTTAGTAACCTACTTAATTTTTTATTATATCACTGTTTTTAAAACATATATTTTTTCAATTTTTTATTCATCGTTATTTTACGATTAATTTTTTCATCGAGTTGTTGCATCTTCCACAGAGCAGGCGTACACTTTATCGCAATTCGACGATTAACTATTAAGGCCAGCGAATGAGTGATAAGTGCAAGGACACGTGCGAAGTTGTTTTTCAGACAACGCAACAACAGCTCGAGAAAGAACAAACTCTCGCAGCGCAAGCAAAAGCTTTGTCGCATCCAGCACGTTTGCGCATTCTGCATATCCTGCACACGCTCGATACCATGGGCGGTTGTTTGAACAGTGATTTGGTTTCTGAACTGGGTCTTGCGCAATCTACTGTTTCCGAGCACTTGCGTATTCTAAAGCAAGCAGGCTTTATCAGCGCCGAGCCAAACCCACCTAAGGTGTGTTACCGCATTCAACGCGACGCGTTTGATCAGTTCAATCTAGGATTTTCCAAGTTCTTTGATTAATGCCCTTTGCACGCTGGTCAGGCGTGCAGAGATAAACTATACCTTTAACCATCGCCTTTCGACGATAAACGAATAAGAGAACACTATGACTACTCAAGTTTTAAATAGTGCCAGCGACAAAATGAGCTTCTTGGACCGTTACTTAACGGTGTGGATTTTTGTTGCAATGGCAATCGGTGTAGGTATTGGCGCAGCATTCCCTCAAGTTGCTGAGTGGAACGAGTCAATGTCAGTTGGTAGCACAAACGTACCGCTCGCGATTGGTTTGATTTTGATGATGTACCCGCCACTCGCAAAGGTGAACTACAACCTGCTAGGCACAGTGACGAAAGATAAAAAAGCAATCACGCTGTCTTTGGTCATGAACTGGATTGTCGGCCCTATTTTGATGTTCATCCTTGCATTGACTTTCCTAGGTGATCATCCGGGTTACATGGTTGGTATCATTCTGATCGGTCTTGCTCGTTGTATTGCGATGGTGCTTGTATGGAACGATATCGGTGGCGGTAACAAAGAATACGGCGCAGCCCTAGTTGCACTAAACAGCGCTTTCCAAATCGTGACTTACAGTGTGATGGCATGGTTGTTCATCACTGTGTTGCCACCAGTCTTTGGCTACGAAAGTTTCGTGGTTGATATCTCGATGATGGACATCGCGGAAAGCGTTCTGATTTACCTTGGTATCCCATTCCTAGCGGGCTTCCTAAGCCGCAAATGGCTGGTCGCTGCGAAAGGTGAACAATGGTACAACGACGTATTCATCCCACGCATTTCACCAATTACGCTTATCGCCCTGCTTGCGACCATCGTACTGATGTTCAGCTTAAAAGGTGAGATGATTCTTGAACTGCCAATGGATGTATTCCGTGTAGCAATTCCACTGGCTATCTACTTTGTGTTGATGTTCTTTGTCAGCTTCTTCGTTGGTAAGAAAATGGGCATCGACTACGACAAAAACGCGTCAATTGCTTTCACGGCAACAGGCAACAACTTTGAATTGGCAATTGCGGTTTCTATCGCGGTGTTTGGCCTAAACTCAGACCAAGCTTTTGCTGGTGTCATTGGCCCGCTGATCGAAGTGCCTGTATTGATTGCTTTGGTGAACGTAGCATTGCGAATGAAAACCAAATATTATGGTTAACCTAAAAAGCACAAAAAATAAAAAAGCGGTAAAACATTAACTCACCACCGTTTTAATATACTCACTGGGCGTTAGGCCGAACTTACTTTTAAAGCGTTGGCTAAAACGCCCCTCTGACTGATAACCACACAACTGTGCGAGCAGCGCAACGTTATACGAGCCATTTTGCATCAAGTAAAGTGCGTGATTTAAGCGCACTTCTGCCAATACTTCGCGATACTGGGTACCTTCTTGTTTCAGTTTTCGTATCAATGTTGCTCGGCTCATAGCAAAGTGCCCCGCGACCATATCTAATGGATGCTCCTCCCCTGGAGAGCGCGATAAGTAACGACTAAGTTTCTGACTAAAAGAGATATGTGAACTCGAGAACAACCGATGCAATAACCCTCTCTCAGCTAGCTGCTGATATAGGCCCATAATCCAATAGCGTTGTGTCGCCTCACTTAAGCTTTCCCGCTCAAACGAAAACAAAGCATTTAACGTCGCTTGCAATGCTTTATCTGTCTCAACAACGGGTACATAGTTTCCTAATGCGTTGCTCATGCTTAGCTCCAACATTTCATCGCTAGGCACACAGTGAAAACTGAACATTCGAGAAAGAAATCGCCCTTGTAGAGGAAGATTTTCAAAATTTAGGGATGCATTTGCTTCACAAAGCATGATATTTGGATGATGGATGTCGAGTACTTCATCTTTCCAGAAAAGATGTTTACTCCCCTTAACAATCTGAATAAGGCTTGGGGAGTGAATCCTGACATTACGAAGCTTCTGCTGCTGCTCCGCACGAAACAGCGTAACCTGATATTGGTGACCGATTCTCTCCCCCTTATATTCAATTATCGCGTGTAAGTCGTGGTTAATGTCGCTTTACCCAAAGCAACACTATTCAAAGTAAACCCTACAATGGCTGGTGGCGTGTTTTCATCCAAATTCAGTTCTTCAGTTGGCAATGCCCACACCGTAAACTGGTAACGATGCATCCCATCATTCTTTGGAGGACACGCGCCGCCGAACCCCGTTGTGCCGTAGTCAATACGAGATTCTTTGCCGCCTAACTTATTCATATCAATGCCTCGAGGCAGTTCGCTAACGGTGGATGGAATATTAAACGCTATCCAATGCCAAAAACCACTGCCTGTTGGTGCATCGGGGTCATACACGGTGATCGCAAAACTTTTTGTGCCCTTTGGAGCTTCTTTCCACATCAATTGTGGTGATTGATTCCCGCCATCACATCCCCAACCAGAGTATTCAAACGTCTTCGCCATCGGGTGGCCTTCTTGAATATCTCTACTCACGAGTTCAAATGCATGGGCAGAACCGACCGCAAAAACACTCAATGCCAAAACTGATTTGTAGATCGCTTTCATGTTTTTCTTCCTTTCAATGAATTCAACACTAGTGTAAGTACCCAGCAGTCCGAATCCTTGTCAGTAAGTATCAAAAAACACAAAATAATCTATAATTTTGACACTTTAAGATTCTAACACAAATTTCTTACTCTCTTAATTGCACTTGGTTTATGCTAATTAATCGCTCACGGAACAAGGAAGGAAAATGGAATTGGATATCTACGTGGTGGACGCCTTCACCGATACGCAATTCAAAGGCAACTCAGCAGCGGTCGTACCGTTAGAGGAATGGCTAGCCCCAGAATTGATGCAAAATATCGCGACAGAAAACAACTTGTCGGAAACGGCTTTTCTAAAATCCATTGGCGCAAACCGATATGAGATTCGTTGGTTCTCTCCGATTACTGAAATCGATTTCTGTGGACACGCAACACTGGCCTCTTCGTTAGTGCTGTTTGATGAGTTTGGCATTAATGGCACGATTGAATTTCATACTCTGGAAGTAGGAACCCTCACCGTAGAGAAGAATGCGCAAGGTAAGATCGAGATGACGTTCCCTGCTCGTCCTCCAAAAGCCGTTTCTGATATTCCCTCGGCATTGATTGATGGCCTAAGTTGCGATGTGGAACGCGTACTGCTTAGCCCTCAAGCGTATTTCGTGGTGGTCGGCAACCAGCAGGAGGTACTTGAGGTTCAATACCGTTCAGAGCACCTCAAGACACTCGCTCCTTACGATGTGGTCGTTACCGCGAAAGGTGATCAACAAGACTTTGTATCGCGTTACTTTTGGCCTGCAAATGGTGGTGACGAAGACCCCGTAACTGGCTCGATTCACGCTGGGTTAGCACCGTTCTGGGCAGAAGCGTTAGGCAAAGCATCACTGGTCGCTTACCAAGCTTCTCAGCGCGGAGGTATTTTGCACTGTGAAGTTACTGGCGAACAAGTAAGAGTATCTGGCGACGGCGTGCTCTACATGAAAGGCCAGATTTTTGTTTAAATGATATTCATGTAATCAACTTAAAAGAGCCAAGTAAAGCACGGCTTCAGCAGGATAAAGCCAGTTTCAATAATTAATCAATTGATGAATATTGAAGGAATTAACTTCCTAGCCGGACAAAACTGACTCACGTTACACTGAATGCAGTCCCACACTCTTCTATAGCTTGATACGAATTCGAGCTCACCTTCTTAGAGGAAGCGTCGCATGATGAAGCGAATCATTCTTGGCACCCTAGCCCTGACTCTTTTAACTGCCTGCTCCAAAGATGACGGACAGCAAGCCCTTGGCACACTAGAACGTGACCGCGTAACCTTTACTGCAACCTCTAGCGAGATAATTCGTGCCCTACCCATCAAGGAAGGCAGCCAAGTCACCGAAGGAGAAGTGCTGGTTCAGCTCGATACAAAGAACCAAGAAGCCGTTTTAGCTCACGCCGTAGCCGAACAAGCCAAGGCTGACGCCTATCTTTTGAAATTGACCAATGGTGAGCGACCAGAAGACATTGCCGCAGCGCAAGCACGCGTTGCCAGAGCGGAAGCTCAATTGGTTGAAGCGCAAAAGAACTACCAACGTAAGGCGGAGTTAGTTCGTAAAAAACTCATCAGCCAATCAGAAAAAGACACCGCTTTAGCAGCCAGAGATTCTGCCCGTGCAGAGCTAGACTCCTCACAAGAAGAGTTCAGCAAACTGACCGCTGGCTCTCGTCCTGAAGATATTGAACAAGCAAAAGCCGCACTCATGGCAGCAAAAGCCGATGTGGCACTACAAGAACAGAAACTGGCAGAACTCACCATCACCGCCACGCGAGATGGCTTGTTAGATAACCTACCGTTTAACCTTGGCGAACGCGTTCCTGTGAATGGTGTAGTTGCTGTAATACAAGCCAGCCGCGTCCCATACGCTCGCGTTTACGTTCCTGCCAACTACCGAGTCGATTTTGTGCCGGGTAAAACGGTTAACGTGCATGTAGATGGCGTTGAGCAACCATATAGCGGCACCGTTCGTTGGGTTGCGACTGAGCCTTCATTTACGCCTTATTTCGCGCTTACCGAGGAAGAACGCTCGCGTTTGATGTACCTTGCAGAAGTCGACCTACAAGACTCAGCACAATCCTTGCCTTCGGGCATTCCAGCGCAAGTGGATTTGGTGGAGTAAGCCAATGACCGAATACGCGATTCAAGCTGAAAATGTAGTGAAGAAGTTTGGTGACTTCACCGCCATCAACAACATCACGCTCAATGTACCCAAAGGCAGTATTTATGGTTTTCTTGGTCCCAACGGCTGCGGTAAATCAACAACCATTCGTGTGCTGACTGGCTTGCTTAGCCCAAGTGAGGGCAACGTGGATGTGCTTGGGCTAGAGATCCCAAAACAATCTGAGCTTCTGCGCCTCAAGATTGGCTACATGACACAAAAGTTCTCCCTCTATGATGACCTGACAGTTCAAGAGAATCTTGAGTTTATTGGACAAATCTTTGGTATGGAAACCAAGGCTCTGAAAGCTCGCATCGAAGAACAACTATCCACCTACGGTCTCGACCAGCTGCGTAAACAGCGCGTCGGCGGAATGAGTGGCGGCCAGAAACAACGCTTGTCTCTCGCCGCAGCCACTATGCACAAACCAGAACTGTTGTTTCTCGATGAGCCCACATCTGCGGTTGACCCAGAGAACCGACGCGATTTCTGGGAGCAGTTGTTTGATCTCTCTGACCAAGGCACGACGATTTTGGTCACAACGCACTACATGGACGAAGCAGAGCGCTGTCATCGTCTGGCGATTATGGAAGCTGGGGAAATCCGCGCCGATGGTGAGCCAGAAGAACTCATGGCCCAAATGGGCGTTAACATCGTTGAAGTCAAAGCGGATAACTTACGCGAGCTAAAAGAGAAAGTCATTCGACGCGAAGAGGTGCGCTCGGCCGCACAGCTCGGCATTCGCTTACGCATTTTGATCCACCAGCACATCGAACAACCGATCGAATGGTTAACCCAAACCTTTCCTGCGCTTGATGGCTGCGAGATGAACATTGCTCGTCCTAGCTTGGAAGATGTGTTTGTCAGCGTTACGGGAGAAGGTCGCCAATGATGAAATCTATTGCCCGCATGAAAGCGGTGATGATCAAAGAGATCCGTCAGCTTTCACGTGACCGCATTACCTTTGGCATGGTCGTAATGATCCCCCTGATTCAACTTCTGCTATTTGGCTTTGCCATTAATACGGATATTCGCAACATTCCCGTTGGCGTCGTCGATCAAAGTGGCAGCACTGCCGGGCGCGTGATCACTGAGTCCGTCAAAGTCACACAAGTGGTCGATGTGGTCGAAACCTTCGCTACCGCTTCTGAAGCCGAGCAAGCCATTCAAGACGGTTTGGTGCGAGCGGCTTTAATTCTACCTAGCGACCTAACCCAACGCATGGTGCAAGGTAGAGAGCTTGGCCAGTGGATTGTGGATGGTTCAGACACCATGATCAGCTCAGCGATTCTCTCACTGCAAACCATGCCGTTAACGGATTTTGATTTTGAGATACGCCCTGCCCCAACCAAAACCTTTGAAGTTGCGCTGTATTACAACCCGAGTCGGCGCTCGGCGGTGAACATTGTCCCCGGTTTATTGGGCGTGATTCTAACCATGACGATGATCTTGTTCACCAGCGCAGCCATTGTTCGAGAACGGGAACGTGGCAATTTAGAGTTACTGATTACTACGCCAATCCACTCCATCGAACTCATGGTAGCGAAGATCATTCCCTACATCTTTGTTGGTCTGATACAGGTGTTTATCATTTTAGGCTTGGGTCATTGGATATTTGGTGTACCGATAAACGGCGCCATTAGTCAGATACTGTTTGGCACGCTGTTGTTTATCGCCGCGAGTTTAACCTTAGGTTTGGTGATATCCACCATTGCGACGACGCAGCTTCAAGCAATGCAGATGACGGTGTTTATTCTTTTGCCATCGATTCTTCTATCCGGATTTATGTTCCCTTATGAAGGAATGCCCATCGCGGCACAATGGATATCCGAAGCGCTGCCTGCCACCCACTTTATGCGAATTATTCGTGGTGTGGTGCTGCGTGGTGCAGACCTAATGGAGCTATGGCGAGATACAGTTTGGTTACTTGGATTCACCGTTATCGGCCTTATTGTCGCTTCATTTCGCTTCAAAAAATCACTCGACTAATTCCACGATATTGCGTTTATTCCTTAAAAACAAAAATAGCCCCAACGAAGGGCTATTTTTTGTTTCTGTATTCATACACTGCGCTATCGAGCTCAACTCTCAGACAATATTAATAGTACTCACCGTAGGAACAATCTCGTAAATCGGAAATATTGTAGTTTTTCAAAGAGTTTATTTTAAAGTTGAACACTACCTGTTTACAGACAACGCCTTCGCGATCCGTGTACGTGATAATACCTTCACTGTACGCACGCTGACCATCAGAGGATGTCACGTCAGCAACAAGTTCCAAATGGCCCTTATGCGCGTCTACGCGATTCATCATCTCAAACACATCTACCCACTCTTCGCGATTTGCCATTTGTATTAGCATGGACTTCGCCTGTGTTTCCAACTGCTGGGGGTATACATAATAACGGTTGTAACCAAAGTATGCGCACATAAGTAATAAAACGAGTGCAAATGAGGTTGTTCTTGTCATACAAGCTTCCTCTTGTTGTTATAAAAATCTTGCTTCGTTAATTCAGTATAGGAAGCGAGCAAAGTTTAGGTTATAGAACTTGCCCAAATAACAGAGGACAGTCAGAGACAGTCAATTCTATGACAAGCTCAACAACAAACTTTATTGCACTCTCATCATGGGCTTGAACAAAAATACGCCATAGAGACAGTAAGAAGTAAGAAGTAAGAAGTAAGAAGTAAGAAGTAAGAAGGGAAAACTAACCGGAGCGCGGTGATAACAGAAAAGTAAAAGGAGTTTGAAGAAAAAGACAATCCGAGTGAATATAGTGAGAGCGGAAATCAAGATTAGATTATCCGCCCATCAACTAGGCTCAAATTGTCAGTGACCACAACAATGTGACTCACCGAATTTAAACGTGTTGGTAACTATCTTCGAGAGACTCTGTCTGCGTTGTTTTCTCGCTCACTTCCACTTTAACCGCAGCGACCTTGAACTCAGGGATCTTCGCATGCGGGTCAGTTGCCGTTGTCGTTAGGCGGTTGACTGGCGATTCAACAAAGTGGAAAGGAATAAACACCACACCTTTTTGAATCCGCTTAGTCACAAAGGCATCAATCTCAATGCTGCCGCGACGTGTAGACACCGTCAGACGCCGACCATTACTGATGCCAAGTGCCTCTGCGTCTTCCACGCTCACCATCGCACGAGGGCCAGCCAGATTATCCAACCCTTTGGTTTTGCGCGTCATGGTTCCAGTATGGAACTGCTCAAGTACGCGACCCGTCGTTAACACAAGTGGGTACTCTTCATCTGGCAGCTCAGCCGCATAACGGAACGGTACGCCCACCATTTGACCTTTACCACGAGTAAACTGGGTTTGGTGCATGATGCGAGTACCCGCAGGGTTGTTCTTGTTGCTCGGCCATTGCACACCGTTTGGCGTAATGGCATCCCAACGAAGACCCGCGTATTGAGGTGTCACGCGTGCGATTTCATTCGTGATATCAGACACGCAGTGGTAATCCCAATCACTGCCCATGGCATTGGCAATTTCTTGAATAATCCACCAATCTTCTTTCGCTTCACCCGGCGCCGTGACAACCGGATTCACGCGCTGAACACGACGCTCCGTATTGGTGAAGTGACCCGCTTTCTCTGCAAATGAGCAAGAAGGCAGAACCACATCCGCGTATTGTGCAGTCTCCGTTAAGAAGATGTCTTGAACCACCAAGAAGTCGAGCGTTTCTAAACCTTCAATCACATGCGCTTGGTTCGGGTCACTCAACACTGGGTTCTCACCCATGATGTACATACCACGAACGTCACGATGGCAAGCCGCATCAATGATTTCTGTCAGGGTTAGACCTTGCTCAGAAGGCAGATTTGGTGCGTTCCATTCAATCGCAAACTTCTGACGCACAATTGGGTTGTATACCTTTTGATAGCCCGGGAAGCTGTTTGGCAACGCGCCCATATCACACGCACCTTGCACGTTTGATTGACCACGCAATGGGTTGATACCACCACCTTCAATACCGATGTTGCCACACAGCAATTGCAGGTTAGCGATAGAACGCACGTTGTCATGACCTGTCGTGTGCTGAGTAATACCCATCGAGTAGTAAACAGCCGTACGATCTGCCGTACCGATCATGCGCGCCATTGCTTGAATGTCTTCGGCTTTTACGCCCGTAACCAACTCCACTTTATCGAGGTTATAAGCTGGCGACATCACTTCTTGCAGTAAGGTATCAAAGCCGTCGACACGTTCTTCGATGTACTCTTGATCGTACCAACCGTTCTTGATGATCTGTTGCATGACGCCATTTAGGAGCATCACATCTGTACCCGGACGGTGCGCCATATACAGCTCTGCATGCTCTGCCATATCGACACGTTTCGGGTCAGCCACAATCAAGCGAGCGCCGTGGTGACGAATGGCTTGTTTGATGTGTGAAGCGATGATCGGGTGTGCTGATGTAGTATCCGAACCGATAATAAAGATCACATCAGAGTGCTTAATGCTTGGAATGTCGTTGGTCATTGCACCACTGCCCAGTGACGCCTCAAGACCGGTTACACTCGATGCGTGGCACAAACGCGCACAGTGGTCGACGTTGTTAGTGCCCAGTTCACGACGGACAAATTTTTGGAACGCGTAGTTATCTTCGTTGGTGGTTTTCGCTGAAGAGAAGCCCGCCAATGCGTTGCTGCCAAAATCTTGCTTAATGCCAGAGAACTTGCCCGCAATCAGTTGAATCGCCTCTTCCCAACTTGCAGGCTGCAACCAACCGTCTTTGCGGATCAATGGCGTGGTAAGACGCTCTTCACTGCCAATGAAGTCAAAACCAAAGCGCCCTTTCACACACAGCATGCCTTGGTTCACCGGCGAGTCACCGCCCTTCACGTAACGAATCGTATTGGTTGCTTCGTCCACGAACATGGTCAACTTACAGCCCACACCACAGTATGTACAAATGGTGTCGACCGCTTTCAGATCTTCAGTACGACCTTGTGAACGGTCACGACTATCGACCATCGCCCCCGTTGGACACACTTGAACGCACGCGCCACATTGCACGCAGTTCGAATCGCCCATTAGGGTTAAGCCATTCTTGTTACTTCCAAAGTGTGGACGGTCGTCAGGACGTAATGCAGGACGACCTTGTTTGTCGCACACAAAGTTCAGTACGCCGTGCACGGCTTTGTCACGACACGCTTGGATGCACTGACCACAGCTAATACAGCGGTTGGCATCAAACTCAATAAACTCAGAGCTACGGTCAACTTCGTACTTATGACGCAAGTCTTTCGCACGAAGATCTAACCAATCTTGATGTGATTTAATCTGCAAGGAGAAGTCAAAGCTCTGCTCGGCTTCATATTCGGTGGAGTAGTCACGTAGCGCACAATCGGTATTGGCCTGACAGCCACATTCAAGGCAGCGTGCAGCTTCCTTCATTGCTTCTTCGTTATCAAAGCCCAACTCCACTTCAGCGAAGCTTTGCTCGCGTTGTGCTGGAGTCAGTTCAGGCATGATAGAGCGAGCGACTTTCTGGATGTTCTCGAAGTGAAGCGGGTCGACTTGAGAGAGCTTCTTCTCTTTACGCGAGTTAAACGCCGCCTTTGGCATATCTGCCATATCGCCATTCAAAAACAGGTCAATGGCTTTTGCCGCAACGCGACCATCACCCACCGCTTCAACTGCCGTTGCTGGACCACGGCGGAAATCACCAATACTGAAGATGTTACCCGTGCCTGTGTGCATGGTCTTTTCATCTGCATCGGAGGTGTTCCAACGCGTAAGTGGAATCGACAAATCTTCGCCTTCGAGGAAGCTCAGATCTGGCTTTTGCGATACTGCCGCAATCACGGTGTCGAACTCTTCGGTAAAGAACTCGCCGGTTGGTTTAGGGCTTCGACGACCAGATGCATCCGGCTCACCCAACGCCATGCGCTCTAGACGAATCGCATTCACGCGTCCGGTTTCATCGGCAAGGTTTTCTGCAGGGTTGGTCAAGAAGTGGAATTTCACCCCTTCGTGTTCCGCTTCGACAATCTCGTAGTCTTCTGCCGGCATTTCGTCACGAGTACGACGATAAATCAACGTGGTGTCTGCACCAGCACGACGCGCAGTACGAGCACAGTCAATTGCCGTGTTACCACCACCGATCACCGCGACTTTCTGACCCGTTACATAGTTTTGCTCAGTCACGTAATCTTTGAGGTAATCAACACCTAAGTAGCAACCTTCAAGGTCACTGCCTGTGTAATGCATTTCGACCGCTTGAGACGCGCCGACCGCCAAACACACCGCGTCGTATTCTTCGCTCAATTGAGAAAGCGTGAAATCCACACCTAGCTTTTGATTGGTGTGAACTTGCATACCGTTGCGGCACATCAATTCGATTTCTTTATCGAGAATGTCTTTTGGTAAACGGTATTCTGGAATGCCATAACGCAACCAACCGCCCGCTTTTGGCATGGATTCAAAGACCGTAACGTCGTAGCCTTCGTTCGATAGGTAGTAGCCAGCTGTCAGACCACCAGGACCACTGCCGACGACGGCAATGTTCAAACCTTTGCTTGGTTTCTTTTCTGGTACATAGGCTTCATGCGCAGACAAATCCGCATCCGCGGCATGACGTTTTAGCTGACGAATTGCAATAGGCTCATCGACTAACGAGCGGCGACATTCGCTCTCACAAAATGCAGGGCATACGCGGCCAATCGATAACGGCATAGGCAGCGTACGCTTAATCACTTCAATCGCTTTTTGATGATCGTTCTGTGCGATGTGATAAAGGTACGATTGGATATCTACACCTGCTGGACACGCGGTTTTACATGGCGCTTCACAATCGGCGTAATGGTCCGTCATGATGCGGTTGAGTGCTTTTCTGCGGTGCTCGCTTAATTGTTCTGATTGCGTGACCACATTAAGGCCGCGGTAAACTTCAAGTTCACACGCACGCTTAGTACCGCCGCTTTCGACTTCAACCACACACAAGTCACACGGTACTTTTTCATTACTTTTGTTCATTCCGCACAGCGATGGGATCTCGACCCCACACACTTTTGCTGCTTCTAAAAGGGTTAGACCCTCTTCTACAATTCTATATTTTCCATCGATGACAATTTCTATCATGCAACCCCCGCAGCAAAGCAAATCCAAATCTGCACAAGTAAAACCATGCATTCTATAAGGATAATCATTTGTAAGACAAGTTAGTGTGATGTAAAACTTATAAACCACATTTTTCACGTGTCATAAAAAGCGAGGGCTTCTTTCGCTAACTTTCAACACTCGGTGTTTAACAAACGTTTTACTCCCTCGAAAGTGCGAAAACTGAAGGGTTGGACTATTTTGATAATAAGAGTAATAAATGATTGACCTTACCCTTAGGTTAACCTTTAGAATCGAAGGGTTTTCATCATTTTCATCAAACACATGGGAAAGGGTATGCACTTAAAATCGCTGCATACAATTTGGTTAACTCTCTTCACGACGCTAGTGCTATTGGTATCTAGTGTGGCGAACAGTGAGCCGTTGATGAATATTCAAATGATGTCTACTGGCATGGCTCACCATCCTTCTATGATGAGTGACAGCGAACACTGCGGTATGCCTGGCATGATTGACGTCTCCATGAGTGACGGTTCTATGTCCGAAGCGTCCGTAGCAGAAGATAGCGATGCAAGAGAAACCAGCATGAACTGTGGTGGAGGCTCTGGCATGGTTCATACCTGCTGTACTGCTGCGTGTACGATAGTTTTCGTCCCCCTACCGAATCCTATCAATAGCCCAATGCCCGTCGTCTATCGCGCAACCATTACTCCTGAAGTTGCTTCCCCAGTCGTACACGTCAGCAGCGACCTGTACCGACCTCCAATAGCCTAAATCCGTCCTAGCATTCGACCCTGCGCGTGTATCGCAGGTTGTTTTAATGCGCCTGAACGATGAGGTAACAAGGCTTTACTGTTCCCGCAATAAAATCCGCACCTCCATCGATCCGGCGAACACTGGATTTAGATTATGGATATCAAACCATACCACTTAGCTGCACCTATTTTTATGGTGGCTCTGGTCGCTGCGCCAACCTTGGTTAACGCCGCAGGTGAAGAGACGCACGCAGCACAAAATTCCGCATCAAGTGAGCGAGCTTCAACGACCAAGCTTGCCCAATTGATCAACGTCGCTTTGAGTAACGATGGCAATCGTAAGCAATACTCAGCGCAATCTGCAGCCATGCGTGAAACGGGCGTCGCGAGCGCGACCTTAATGGACCCAAAACTGAAAGTGGGTTTTGGTGGCTTGCCTGTCGACAGCTTCAAATTCGATGAAGACCCAATGACCAACATCTCCGTTGGTTTAATGCAACAGTTTGAGCGTGGCTCTACGCTTGATTTGCAACAGAAGAAAGCCAATCAACAAGCCGACGGCCTTGGGCTTCAAGTTCATGCTCGTGAGCTTGAGGTAGCCAACAGCATGACTCAACTTTGGTTAGAACTTGGTTACCAGCAACGCGCTGAACAAATCATGCTTGAGAACCGCAAGTTGATGAAGGAGATGGAAAGCTTTATTCAAACCAACTATTCGATTGGTAAGAGTGAAGCGCAAGATCTGCTTAACGCCCAACTTCAAGTCAGCAAGTTGGATGAGAAACTGCAAGCCAACGAACAAATGCAACGTCGTCTTATCTCTCAACTCTCCGAATGGTTGGGGTCAGATTGGTTGGCGAACGAAGAGGCTCTGCACGCGAGCAATCAACTTAATTGGGACACACTGAACAGCAAACTTGCTGCAAGTCAGGGTTTCACCAAGCATTATCAGCAACTCAGCCAACACCCGATGGTTAAGATGGCAGACGTTAGCATTTCTGCCAATAAAACTCAGGTGGAGATTGCTGAGCAAGCCTACAACCCGCAGTTTGGCGTCGAAGTAATGTACGCCTACCGCCAAGCCGACAACATGATGGGTGAACCTGCCTCCGATTTGGTCAGCGCTTACCTCACCATGGACATTCCGTTGTTTACGGGTGACCGCCAAGATCGCAATCTCGCGGCCGCTCAATACCAAGTTGGCGCGGCACAATCACAAAAAGACACCTTACTAACGCAGATGAATGCCAAGGTGAACACTTTGCTGGTTGATCGCGGCAACTTAACCCAACGTTTAGAACGTTATCAATCCACCTTATTGCCTCAAGCGAAAGCGCGCATTCAAGCCGTTGAGCGGGGTTATCAAAACAACACAGCGCAGTTTAACGATGTGATTTCTGCCACGACTGACGAGTTGGCTCTGCAATTAGAGCAACAACGTCTGCTGACCGATCTCAACATCGCAAACAGCAATTTAGCCGCCCTACTCGGTGGTTTCGACTACCAAGTGGCTTCACCGGAAGCTCGCTCTATTTCGACATATTAATTTGTGATTCCCCAAGACAGTTGGGGCTGCAGCTAGGCGGCAAACGAGAGAATCCCATGAGCATAGATCCTCTATGTGATTTGGGTGAACGAGAGCAGGCAACAACGCTGTAGCGTCAAATGTGAAGGGGAAAATAAGGTAAAACAATGAAAACATTAAAAATTGCAACCATCGCGCTGATTGTTGGTGGTGCTTTAGGGTTTGGTGCTAATCATTTTCTTACGGGCTCGGCTCACGACATGAGTGCGATGGGTGGCGAATCTGCTGCAAGCTCTAATGATCCGCTTTACTGGGTTGCCCCAATGGATCCGAATTACAAACGCGACAAGCCGGGTAAATCCCCAATGGGCATGGATTTGATTCCGGTTTACGCAGAAGACCTATCCGGTGAACAAGATGCACCAGGTACAGTGACTATTGACCCTTCAGTAGAAAATAACCTCGGGGTTAAAACCGCAAACGCGACACTACAGCAGTTGTCACCACGCATCGAAACGGTTGGTTATATTGCCTTTGATGAAAGTCTGTTATGGCAAACCAACGTTCGTGTGGCGGGTTGGGTAGAAAAACTCTACATCAATGCCGTGGGCGAGAAAGTGAAGAAAGGCGATGTGCTTTTCACGCTTTACTCTCCAGAACTGGTTAAAGCACAAGAAGAATTGCTGAATGCGTACCGCACTGGCCGCAAAGGTCTTGTAAAAGGCGCGACCGAACGCTTGGTAACGCTTGGTGTTGACCGTGCTCAAATCAAATCCATTACTCGTAGTGGTAAAGCATCGCAAACCATTGAAATCAAAGCGCCTGCTGATGGCGTTATCGCGAGCTTAAACGTGCGTGAAGGTGGCTATTTGTCTCCTGCTCAAGCGGTGATCAGTGCAGGTCCTTTGGACAATGTTTGGGTTGATGCGGAAGTCTTTGAGCGTCAAGCGCACTGGATGAAAGCGGGTTCTCAAGCCACGATGACCCTTGACGCGATTCCGGGCAATGAATGGCAAGGTGTCGTAGATTACGTGTACCCAATCCTCGATCCGAAAACACGTACGTTGCGTGTGCGTCTTAAATTCCCTAACCCAGATAGCGCATTGAAGCCAAACATGTTCGCCAATATTGCCTTGCAGCCTGTCACTGACGACGCAGTGTTAACGATTCCTAAGTCATCTGTTATTCGCTCTGGCGGTATGACTCGCGTTGTTCTGGCTGAGGGAGAAGGCAAATACCGCTCAGCTCGAATTGAAGTTGGCCGTGAAGCTGGCGAACAAATCGAAGTATTACAAGGACTTAAAAAAGGCGACAAGATCGTTACTTCGTCTCACTTCATGCTCGATTCTGAATCAAGCCAGTCGGCGGATCTGTCTCGCATCAATGGTATAGAAGCGGCAGCGGAAACGGCATGGGCTAAAGGTGAGATCACAGACGTAATGAAAGATCACCGCATGCTGACCATCAACCACCAGCCTGTACCAGAATGGGATTGGCCGGGCATGGTAATGAACTTCACTTTTGCAGATGGCGTTGAGATGGGTAACTTGAAAAAAGGTCAGGCTATCGAATTTGAAATGCAAAAGACGGAGTCCGGTCAGTACCAAATCATCGACTATAAGGCAGACAACAGCGTCATTGCCGCAGAAGTTTGGCTAACTGGTGACATTAGCATGCTGATGGCTGATTTTGGCATGATCACCTTAAACCACCTACCGGTTGCAGAATGGAACTGGGATGCTGGCGAGATGAACTTCTCTGTGGGTGAAGACGTTGATCTATCGGGTTTTGAAGAAGGACAGAAAGTTCGGTTTCTAGTTGAAAAACAAGGATCTGACTACGTTCTTAAACAGCTAGTTCCTGCAACAGTAGCCGTCGAGGGTTAATTATGATCAATGCTATTATTCGTTGGTCACTGAGCAACCGATTCCTAGTGTTGGTCGCGACCTTAGCCCTTGTATTAGGCGGACTTTACAGTGTAAAGAATACGCCTGTTGATGCGATTCCGGATCTTTCTGATGTGCAAGTGATCATCAAGACAAGCTATCCGGGTCAGGCACCTCAAGTCGTCGAGGATCAAGTCACTTACCCACTCACCACCGCCATGCTTGCCGTGCCGGGTGCTGAGACGGTTCGTGGCTACTCTTTCTTTGGTGATTCTTACGTTTATATCATTTTCAACGATGATACCGACATGTACTGGGCACGTTCACGCGTGTTGGAATACTTGAGCCAAGTAGCACCAAAGCTGCCACCGAACGCAAAACCAACCCTAGGTCCTGATGCAACGGGCGTGGGCTGGGTTTACAGCTACGTATTACAAGACAAAACCGGCAAGCATGATTTGGCAGATCTTCGCAGCCTGCAAGACTGGTTCTTGAAGTACGAATTGCAAACCGTGGATGGCGTTTCTGAAGTCGCGACCGTGGGCGGCATGGTGAAGCAGTATCAAGTGCAGATTGACCCTGCCAAACTGCGTGCGTACAACCTCACTCTGCAACAAGTGAACATGGCAATCCAAAACGGTAACCAAGAAACCGGCGCGTCCGTTATCGAAGTGGCCGAAGCCGAGCACATGGTTCGTACCACGGGTTACCTAACCAGCATTGAAGACATCAAATCACTGCCTCTCAAAGTCACCGAGAAAGGCACACCGTTGCTATTAGGTGATATCGCAGACATTAACCTTGGTCCACAAATGCGCCGTGGTATCTCAGAGCTGAATGGCGAAGGGGAAGCCGTTGGTGGCGTTATCGTTATGCGCTTTGGTGAAAACGCCAGTGAAGTCATTGCAAAAGTAAAAGACAAGCTTGCTGACCTACAGCGCGGCCTACCAGAAGGCGTGGAAATTGTTGCAACTTACGATCGCTCTACCCTTATCGATTCAGCGGTAGAAAACCTATGGAAGAAGCTTGCAGAAGAGTTCATCGTCGTTGCAATTGTGTGTGCGTTGTTCCTGTTCCACATTCGTTCTTCATTGGTTATCGCTCTGAGTCTACCGGTCGGTATTCTCACTGCGTTTATCGTAATGCATTGGCAAGGCATCAATGCCAACATCATGTCCTTGGGTGGTATCGCGATTGCCATCGGTGCGATGGTGGATGGTGCAATCGTGATGATTGAAAACGTTCATAAACACATTGAACGAACGCCACTGACCGATAAAAACCGCTGGCAAGTAATTGGTAAAGCCGCAGAAGAGGTCGGCGCACCGCTGTTCTTCTCATTGCTGATCATCACTCTTAGCTTCGTACCGGTGTTCGCCTTAGAAGGCCAAGAAGGCAAGATGTTCTCGCCGCTTGCGTTCACTAAGACTTACGCCATGGCAGCGGCAGCAGGTTTGGCAATAACACTCGTCCCTGTTCTTATGGGCTACTTCATTCGCGGTCAGGTGTTACCGGAGCACAAAAACCCGGTTAACCGTGGCTTGGTCGCATTGTACCGTCCGCTGTTGAACACCAGCTTAAAATACCCTAAGACCATGATTGTTATCGCATTAGGTCTGATGGCGTCGGCTTACTACCCAACCAGTAAACTGGGTAGCGAGTTCATCCCGCCGCTGGATGAGGGCGACTTGATGTACATGCCAACGACCTATCCGGGTATCTCGATTGGTAAGGCGCGTGAGCTTCTACAACAAACCAACAAGCTGATCAAAACCGTTCCAGAGGTGAAAACCGTATGGGGCAAGATTGGCCGAGCTGAGACCGCAACCGATCCAGCACCACTCACCATGATTGAAACCGTGATTCAGTTGAAGCCACGCGACCAATGGCGTGAAGGGGTAACAACCGAGTCACTGCGCAAAGAGTTCGACAAGCTGGTTCAGTTCCCTGGTCTTACTAACGCTTGGGTAATGCCGATCAAAACCCGTATCGACATGCTAGCAACGGGTATCAAAACCCCTATCGGCATTAAGATCGCCGGACCCGATCTGAAAGTGATTGAGAAGATCGGTTCTCAGTTGGAGCCAATTCTTAATGGCGTACAAGGCACCGCATCGGTTTACGCAGAACGTGTAGCAGGTGGTCGTTATGTCACGATCGACATTAAACGTCGTGCAGCGGCGCGTTACGGCTTGAGCATCAAAGACGTTCAGCAGGTGATCTCCACTGCGGTGGGTGGCATGAATGTGGGTGAAACCATCGAAGGCTTAGAGCGTTACCCAATCAACGTTCGTTACCCTCAAGACTACCGTGATTCAGTGGTTAAACTGCAAAACCTACCGTTAGTGACACCAAATGGCGCTCGTATTGCGCTGGCTGACGTAGCGGACATTCGTTATGAAGATGGCCCTCCGATGATCAAGACGGAAAACGCGCGTCCGAATGGCTGGGTATTTGTCGACATCGATGGTCGTGACCTTGGCTCTTACGTCGTGGAAGCACAGCAAGTCGTGGCTGATCAACTGGAGCTTCCTGCGGGTTACTCGCTGGCTTGGTCTGGTCAATACGAATACATGGAGCGTGCAAAAGACCGCTTGAGTGTCGTTGTACCAATCACCATTGCCATCATTATGCTGCTGCTTTACTTCAGCTTCCGTCGTGTCGGCGAAGTAATGATCATCATGCTTACGCTACCGCTCGCTATGGTCGGTGGTTTGTGGCTCATGCATATCCTCAACTACAACTTCTCGATTGCCGTTGGGGTCGGCTTTATTGCCCTAGCAGGCGTCGCGGTTGAGATTGGGGTCATCATGCTCGTCTACCTCAACCAAGCATGGCACTACAAAAAGCTGGATGCGGAAGAGAGCCAACAAAAGCTTGAGGCAAAAGACTTAACCGATGCCATTCGTGAAGGTGCAGGCCTGCGTGTTCGCCCAGTAATGATGACGGTACTAACGGTCATTATTGGTCTGATTCCGATCATGTACGGCGAAGGTACAGGATCAGAAGTCATGCAACGTATCGCCGCACCAATGATTGGTGGTATGGCATCAGCACTGCTGCTGACGCTGTTAGTGCTTCCTGCCATCTTCAAGCTGTGGAAACAACGTGAGTTGCGTCATAGCAATGCGACTAATCACCAAGCTAGCACTCAAGCTAGTGATGTAAACAACAACGCTTAATCCCTACCTTCCCCTCAAACATGCCGTTTTGAGGGGAAGCGACCAAGTTATTAATGAATTAAAACAAGGATATAAAAATGAAAAAGACACTAATTACTCTTGCTCTAGCCCTAACAACAACGACTGCGTTTGCCCAAATGGATCATTCAAACATGGACCACGCGAACATGGATCATAGCAACATGAAGCATGAAAATATGGACCACGGCAGTATGAAGATGGACCACAGTAAAATGGACCATTCAAACATGATGGATATGCCGGGCATGTCGGCAGTTGGTATGCCAGCAAAAGGGGCAAAGCCAGACAAAGTGGTACACGTTATCTTGGGTGATGACATGACCATCAAGTTCAAAAAAGACGTTAAAATTGAGCCAAACGATGTGGTGCAATTTGTGGTCATGAACACCGGTAAGATCAACCACGAGTTTACGATTGGTTCGGCTAAAGAGCAGCTAGAACATCGCGAAATGATGAAGACAATGAGTGGCGATCACATGCATGACTCAGGCAACGCAGTTACGGTAGAACCAGGTAAAGCGAAGCAATTACTGTGGCACTTCCACGGTGACAACAAGGTTGAGTTCGCGTGCAACATTCCGGGCCATGCAGAATCGGGCATGGTTAAAAAGATTGAACTGTAAGTAATTATCCAACTAGACAAAGGAGCTGATGATTCAGCTCCTTTTATTTCTCTGGATCAAACTATTCGTTAGCTCATGATAAGAAATTCTGAGCCAGTGTCTCACGCTAAGATATTTTTATGACCGAATCACCGACGTAATATATAGGCCAAACTACGGGCCTTGATAGCAACACTCTTCTCCTCATATTGAGACCGTATTAGCGTATTGCAAAGAATCCTACATAAAATAGACATAGATTTAACAGTGTTTAGAGTATTGGCTCGTTATAGTTTACGTGACATCGCTACGGTGCGAACTAAAACTAAAATTGAAGAACACGATCCATGAAAAAGTTATTTTTGTTGGCTGGGCTAATGGTTTGCTCAACCCTAAGTTACGCGTCCCAACTGAATGAGGACATTTCTCTCCTCGAGCAACAAACCTCAAGCAGAATTGGGGTGTCAGTTTGGGATACCCAAGCAGACGAGCGTTGGGACTACCGTGGCGATGAACGCTTCCCACTCATGAGCACATTCAAAACCCTAGCTTGTGCCAAAATGCTAAGTGATATGGACAGCGGTAAGCTAAGTAAGAATGCGACCGCAAAAGTCGATGAGCGCAGTATCGTTGTATGGTCTCCAGTGATGGATAAGCTCGCAGGCCAAAACACACGCATAGAGCACGCGTGTGAAGCCGCTATGTTAATGAGTGATAATACTGCAGCCAACTTGGTATTAAATGAAATTGGCGGCCCTAAAGCCGTAACAATGTTTCTGCGAACAATTGGAGATAAAGCAACGCGCCTAGACAGAATAGAACCTCGCTTGAACGAAGCCACACCAGGCGACAGCCGCGACACAACCACACCTAACGCCATACTAAACACTCTTCGAACTTTGGTCGAAGGCGAAACGTTGTCTTATGAGTCTCGTGTACAATTAAAAATCTGGATGCAGGACAACAAAGTTTCAGACTCGTTAATGCGTTCTGTATTACCAACAGGTTGGTCTATTGCAGACCGTTCTGGTGCGGGTGGTCATGGTTCGCGTGGCATTAACGCGATTATATGGAAGGAAAATCATCGACCTGTTTACATTAGTATTTATGTCACAGAAACCGAGCTCTCACTTCAAGCTAGGGACCAGCTCGTTGCGCAGATAAGTCAGTTGATTTTACAAAAGTACAAAGACAATTAAGTCTCTACTCACCTGACCCCATTTGTATCCTTTTCTAGCCCTTCTCTTCCAGAAGGGCTCATTCTGTACTTCCATCTTAAAAACACCACTTATTGAGTAATGACTTACTTATAAATAGGTATAAGATTTACTTATTTAGGGTGAGTTAACGCCCACATTAAGCAACCAAATGCACACAAACGGCGATAATTAAACCATACTCTTACCAAGAAGCACATTTTCTACAAAATAGCTTCACGTAATTTATTGTTGGTATTTGCAACATTGCCAAGGAGATGTCTATTGAGACTTGAAAGAACTTTTAACCCTGATGACTTATCGATGCAAAACATGGAAAGTCCGATATGTATGCCGATAGGGTTTGTTCACTTTTTAGCTCAATCGGAAACACTACAGCAAGTACTTGATACGGTGGCAGAATGGATAAATCGTATATTTAATTCTGACCGTGCGAGTATCACACTTTATGAAAACAATGATCATCTAAAGGTCTACTCTTTCTCTGGTAGTAAAGCGATTCCCGCTGAATTTTTAGTGCCCATTCATCAAGCGTTTGTTGGCCGAGTGTTCAAAAAGCAACAACTGATGATCTGCGATGATGTTACGCAATCTGATGAGATCGATTGTATGATGCTCGCATCCAATGGTATGGGTACGTGTATGGACGCGCCTTTAATGCACGGTAAAGTCTGCCTAGGAACGCTTAATGTTGCGCATCATCAAACGCACATTTACACAAACGAACAAGCGGCACAGCTTCAGTGCATCGCTAATTGGATTGCTTTAAACATTGCCCTTCATATACAGATTATGAAGATGGAGCACCTCGCCACGACAGATGATCTAACAGGTATTCCAAACCGCAGAGAGTTCATGCGACAAATCGAAAGCCGCCTAAATGAATACCGAACCCAGGGCATTGACTTCCATGTTGCTATTTTAGATCTCGACAATTTTAAAAGCCTCAATGACCGATTTGGTCATGACGCAGGCGATAAATCACTGATCCATGCAGTTAATACTATTAAAAGTCATCTACTTGATTGTGACTTACTTGCCAGAGTTGGCGGTGAAGAGTTTGCCATCGTATTAAGAAGTCGCTCATCACAGCAAGCTCTAGACACATTAGAAACGATTCGTAATGCACTAGAAACGACGACCGTTCAACATTCAGGTTGTGATATGAGCTTCACCGCGAGTATTGGGGTAACTCAAGTCTGTCGTCTCGACGACTCATTTGAACCATTAGTTAAACGCGCCGACTTAGCACTTTACAAGGCAAAAGAAACTGGAAGAAATCGCGTTGAGTTTCATATTGGTGAAGAAAGGTAGAAAAAATAAAAAAAGGTAGCGACTCATTGCGCTACCTTTTATCGATTCTAACCCGCTTAAAATAACTAATACGAACTTTAAGCCAGTTAAAAATAAGAATGAGCAAATTTAATTATGCTTTCTTAAGATCTTTAGCTGGGTAAGTTAGTGTTTTTTCGCCTGCTTTTACATGTGTGTAAAAACCGCCACTGCTTAAACCTGTAACAACCATTTCGCCAAGATCGATACCTTTAGTCGCTACTACTACGTCACCGATTGAAAACATATTGAATACCTTGTTTGTTTAGATTAAGACACTAAGTCGTTGCGCGGTATTTAATACGATATTAGGCAAAGCACCTAATCGAGTTTTTTATCGTAAAGATTAATTTATATTTGTCGTGAACTCTAAGTTTCCACATTGAAAATCACAGGATATTTTCCAAAAAAAGATGCGCTATTCTTGTGAAATACGGTAATATTTTCTAGCATCAAGTGCGGAGGTATTCTCCGCCCTCATTGGAGAAAAATGATGAAGAAAGGCCTAAAAATGCGTGCATTAGAGCGTTCTGATTTGCGCTTTATTCATGAACTGAATAACAACCGAAATATCATGGCCTACTGGTTCGAAGAACCTTACGAGTCTTATGACGAGCTCGAAGAACTTTATCGAAAACATATACATGATGACGCTGAAAGGCGTTTTGTCGTCGAAGATGAAGACGGCATCGTAATTGGCTTAGTTGAGCTGATCGAGATTAACTACATTCACCGCAGCGCGGAATTTCAGATAATCATCGCCCCAGAGCATCAAGGCCGAGGTTATGCGACAGAGATGATTAATCGTGCGTTAGATTACTCATTCTCAATTCTTAATCTACGTAAAATCTACTTATTAGTCGCAGTGGATAACGAAGTCGCTATTCACTTATACAAAAAGTGCGGCTTTATCGAAGAAGGTCACCTTGTAGAAGAATACTTTATTAACGGCGCTTACAGCGATGTTAAGCGCATGTATATATTAAAACACCAGTACCAGAAAAAGATCGAAGAAAACAACTCAATTCACTAGTTCATTCTATCAAAGTAAAAACGCAGCTATTTGGGCTGCGTTTTTATTTATTCAAATTGATATTGGTACGATACCGCAACACGCTTGTCTGCTTCATCCAGATAGGTGTTGTTGTCCATGACAAACGTCATTACGTTAAACGAGTGGCGTTTGTTCACAAGGTAACCAAGGCCGATACCACCAAAGAAGCCTTTGTAGTTCTCTCCTTCACTGTTTTCTGAGCCGTAAGTGCCTGCTGCGAAGCTGATTAACGTCAGTTCTTTGGTAAACGATTTCAGCGCAAATGCACCAACGTAACCGCTGCTGCCTGAAGAGCTCATCATATTGAAGCCATTCTCTGCACTTGGAGTGCCCGTAAAGTTAGGCTCGCTACAGTGGCTACTTTCTGCACCGTCACAAACAGGAACATCACCAGTGTTGTACGTATAGCCTGCCATTGGGAAAATTTGGAAGCCTGCTGGCTCAATCCCGAAATAACTTAGCGGCATAAAGGTACCAACGCTGTAGTTGGTCTGATCCGCGCCGTTTACGTATTCATTTTTACCGAAGTTGAAGTTCACGATACCGACCGGAAACAACCACGAGCCACCAATACGCCACTCGCTCGCATCATCATTGATACGCAGGTTAATTTTGCGCGCTTGGTCAAGCGCAAGTGAGCCCGAGAATGAGATGTTTTGATCATCAAAATCGTAGTTGTTTGCGTACGACGCGCCAAATTTCGTGATGACTTTTGTTGGGTCATCCGCCAACTTGTTTTTATTGTCTTTTACTCGATGCTCGGCACCATGAGCCAGCGTACTGACCAACAAAGTCGTACACACTAACGCTAGTTTGTTTTTCATTTTTTTGTCCTTTGAGATGTTGAATACCCGCACTTAGCTGCGCAGATACTTTTTGAATCATCACTCACTGGATGTGACAGAAGCGCCCTAACTACCTTGGATGACATGACAGCATCCAGTGCAGGTAGTTAGGGTAGAATGGCCTGTAAGGAAGGCGTTTTAGCGATTAGGAATGATTAGTTTTTCCAGTTGTAGCTCATGCTCATGAAGTACAGAGCAGGCTCATCAAAGCCAGCTTGTAAGCGTGGCGTTTCTGTTTCTGAAGACTCCATCAAGACCGCTTCAAACGCGAAACCAATTGAGTTTTCTGAATCCAATTTGTAATCAATGCCTGTGCCAATGCGGTACGCCTTGCCAGTAGGAACGGTAATGTCACCGTTTGATTGGCTTTCATACATGCTGGTATCGAATGCAAAACCTGCATTCCACATCATTTTTTCATTCAGTTTGTACTGAGTACCCAATGCGATTTGGTAAGTGTCTTGTGTCTCTACATCGACCAAATCTGCAGCCTTAAGCGTGGTTGTGTATTCGCTCCAGTCTTGCCAGTTCACGTTCCACATTACCGCTAGGTCATCATTCACTTCATGGTAAGCACTGAAGATCAGTTGTTGCGGAGCAATGGAGTTGCTATTGTCGAATTCAAATTCGGTTTCAGAAGAGTAAGACAGACCAAGACGCGTGCCTGGTGTTGCTTCATAAAGCACACCTACTCGGCCGTTGAGCTGAGTATCTTGGTCTTCGTCATTGAAGTTCAAGGCTCCCTTCGTTTCCACTTCATACATACCGTACTGAATGCCAAGCGCCGCACCCACAGACCAGTGATCATTGATGCGGTAAGAAGCGGAAGGTTGAATGGTTAAGGCTTGCGTCGTTGCTGTAGGAATATCTAAATGATTATTCAAAAGACCTTCGTACTCGAGGCCAAGACCGTAGTTGCCATACAGACCAATACCCAGCGTCCATTTGTCGTTCACTTGTTGGCTGTAAAATGCCGACGCCATAGGAACAAAACCAATCACGTTGCCCGCATCGCCAGTCATCGTGTCTAGTTGCGCGTCACCGTAAAGGCCAATCAGGTTACCAGAGAAAGATTTACCAGAAACATTCGCCAGACCAGCCGGGTTTGCTGCCATTACTGAGGCATCTTGCGCACGAGCCGCCATACCAGCGGATGCCAAACCAATATCCGATGCTGTTGTTTCGTAAAGGTATAACCCACCCGCTTGCGCAGCAGCACACGTCAGTAGAGAGCTCGCTACGACGATTTTTGAAAGATTTGTCATGTTAAAACCTATTATTGTTAGGGGAACCCACGCTGCGACGGTGGTTGTATATCAATGAAAGGCATTGGCCAATCGTACACAGCGTGGGGGTGTTGTGGAGTCAGTCGGTTGAAATCAGCGTTATTGCTCGCTCACCTCAAGTTCAGTGGGTTTCTTTCGCTTAAACTTCTCGCGCAGAGATTGCATCATCACGAAGAACACCGGCGTCAGCAACGTGCCTACAAACGTAGAGAGAATCATGCCGCCGAATACCGCAAAGCCCAGTGAGTGACGAGATGCCGCACCAGCACCCGATGCAATCACCAACGGGAATACCCCCCAGATGAAGGCGAATGCGGTCATCTGTACTGCACGGAAACGAATTCGAGCAGCTTCTTTGGCAGCATCAATGATGGATAAGCCCTTTTCTTCTCGCAGAACTTTGGCAAATTCCACGATAAGAATCGCCACTTTGGCGGACATACCGATCAAGATGACCACACCAATCTGCACGTACAAATCGAACGGTTGTCCCACCAGCAGTAGCGTGCCCATTGCGCCGAGAATCGCGACTGGAACCGCCATCATTACCGCAGCAGGAATGGTCCAACTTTCGTACTGAGCCACCAAGAACAAGTAGGTGAACAGCAAAGACAATGCGAACGCGATTGGTGCCATGTTGCCTGCTTTCATCTCTTGGTAAGTCATGCCTGACCACTCGTACGAGTAACCACTTGGCAAAGATTCCGCAGCCAGTTTTTCAATGGCTTTTACAACATCACCCGAGCTGTAACCTGGCGCTGGCGCACCGTTCACGGTTGCAGAACTGAACATGTTGTAGTTCGACAAGGTATCAGGGCCGAAGATCGGCTTCACTTTCACTAGCGTTGCCAGTGACACCATTTTTCCAGAGCTTGAACGAACAAACAGATGGTCGATGTCGTCGATGTTGTCACGGTATTGCTCTTCTGCTTGCACTTTCACTTGGTACGAACGACCAAACAAGTTGAAGTCAGAAATGTAGGCACCGCCCAACTGTGCTTGCAGTGTGCTGAAGATTTCATTCAACGGTACGCCCATCGAAATCGCTTTATCGCGGTCAATATCGATGTAACGTTGCGGAATATTCGCACGGAAAATCGAGAACGCACGCGCCACTTCAGGCAGTTGATTGATTTGGGCAACAAAATCAGCGGTTGTTTTTGCCAACTCTTGTGGAGAACGGCCCAAGTTGTCTTGCAGCACAAGGTTGAAACCATCCACCGCACCCATGCCTTTGATTGCCGGCGTCGCGAAAACGAACGAAGCGGCATCTGGCGTTGAGTTCAGCATTTGATTAACTTTATTCATCAATGCGCGTTGGTGTAGCTCAGGGTCTTTACGTTTGCTCCAGTTATCCAGTTTGATGATCAACATGCCCGAGTTTGGAATCGACGCCATGTTAATTACCGAGAAGCCCGCAACCGAAACCACGTTCTCCACACCTTCCATCTGTTTTAGCTCATCAACGTACTTCTTCATTAATGGTGCAGTACGCTGCAATGCTGCTGCGTCTGGCAAACGCATTTCGACCATGAACACGCCTTTGTCTTCGTTCGGAACGAAAGAAGAAGGTACGGTCATGAACGCAAATGCCAGCACCGCAATAAGCGCGCCATACACACCGATACTCAGCACAATGCGGCGGCTCAAGAAGCCAACTAAACCTTGGTATTTGCGCGTTATTGCTTCAAAACCGCGGTTAAACGCACGCAAAGGCGCAATAGGTTGTGAGTGAGTTGATTTCAACATCAACGCACAAAGCGCTGGCGTTAACGTTAATGCGTTGATCGCAGAGATCAGCACCGACACACAGATGGTGACCGCGAACTGGTTGAACATTCGACCAGAAATACCCGGCAATAGCGCAACCGGTACGAATACCGCCAACAAAATAAGCGTTGTTGCCAATACTGGCCCCGTCACTTCTTTCATAGCTTGGATAGTGGCCGGAATCGGGTCTAAATGCTCTTCATGGATAACCCGTTCCACGTTCTCTACCACGATGATCGCATCGTCCACCACGATACCGATGGCGAGGATCAAGCCAAACAACGAGATCGTGTTAATGGTCATGCCCATCACGCCCATGATTGCAAACGTCGCAATGATGGAAACCGGAATCGCTAAGGTTGGAATGATGGTCGCTCGCCAGTTCTGCAAGAAAACGTACACAACGAAGGTTACAAGAAGTACCGCAATCACTAGCGTCTCATACACTTCATCAATCGACGTCTCTACGTATTCGGTAGAGTCATACGCGATGTCGTAGACCAAATCATCTGGGAACGATTTCTCGTACTCTTTCATGGCCTCTTTCACGCGTTCCATCACGTCTAGCGCGTTCGCTGTCGGCAACTGGTACAAGGCCAGAACGGCGGCTGGTTCGTTATTCATACGACCATCAGCTTCGTAACCTTGTGCGCCAACTTCCACACGAGCCACATCTTTCAAGCGAATCAAAGAACCTTTCTTGCTCGCGCGGATGATGATGTTCTCGAACTCTTCCGCAGAAGTAAGGCGACCTTTGGTTTGCAAAACATATTGATATTGCTGATCACCCGGAGCTGGCATACCACCGATCTTACCCGCCGCCACTTGGATGTTTTGCGTTTTAATTGCGCCAATAACATCGCTAGCAGAAAGCTTCAAGGTGGCCAGTTTATTTGGGTTCAACCAAATACGCATTGAGTAGTCTTTCTTACCCAGCAGCGTAATGTCACTCATACCTTCGATACGTTTTAGACGCTCAACGATATTGAGATCCGCGTAGTTAGAAAGGTAGATACTGTCGTAAGACTGTTTCGGGGAACGCAGTGTGATAACGCCCAGCATGTCGGAAGATTTCTTCTTAACCGTCACACCGATTTGGTTTACTTCTTGTGGTAGAGATGACGTCGCCTGTGCCACCAAGTTGTTCACACGAACCTGCGCCATATCGCCATCTGCGCCCACTCGGAAGTAAATACGCAATGTGTATGAGCCATCGTTACCAATCACAGAAGACATGTAAATCATGTCTTCAACGCCATTGACTTTGGCTTCTATCGGTTGTGCTACCGTCTTTTTAACCACGTCCGCGTTTGCACCCGGATACATGGTGCTCACCGTAATTACCGTTGGAGAGATTTGAGGATACTCAGAAATTGGCAAGACTTTCAGAGCGATCATACCCATCAATGTCATCGCCAGTGAGATCACCAAAGCAAACTTCGGCCGGTGAATGAAAAATTTACTTAACATCAGTACTCACTCAGCCTTGTTCACTCTGTAGTTCAACGTCTTTCACCGTTGCACCCGGACGCACTTTTTGAAGACCATTGACGATGACTTTTTCGTTAGCCGCCAAACCAGTCAGCACAGCACGTTTCACACCGTAGGTCTGACCGAGTTCAACGTTACGACGAGACACCACGTGATCATCACCAACCACCATGACGTAGTCACCCGCTTGGTCTTGCTGAACAGCCGCCGATGGGATAAGCAAACCATCAATGGTTTTGTTGCGCAGCTTGATGGTCAAGTTGCCATATTCACCCGGCATAAGCGCGTAAGTTGGATTATCGAATTGTGCCTCTGCTCGAATTGAGCCTGTTTCTAAATCGATCTTATTGCCAACGGCGTAGATCTTGCCATCAAGTGGATACAATGAACCGTCTGAAAGCGTCAGTGTTAAATCAACATCCAGTTTGTCATCGTTACGATGAGCCACATCAATCGCACTTCTTACTCGGCGGTAGAGCTTCTCATCCACATCAAAGCCAAAGCGAATTGGGTCGATTTGAGTGATCGAAACAAGAGGAACGAGTTGAATTTTCGAAATACGGTCACCCACTCGGAAGTTGCTGAAACCCACGCGGCCAGAGAAAGGAGCACGCACAGAGCTAAATTCAAGATCGAGCCTTGCTGAAACCAGCGTCGCTTTCGCCTCTTCTACCGAAGCAATCGCTGCGGCGTGCGCAGCAATGGCGTCATCGTATTGCTGCTCACTGATGCTTTTATCTTTGATGAGTTTCTTCACACGTTCTGCATCACGCGTAGTTTGAACGAGTTGTGCTTTTGCTTTTTGCAACGACGCTTTTGCATACGCCAGTGCCGCTTTGTAAGGACGGTCGTCGATTTCAAACAGCAATTGGCCTTTTTCGACCATATCGCCATCTTTAAAATGAATCGCGGTTAATTCGCCACCGACTCGAGGCATAATATCAACGTCATTTACCGCTTCAGTTCGACCGATAAAAGTATGATAAGGAGTGATTTTTGTTTCGGTTAGGGTAACGGTTTCAACAGAGGGTGCTTGGGCAGTTTTCGTTGCGATATCGCCAGTTTTGCATCCTGATAGTAATGCAGAAGATATAGCAATAGATACCAACGCAAATTTATATTTGGCTTTCATGATAAACCTACTTTATGTAGAAAGTGCCCTAGCCTAAATTTTTAAATATATGGATAAACACACTTTCTATTCTGGAAATAAACGAGGGAGTTAGAATTGGTAGTTAAATTCGATACGGTGATCACCATCACCGAAATTAACGTGCTCATTCCAGTTTGCAAAGTAACGAATATTTGCGCGAGGATTAATTTGATAAGACAACGCAAACTCATGAGTTAAGATATTATCTTCACCCGCGTAATAAGTGTCTTTATATTGACTAGACCCTGACAATGTATGCATATACATTGGGTTGTAGTTAATCCAGATTTTATCGGTTAATTCAATTTTTGAGTACATACCAACAACGGTGAAAGTACCTGGAATTTCATAACCTTTGTCATCATCACTAAAATCATTAGCAATAGTGACACCCGCACCAGCTAAAGGAAATAACTGCAACATACCAAACTTAGGTAGGCCTTGAATAAAGCTGTAAGATGCATCTAATTTATCGTTATCAACATCGTAGTTTACATCCAATTGACGGCCTAGACCTTTTGCGACTTCTACTTGGAAATTACGTAGTCGGAAAGAGTCAATGCTGTCATCAACATTGGCATACATTGGATCGTCATTGTCGCGAATGCCAAATAGCTCACCACCAATGCCTTTCATTTCGATGATGTTCATCGCCATAGTGCCAGGCTGGCTAGATTGGTATGTTTGACCGATTTTGATGTTCGCGCCTTTGTCAGTAATACCAAAGCCCGCTTGGGTGTAAACCGCAAGTGGGTCAGACATATCTTGTAGTTCTTCGTCATTATTTGTCTGAGCATAAGCAGAAGACGCGAGTTGAAGGGCTGCTGCCATGATAACAACAGACGGTTTCACTAAATTCATAAAACTGTATCCATTTTAATGATTATAAAATTATTCACGTCATGAGGTCATCATAAATAGCAAGCAACACAACTCGCTTTGGATAATATAAATTATCAAAGCAAATTTAATAATGACAAAACATTAGACGTTTTAATTAAAATAAAATAAAGCGTCGTAAAAGTTCAATCACTGCTACTTATATCTTATATAACTTGAAATTTGGTAAGCTTTACGAAGAAGGGAATATTAAAACTTATGAAAATTCAATTATCATTAGAACAAATGATTAATTAAATTTACCATATAAATAAGGAGTGCAATGGTGTTAGGTGATCGCGATCAAGTTTTATTTGTATCGTATATTACTCTTCAGGTAAAGAAGAGAGTTGTAATAAATTGCAAATACCTTAATTTAATTAGCCTTGCGGTCAATTTAGAATAGTTACTCCACAATAAATTGAAAGGAAATCACACTCTGTGATCTCCTTTTATTTTCGAGTGCAAAAGCACCAATGCATTTCGTTAACTAAAAACGCAAACGATTCGCACTATTGCAGTTTCTCTATCCCCATATTGAACAGTGCAAAGCTATAAATATCTGCATTTGTCTCAATTATTTTACGCGTTGGTGTGCCAGCACCATGTCCTGCATTGGTTTCGATGCGAATCAAGGTCGGATTTGAACCCGCCTGTTTTGACTGCAACTCAGCAGCAAATTTGTAAGAGTGAGCAGGAACAACACGATCATCATGATCACCCGTTGTAATCAATGTTGCTGGGTATTCCACCCCCGCTTTTACATTGTGCACTGGCGAATAACCTTTCAGATATTGGAACATCTCTTTACTTTGCTCTGCCGTACCGTAGTCATACGCCCAACCAGCACCTGCGGTAAAAGTATGATAACGCAGCATGTCCAGTACGCCGACTGCTGGCAGCGCCACTTTAAACAGCTCTGGACGTTGCGTCATAACTGCCCCCACTAACAAGCCACCATTCGATCCACCGTTAATGGCTAACTTGTTTGATGACGTTACCTTTTCATCAATTAGGTATTCAGCCGCCGCAATAAAGTCATCAAACACATTTTGCTTTTGCATTTGAATGCCAGCGTTGTGCCACTCTTTACCATACTCCCCACCGCCACGAATGTTCGCTACCGCGTAAACACCACCAAGCTCCAACCAAGCCGCACGTGTCGGGTTAAAAGATGGTGTGAGGCTGATGTTGAAACCACCATAACCATATAGGATGGTTGGTGCACTGCCGTCCATCGGTGTCCCTTTTTTATAGGTGATGATCATCGGCACTTTTGTTCCGTCTTTTGAGGTGTAAAACACCTGGCGAGAGTCATACAAAGCTGGATCAAATGGCGCTTTAGATTTGTAGTACACCTCGCTATCACCATCTTTGATGTTCAGACGATACGTAGTGCTTGGCATCTTGTAGTTGGTGAAAGAATAGTAGACTTCGGTTTCATCTTTTTTACCCGAGAAACCGTATGCGCTGCCAATATCAGGCAATTTGATTTCTCGGATGAGTTTGCCGTTCATGTCGTATTGCTTCACCATCGAGATCGCATCAACAATATAACTCGCAAACAAATTGCCACCCGCGGTAGAAACGCGTAACACATTCTTTGTTTCAGGAATCAAATCTTTCCAGTTTTTGGGCTGCGGCTGACTCGCATCCACCGTCACGACGCGTTTGTTCGGCGCGTTAAGGTTCGTAACCAAGTACAGCTTCGTGCCTTGGTTGTCTATTACCCAAGTATCAGAACTGGTGTTATCTAAAATGGTTTTAAGTGGGCTGTTTGGCTTACTCAGATCTTTAAAGAACAGTTTGTTACCCGATGTCGATACGCTGGCTGAGATAAACAAGTAGCGTTCATCATCCGACGTATAGCCGCCAACATAACGGTATTTCTCTTCCTCAAACCCGCCGAAAATCAGCTGGTCTTCACTTTGTTTCGTCCCAAGTTTATGAAAGTAGAGTTTGTGTTGATCTGTCTTCGCGGAGAGTTCACTCCCCTGTGGCTTGTCATAACTTGAGTAATAGAAACCTTGATTGCCGAGCCAACTGATGCCGCTGAACTTAATATCCACCAGCGTTTCACCGACTGGCTTTTTGGTTTCTGTGTCTAACACAATGACTTTGCGCCAATCGCTACCGCCTTCCGAAATGCTGTATGCGACCAAAGAACCGTCTCGTGAAAAACTCACTCCCGCTAACGATGTGGTGCCATCCTCACTAAAAGTATTTGGATCGAGGAAAATTTCTGCTTCACCATCACCTAGCTGCCGATAAAGCACATCTTGGTTTTGTAAACCGTCATTTTTGTAGAAATAAGTGAACTTACCCTCTTTGAACGGTTGGCTTTGCTTTTCGTAGTCCATGAGCTTAGTGATGCGCTCTTCAATCTGCTCGCGGTAAGGGATTTTCGACAGATAATCAAACGTCACTGCATTTTGTGCCTTCACCCATTCTGCGGTTTCTGGGCTGAGATCGTCTTCCAACCAGCGATAAGGATCACTCACTTTTGTACCAAAGTAGTCATCGACAACATCCACTTTTTGTGTGGTTGGATACGTGATGGCTTTCGGGGTTACTTGTTCAACCGACGACTGCGCCGCTTCATTTGCATGCGCCACAGACAACACACTTCCGAGTGCGAGAGCCGTTGCGAATGCTAGGGTGTTCTTTTTCATGAAATTCCTTTTTATTTTTCTGTTGTCTTTTTGTGCAATACATCAGAACTCTACTATATATCGACAAAATGAATCTAATTTCATTAAACGAGTTGTGAAAGCCATCCTAACTCCCTCATTTCCTGCCAGTTCTACAAACCAGTAAGTGGAAGTGTAGAACTTGGGAACAACACTGAAGAGCTACGATGGCGTTTACTCTTTCGTCTAATTCAGTTCGATTTGACGCAAAACCCCAGACTCAGAAGCGAAATCTTGGTCGTGACTAATCAGAACAAATCCACCTTTGTATGTATTTAACGCCTGACTAAGCATTATTTTTGACTCGAGATCGAGATGGTTATCTGGTTCATCAAGCAGCAGCAAAGGCTGGGAGTGTTGATGGCTGACGATCAGCATTGCGAGCTTCATCTTCTCGCCACCACTGAGTACGCATCCCAACCGAAACACAGCGTCTCGACGAAAACCGATCCCCGCCAATAAGGTTCTCGCTTCACTTTCCGTCATCTCTTGGCAGGTCTCCATTACGTTCTCAAGTAACGAAAGATTTGGATTCACTGCGCCAAAGTGTTGGTCGAGATAATACAAGGGGGTATTCACTTGCAGCTCACCACTGAGCAACGACAACTCACCAAGCAACGTCTTTAACAAGGTTGACTTTCCGCAGCCATTTTTCCCTTTGAGATGGACTTTGTCGTTCGCAAAAATCTGCAAAGTGATAGGAGTAGAATCCCCAAAAGGCAATATACCTTCTTGTATCGACAACACTTTTTTCGAACGGTTCGGATTATCTGCAAGATAAAGCTTTTGCGCTTTGAGCTGCTCATGTCGCGATTGCAACGCCCGCTCTTTGGCTTGTAAATGCACTTGTCTGAGTTGCTCATTCTTATTGCGATTTGAGGCGCTGGCGGTCGCGCTATCCTTTTTGCCATCAAGCAAAGTTTTGGGCTGACTGCCGTCTTTGCGCAGTTTGTTCCCTTGCGCGGCGCGTTGGTCTGCTTTTTCACGATTTTTCTGGGCTTGCTCAGCTAACCGTTTTTTGTGTTTATCGACCTGCGCTAACTGCCTTTCGACCGCTTGTAACTCAGTGCGTTTTTGCTCGGCATACACATCGTAATTTCCACCAAAAACCTGTAAGCCTAGGCCCGAGAGTTCCCAAATTTCCTCCATTGCTCGAAGCAGCTCGCGATCGTGACTGATGAGTAAAATCGCGCCACCGAAATGCTTCATAGACTCTATCAACCATTGTTTCGCCTCGGTATCGAGGTGATTGGATGGCTCATCGAGAATCAAAAGCTCCGCTTCGTTTTCAAACAATTGCCATAACTGCAAACGCGCTAACTGCCCCCCACTGAGCCGAGCACAAGAGAAATCAGGGTCTTGCGGCAAGCCCATCGCAGCAAGCTGCTGTTTGAGTTTCTGTTCAATATCCCACTGTTCGCCAACCAGTTCGAACCAATGCTCAGAAACATCACCTTGTTCAATCTGCTTTAAAGCATGCAAGACCGCATCTTTGCCCAGAAACTGGGCGATCGATTGCTGACCTGAAAGCAGATCAGACGGCTGCTGGCGATACATCATGAAAGAAGAGGGAGCAGTCACAACACCGCTGGCAGGCTGAGTTTCGCCCGCCAAAATGGAAGCCAAAAGCGACTTACCGATGCCATTGCGCCCAACCAAACCTACACGTCGTTTAGTCATGGAACAAGAAATAGACTGGAATAGCGTATCGCCATTATCAAACTGATGGCTAACATTAAAAGCTTGTAAAACTGGCATAATTTGCCTCCTGTATGACAGGGACAACAGCCGTAGCTATGATTTGAAATTGCAACAAAACGCGTGCACAAACGCATTAAGCTCTATGTAAAGCTCGACGATATACGTCAAATCAAAAAGTCGTCTTGTTGCAAAGAAATATCGGAGAGTGAGCTACGCCTACTAACCCTGCAGATCCAAAAAATAAGTAAAAATATGGATGACAGGTTTAGTTCTTCATGTTGGCGTAATCTCCTAGAGAAATGATGCGCAGAGTGTAGCCGCTTTTTTGTTCAAAAAGCAAGCTTTCTAACCAAATGTGAACAAAAAGAAAGTTTCACAGTAAGTTGTTATATCACATTAACTTTTTAACAAGTCTTTGAACAATTTCGAGATCTTAGCAACACAATTTTTATCCAAGCCATACTATGCTTAGGGTAAAGATAATCCACATAAGGGCGTGGTTATGAAATACAAACATATCCTTGTTGCACTCGAACTGTCAGATGAAAGCACCGTGCTTATCGACAGAGCGGTATCAATGGCAAACTATCTCGACTCCGATATCTCCTTTATTCATATTGATGGTACGCACGGAGAAATCTATCGTGAGCTTGTAGACATTAAAGAAAACCCGGATCAAAGGCCGTTGAATGAGCATTCAATGGAATGTTTAAAAACATTTAGTGATTACATGGATTACCCACTTAAACATTTCTTCGTAGGTACTGGCGACTTGGCTGATAAATTAGAGGTCACCATTAAAGAGCAAGAAGTGGATCTTCTGATTTGTGGTCACCACCAAGATTTCTGGAGCAAGATTATTTCTTACTCCAGACACTTAATTAACAAGTCACCGGTGGATATTCTAGTCGTCCCTATTCATGATTAGTAAAACGTAACGCTTCCCAAAACCACCAATTTATTTGGTGGTTTTTTATTAATATTGAAACAGCTTAAACAGTTTTCCAAACTAGCTTGGCGATCATTTATGAGTTACATTTTCTAACCAACCCGCGCTCCTACTGGGCATGGTTATTTAGATAGCAAGGATCCCTATGGCAAATAAAAAAGTACTCATTCTCTTTGCTCATCCTTCCCAGCATCGTTCAGAAGTGAATACTCCACTTTTCAAAGAAGCTCAAAAAATTGAAGGCGTGACATGTGTTGATCTCTATGGCGAATACCCTCGTTTCGATATTAATATCGACCGTGAGCAGCAACGCTTACGTGAACATGACGTGGTGATTTTCCAATTCCCACTATATTGGTATTCAACGCCTGCGATTTTAAAAGAGTGGCAAGATCTGGTTTTGGAATATGGCTTTGCTTACGGTACAGATGGCACAGCACTGCAAGGCAAGACCATGCTTTGTGTGCTGTCTGCAGGGGGTAAAGAAGAAGCTTATAAGGCAGAGGGCTACAACCACTTTACGATTCGTCAACTGCTTGCGCCTATTGAACAAATGTCCGCACTGACCGGCATGAACTACATTGCCCCTCTCGCGATGTTTGGCGCACGTACAGCCGATGAAGAAGGGCGAATCCCTCGTCATGTTGAGCGGTACAAGAGCCTGCTAACAGCTTTAGTCGAAGATAGGTTGGATGTTGAAGCTGCGGCATCATTAATCAAGCTTAACAGCGCATTGCCAGAGCTCATTAAGGAGGCTTCATGACAGGGATATTCTTACAAGCCTTCGTATATTTGATTGCTGCTGTAATTGCAGTCCCACTTGCTAAGCGTTTGGGACTTGGGTCCGTTTTAGGCTATCTCATCGCAGGTGTGGTCATTGGCCCAATTATCGGTTTAGTCGGTGAAGAAACAACAACAATACAGCACTTTGCCGAGTTTGGCGTGGTGATGATGCTGTTTCTCGTTGGTTTAGAGCTCGAACCCAAAATGTTGTGGGCGATGCGCAATCGCTTAATGGGTTTAGGAGGTCTGCAAGTCGGTGGTACCGTCGCGGCGATTATGGGTATTGCCTTGTACTTTGACCAGCCTTGGACCATAGCCTTAGCCATAGGTTTGATCTTCGCCCTCTCTTCTACTGCGATTGTTTTGCAAACTTTTAGCGAAAAAGGATTAACGAAGACGGAAGGTGGACAAAACGCTTTCTCCGTGTTGCTTTTTCAAGATATTGCAGTGATACCAATGTTGGCGTTCATTCCTCTATTGGCCTTACCTGAATTAATTGAACAGGCACAGTCCGCGGCTCAAACAGCCGCAGCGCACCATGAAGAATTAAGCCTCGTTGCGGGGTTGCCAGGCTGGGCATACGGCATCGTAATCACAGCATCGATTGCAATCGTCGTCGTTGGTGGACACTTTTTAAGTCGACCTCTGCTCAATTATGTGGCTAGCTCTGGTTTGCGAGAAATCTTTACCGCAACTGCACTCATGCTTGTCATTGGTATCGCTGCACTGATGAGTTTAGTGGGCTTATCTCCTGCCTTAGGAACCTTCTTGGCTGGCGTTGTATTGGCGAACAGTGAATTCCGCCACGAGTTAGAATCCAATATCGAACCATTTAAAGGCCTATTGTTAGGTCTGTTCTTTATTACCGTTGGCGCAGGGATCAACTTCTCGGTCCTTTTTGGTGATTTCTGGTTGGTCATGGCATTGACCATTGGCGTGATGGTTTTGAAAGCCTTGGTGCTGTTTATTCTTGCACTGATATTTAGGGTGAAAGGCAGCAACCGCTGGCTGTTTACCCTAAGCTTGGCTCAAGCAGGTGAATTCGGCTTTGTGCTTCTAAGCTTTTCAGTGCAAAACCACGTCATCCCATTTGAACTCTCACAAACTCTTGCGTTAGTGGTTGCGATTTCGATGTTCCTGACACCAGGTTTGTTTATTCTTTTTGATAGAGTGATTCTGCCGCGCTTTGAAAGCCAGTCAAATGAACGCGAAAGCGATACGATTGAGGAAACAGGCACGGTGATCATCGCCGGCATCGGCCGCTTTGGACAAATAGTGAATCGCCTATTGGTATCAAACGGCGTGACTACCGTGGTACTTGACCATCAATCTGACCAAGTCGATAACATGCGCCAGATTGGCACTCGCGCCTATTTTGGCGACGCGACTCGACCAGATATGCTACATACAGCCGGCATTGAGCACGCCGCTGCGTTGGTTGTGGCGATTGATAACCAAGAATCGAGTGTAGAACTGGTGAAGTACGTTAAGCACACGTACCCAAAAGTAACAGTGATTGCACGTGCCTTTGACCGTGGACATGGCTATCTTTTGCGTCAAGCGGGAGCTGATATTATTGAATCAGAGACCTACCATTCTGCATTGGAGATGGGCGGTCACACAATGAAAGCACTTGGCATTCACCCCTTCTTTGTTGAACAACAGAAGGCGACATATAAGCGTGTTGAAGCACGTAAGTCAGAAATACTCTACAAAGCTTGGGAAGATGATTCTGAAGGTGAACGCTATGACAACAATTTCCGACAACTGTTTATTCAGTTAGAGGAGAAAATGGCGGAAGAGATGCAAAAAGATCGTCATGACAAACTATCGCGGTCAGAACGAGGTTGGACACCGCCACCTAAAGGTTACGCCGATGACTTTAATGAAGATAACGTCCAAGAGCTAATACCACCAAGAGAAGAGCCTATCCAACGATAACGCACTCCATATTAAAAACCTCCCGCTTGGGAGGTTTTTATTTTTTCAGTACAGAGCCACACGCCGTGCAGAATAAAATGGTCTTCTCGATATTACATAAGATCATTCATTAAAATCTCATACTCTTCGTTTGCTTCTTCCACTAAATGAGAAAGCTCTAACGCATCAGTAACTGCAAGATTGAACTGCCACGGAGTTGTGTCTTCTTTACCACAGATTCGAGTTTCACACCCACGACTCTCAAAAGACAAATCATCAAACTCTGTGGTGTGGTGCTCTTGAAGTTCAACAATCTCAACTTCTAATTTACCGACAGGATTGACTTTAACGTGGGCATGTAACTCCGAACTGTTAGACAAACAATAATCTCTATGAACCGCAATCATGGCCGCCTCCTTGGTCTGCCAACTGACAACTCAACATTGAGTGTAGACGAGGGATTTTGAACGTGGCGTGAAATAATAATGAAGATTGATCTGTCTCATTAGAACAGACAATTGTTGTCATGAAGGCATGAGCCAGCATGAATCTCACCTGATTTAAATTGTTCTGAGATCGTAATAGTTGGCATTTACTGAGACTTTCCCTATTATCGAAACAAAATTACTGTGGTCATTCTTTAGAGGTCAGTATGGAGCTTGAAGCCGTTGCTAAAGCACTAAAAGAGTTAGGGCATCCGACTCGTTTAAGTATTTACAAAGAAGTCGTCAAAGCGGGATACAAAGGTATCGCGGTAGGCGGTGTACAAGAAAAGCTTGGCATTCCAGCATCCACTCTCTCTCATCATATCTCTAGCCTTGCTTCAGCCGGTCTTCTCACCCAGCGCCGTGAGGGTAGAACCCTTTTTTGTGTTGCAGAATATCAGTGCTTAGATGACGTAATTGGTTTTTTAAAAGCAGAATGTTGCGTTAACGAGTGCTCATAAATTTCTAGCAAAAACGAGAGAGTTTGAGTTTATATTGAATTTCAGCAGAACGTGAATGACGATGAAAAACATACACACCGAAATTGCTAACCTCGGTGTGTACATCTTCTAGTTCGCGACGAGTAACATTGACGACTTAGATGGTACGATTAACTTACCGTCAGTTGGAATGATTTGTTCTGTCATCAAATCAACCCAATTACCATCGATTTTTAATGTCAAAGACTGTTGACGCTGTGATTTATTAAGCACCACAATACCTTTGTCACCTCGCTTAAGTACGAGCATGTCATCGTTACCTTCAAGAACACTCATCGGCTCGCCATGCGTCATATTATGGAACTGGATCATTTTTGCCATACTCGGATCGCTCCATGCACCCTGCCATCTTGGCTGACCATTTTTGCCTTTAATACCGCTGGTGTTTAAGTCGGTATAAATCAACGGCACACCACCATCTCGGCCTAGAATATAGGCATAAGCTAACCATTCGTTTTCCTCGTCCATGATGAGATCAAGAAAGACATCATTGTTAGGAATATCATGTGTGATAGCAAATGTAATCGCACGACCGGGGGACAAAGCCTGACCAAAACAATAGGGATCAATCAGAGACTTGAAGCTGCCCTTTTTAGCAAACGCCTTAAACATGGTTGAGAACAAAGGGAAATCGTACGCACCTAGGCGAGTTTCCTGTAGATACGGCTCAAGAAACAGCTGATACTCTTCTTCCGTCGCACCGCCATCGGTAATAATTTCACCAAATATATGCACATCCCGCGTGATGTCGTCTGTCCAAACACGCTTAAGATGCTCTAACGTCATGTGTTTCGCAGCGTCAATACGAAAACCTTTCACACCAATAGCTTTCAGCGCTTTTAGGTACGCTCGCTGCTGCTCAACGACATGGTCACAAACACGAAGAGTTGGCAAGCCAGGATCGGTTGGTCCACCTGTGATACGTCCGTTTTGAACCTGCCACTTATCTTTCCAGTCTTTGATGCCGAATGCTTCAACAAAGTCCTCTTCATCAAAAAGTGGTTGAGATAGATCGCCAAACAACGCTAGCGACTGATATTTCTGCTTGTTGTTCTGGTATTCCTCCAAGACCTCTTGTCTTGGGTACTGAAGGTCTCTGCGAAGGTGGGCCTCATTTGCCATATGGTTAAACACTACGTCGGCATAAACCCACACACCAACTTGCTCCAGTTCACGAACCATATGAATAAAATCTTTGGTATCACCCAAGGCATTATCGATAACACGATAATCTTGTGGTTGATAACGCTGCCACCAGCGCTCATCGTGTGCGCTTTTCATTGGTGGCGAAACCAACACAGAGCCATAACCAAGCTTGCGGATTTCTTTTGCTCGTTGGGCAATGTCAGCATACTTCCAATCAAACGCATGTAAGATAACGTTTGCACCGAATGATTGTGTTTCCTGTGAGCCACTCATGTTGTTCTCCTGCTCGTTTCCACTCACGATTACTTGTTTGCATTTTTTTGTGAGTGAATTCAATAATCGAAATTATAAAAGCTATTCATCAGAGGCACTCACCCTTTTAGCACTAACTCAAGGCTGAAATCGAAGGCGTAGCGACTCATCCATTGCACAGCGATAAATCGTTCTGAGTGAATAACGGGCACACAACATACAACCCAAATAGCCCAACACAAACCTAAAACATTGTTTTGCTTAGCAAAAACTTCAATTTAAAAAGATAGAACATAAGACCTATGTACGCCCTAAAATAGGCCCAAAGGATAAAAATAGCCAAGCCAACCCGTTGAGTAATCAATTGTTAATAAAACGAAACTGGCAGGTGGATCACGTTTGGCGCGTTTCAAAAATCCAGTAAATCACCATACCTAGTGTTAAAAGACTAAAGATTTCTGTTTGTATCTGTCCCGAAATGACTTCAAAATGCGAAACTTAGCTTATCTCTATGGGGGTATGCTCTACCTTGGAGGATAATATTGAATATCAAAGAATTTTCTGACCTCGTCGGGCTATCTGCTCATACTCTTCGATACTATGAAAAAATCGGTTTACTTAAACATGTCCATAGAAACGCGAGTGGACATCGAATGTATAGTTCGAAAGATCTAAACTGGATAAGCTTTGTTAAACGTTTAAAAGAAACTGCAATGCCACTTGAAGAGATTCTAGAATATGCCAAATTAAGGGAAGTCGGCTCTCAATCTGTACCACAACGTCAAGCCCTGTTAGAACAACACCAAGAAAACCTCAAACGCCACATTGAGCAACAGAAAAAGCACTTATCGGCTCTAGAAGAAAAAATTGCCTTGTATAAAAGCGGAAAAGTTCGTTGACTTAGAGTTAACTCTAACGATTAAGGTGTGTTTACGTTTATTCACTAGGAACATACCGATGGAACAATCACGCTTTAACAAAGGATTAGAACTACTCTCTCAAATTGATGGCGACGCTGGTCATAATGTCATCGAAACCTTACAAGATATTTGTCCAGATTTAGCTCAGTACACCATTGAGTATCCGTTTGGCGATATTTATGCTCGCCCGGGCTTAGACCTAAAATCGAGAGAAATCGCAACCGTCGCCGCGCTAACGGCAATGGGGAATTGCGCGCCGCAACTAAAAGTGCACTTAAATGCAGCGCTGAATGTAGGCTGTAGCGAGGATGAGATTAAAGAGATCATTTTGCAGATGTCCGTCTACGCAGGTTTTCCCGCGGCATTAAACGGCATGTTTGCATTCAAAGAAGTGCTAGCGGAAAGAGCAGAGTAATAACGACGTTGAAATCAATTTAACCGCAATTAAAAACGGCCCTTGGGGTTCGGGCCGTGATTAAAACAACGAGTGAATTAGCGCTCAGGAGTTTCAAGCAGTTTAACCGCGCAATCTACCGCGTTGTTAATGCCTTGACTGCTCTCCAACTTGCCTGAACTTGCAGGACCAAGGGCACAAGAATACAAAGCCAGCTGCTTATCGAACGGCAGATCCAACTGTTCATAGAGATTTTGTCGGATTCTTGCATGTTGTTCTGGTTCTTGGTTAGCAAGGCTAATCAACGTTTCATAAATAAGCGTTTTCATGTCTTTCCCTTTTCACTTTATTGCACGGGGTGCATATATATTGTATCCATTTGGGAAGCACAAATCAGAAGCTAGGTCACAGAACGCGTCGCTAAAAAAGTTTATGTGCGCGGTAAATTGCAATACAAACCTAAAGCCGTTTAGAAAAAGGGCAACTGATAACTCGATAGATCAGCCGATTAACTAGCATTCGCCGCTGTTTGTTTATAATCGTGTCCGATATAAACAAAAACGTCGCTGTATCAGCGACGTTTTATCTCGACTTTAGTTAATCGAACCTGTTTAGTTGAAGTGCACTAGCATTTCAACGTCATCGCCTTGCTCTGGAGCCTGAAGAGCAAAGTGCACGTACCCTGCTTCAGTAACAGGAATCTCAAGGTATTCATTGCTGCCTGCATAGTTGGACGCATACTCGTTCTGCTCTACTGTAGGCCAATGCTCTCTACTCGCGTATAGATCGACATTACCAGTTTGAGAGTGAGCCGTTAGCCATACACGAACCTCTTCAACACCTTCAGGCACATAAACTGCTGCATAGCGCTGCTTGTGAACGGTAAGCATTTTGGCTTCACCAGACTCTAATACCACAGGTGCTAAATCATCTTGCACTTGGGTTGGCGGTGTTTGCGCTTCCACTTCTAGCGCAGCCACAAGATTCACTGAGTCATAGCTATCACGTCCAGTTAAGCTGATGTAGTAACGACCCGCTTTAACGTAACCATCTTGCTCTGGTTCAAACACAATCTCTTCATTGCTGCCATCAGCATATTGACTCATTTCGAAATCATAGTAATGCGCGACTTTGTTGTAGCTCATGTAAAGATCCGCATCACCCGCACCCTCAATAGATACATTGAAGTTAACGGTGTTGGCTGGAACATCAACGTAGAACAGTTTTTCGCTGTATGCTTCGCCACTGAGCTGAAGGCTTTGGTTCGCCGTCAATTCAGTCACTTGTGCTTCAGGGCTTGTTGGTTCTGTTGGTTCTTCTGGGTCTGTACCAGGTTGCTCAGGTTCCACTTTTAATGTGTCCAACCAACGTTCAAACTCAGCATCGTATTGTTGACCTAAAGACGTCACCTGCTGTGCCCATTGTTCGAACTGGCCAGAGCGCGACAATGCCAACAAGCTTTCGACGTCTTGTGGATGATTTTCTAACATGAATCGAACAGCTAGATAACCCCAACGATAGATACGATTGGTATCGTGAGAGTACGTGGTATCAAACACAGTGGAAAGGCTCAGTTTACCATCTGCAATCAGCTCAATCGCAGCTTGGTAACCTTGCTTGTAATGCATGTATTCAGCAAAACCTTCTAGCCACCAAACAATATGACCATGAGCCAAGTTATCGCTGAACGAACCGTATTGGTTAAATCGTGCATCTAAATAGTGCGTGTATTCATGTTCTAGGTTCAAGATAGAGAGATCTTCACCATTCGCGTAGCGATAAGCGACGAAACGCGCAGTATTTTCCGCTTTTGAAGGGTCACCTTCTAGGTACTGACCACCGTTGTCCGTTGTATTACCAAATAGGAATGAAGAGTAATCAACGTAACTAGCGTTACTCGCGAATACCGCCACTTCAACACGATCATTCAAATCATCAGCGACAGGTTGATTACCCGTATTCGCAACTCGATGGAAGTCGGCTTCTTTTGCCGCTAGCACTTCACACGCTTTCGCTGCTTGAGCATCGGTCAGATCTTCAGAGCGAATAATGGCAGGTCCCTGACATTCAAAACGATTTGGCATTACACGTGCAGCTAAATCTTGCTTGGCTTGCTCAATATTCAGACCATTTAGGCCTTCTGGTGCGTAGTAGCTCATCATTTCAACGGCAGCAAGCCATAGTTTGTCATGCTCACTACCCAGTGGATAACGCTGCATCACCTGTTGCATTACTGCCAATGCTTTGCGTTTGGTCTCCTGATCTGGGCTCGCGAGCAAACGACCAGTTTCACGTAATGCATTGAAAACGATAAAGCTTGCATCCGTATCTAATGCCCAAGCATTATCAGATGCAAATTTCACCAACGTATCAATATGGTGTGTATTGTTTGCCATGTATCGGTAGAACGCATCGTTCGCCGCATGGCCTGCCATAGAGCGGAACAAGTTGTTCAAACCATCGACCCATTGCGTGTCCTGCGCGGTTTCACGATTAAAGTGCATCAACGCGGCCATCATGCTATCCATGGTCAGCGGCAACTGCTTAACGTTATCAACCATCAAAGTCAGGCTCTTCATTGCACCAACTTGTTCACGACCCTGATCCAAAGCATGAGGGTTGTTTAGGAATAGGTTCGTCGACTGAGCAAAACGCTGACTCAACGCTTGCGAAAACTCAGGTGTACCAGTACCAGCGTTGTAGCGAACGTAGTAGGCCGCTCGAATAAATTCGCCTAGGTTCTCTAGAATACGAGCTTGATCTGCTTCACCACGATAGCGAGCGATTTCTTGATCCAGCGCGACTTGGATACGGCTTAGGCTCGCTTCACTATAGATATCATTCAGCGTTTCTGAAGGTGCTGAAAACCAAGCGTGGTAGCAATCATACTCAGCACCAGAAACGGCAGTAGCCAGATCTCGCGATTGTTGTAAATCAGCAACAGCACACTGATTTTGTGCAAAAGAGAAGCCAGACACACTCGCTAGCATACAAGCAAGCGCCAAACGATGGCGCGGGAAAAAACGGATATGAGACATAACAACACTCATTGATTATTAACATACATTGAGTGGGGGTTTATATTCTTTACAGCTCAAACAGTGAAATCAGTGTCATAAAATTTATGAAACCGCTCCCAAAAATAGGTCTTTTACTCTAATTAAATGGGAGCAATCCCACTCCAAAAAAACTCACAATTATCAATAAAAACATTAATTTACCTTTTTCTAAATAACGACTTTATGAGGAAAATTGCCCTTAAACGCCCCCCTTAACTCTTCCAGATAGAGTTCACGACAATCAAAGGTTCTAAATTAAATTTTGATGCTTGATACCATCTATTTTTATTTGTGACTCATTCCCAATAAGTCATAGAGTGCATATCAAAAGGTTGGCATTAATGGTAAATTCTCCGCCAAATCAAACACATTTACTCCTCCAGTCATTGATGAGTGAATAAAGCAGATATTTGGCTAGGGATAATACATGTCACTTTGGGGATTTTTGGGAGCGGGGATTGCCTACTTCATGACAACGTTTGCCTTTGTTTTTGGCGGCATTTTTTGGTTATGTGCTGAAGGTAATACATTAAGAGAAACAAAGCGCCAATCATCAATAATGTCCGGGGTTATTGCTTGTACTATTGGAACTTGGGTGCTTGCTTTTGGTGTTTACGTTTACGGTTACTTTTGGGATAACTCTTCTCACTATTATTTTTATTTGCTCGCTCCATGGGGACTTGCCATTTTTGGGGTAAAACTTCGTAACCGCTGGGTTAAGCAATACGCGCGTGTAAAACACGCAAAAGAAGAACAGTGGCAAAATCGCTGGCGAGAATTGTTAGGGGAAGATACTGAAGAGCTTCCACCATATACACATGATTACGAGCTCTACTCGGGCATTTGGCAAGCCAATGAAGCGCTCCAAGAACAGTGTTTTGCAGCCCTTCCTCACGGGAAAGCAGTCTACGAGAGAGTGAAAGCCTTCCAAACGATGGCCTCCCCCGCTGGTGACATAAACAATCAAGTTTTGCTGAGTAAACTCGATCAACTAGAGGATGAAATCATTCAAGTTCTTGAGCAACACTCGCAAAAGAAAGTAAGCATTGAAACTGGCGCAGGTACTTTACACAAAGAGTCAAAACGCAATGTTTATCACCATGAGAATGGCCCAACAGAAGAGCAACTGTACGACTCAATCAACCTCCAACATGATTTGGATCGAGAGCTACGCAACATTATCTATGATCGGCTCGGTTACGATGGCGAAGATGAGTACTTTTTCCTCCAAGCGCCACTCGAAGAGCTTACCGAGAATGAAACCGCAATCAACTGGATGCTCTGGGGGTTAGTAAGCGACCATTTTGCTGTTGACCCATACCAAACGGCGTTGGATCTCAGCCTAATGAATGCGGAACCAAGATGGGGGCAAAATGAACGGTTTGTAATGATTACGGCTCAATAAACGCAAGTACTAAGTCTAACTTTAATACAACCTATTCTGAGACCACCCTCGCGTTGGTTAACTTAGCCAGTAAGCGGCCAACGCGATCGCGCATTTCACGTCTATCGACAATCATATCTAGCGCACCATGCGCTAGTAAAAATTCACTTCGCTGAAACTCGTCTGGTAGCTTTTCACGTACCGTTTGCTCAATGACCCGTCTTCCCGCAAAGCCAATACTTGCTTTAGGTTCACCAATATTGATGTCTCCTAACATGGCTAAACTCGCCGAGACGCCACCATAAGTTTGGTCCGTCAATACTGAGATATAGGGTAATCTGTGCTCAGATAAGTGGTTTAACGCGGCGCTGGTTTTTGACATTTGCATGAGTGCCACCAAAGACTCTTGCATGCGCGCCCCTCCGCAAGCGGAAAAACATACTAACCCAGATTTTGTATTAATTGCGCTTTCAACTGCTCGGACAAACTTCTCGCCAACCACTGCGCCCATCGAGCCTGCCATGAAAGAGAATTCGAATGCACACGCAACAACAGGCAGCCCCAATAACTTGCCCTCCATCACCACCAACGCATCTTTTTCTCCAGTCGTTTTCTGTGCTAAAGCAATTCGCTCTTTATATCGCTTTAAGTCTTTAAAACCCAAAATATCTTGTGGCTCCAACTCACTTGCCAACTCTTGTTGTGTTCCATGGTCCAGAAAAGAGATCAACCTTTGACGCGCAGCCATTCTCATGTGATATGAGCATTTAGGGCATACTTCCAAATTTTCTTTTAACGCGGCACGATAAAGTATTTGTTCACACTCAGGACACTTTGTCCAAACGCCCTCAGGGATAGACGCTTTGCGCGAACCTATTATATTTTTATTCTCAAATAACCGTTCTAACCAGCTCATAAATTCACCACTATTGATTACGTTCTAGCGCGATATCTCGTTGTTTGTTCGCTTAAACTTGTAAATAAAATTGTATGTAACTTAGTACAGGGATAAAGTGCGATATGCTGGCTTGATAATCCAATAAAGTGGGATAATGAAATGTTTGATAACGTTGACCAAATCTGGTTAAAAAGTTTTCACTGTGTTTATGAGAACAACAGCTTTAAGCGAGCCGCTGAGTGTTTGAATATACCAACATCAAATATCAGCCGACACATTGCCCTGCTTGAAGAAAAGTTAAACATTAGGTTGTTCAATAGAACAACAAGGCGAATGACGCCTACCGAGGCTGGAGAAGAGCTCTATAGCAGCACTCGTCCGTTATTGGAGCAACTCAACGCTGCACTAGAAACGGTAACGCGCCACTCGCACACGGTAACAGGGGAACTGCGAATTCTTATGCCAGACACACCTGTACTGGCCAAAGCGGTTGTCACCTTTTGCACGCAATACCCGTCAATCTCTTTGTCTTGCGATACAACGCTAAACCCTAAAGATGATGTTATTGACAGCTTTGATGTCATTTTGAGTTTTCATAGAGGGACTTTGTCAGACAGTAACTGGGTGGCGAGAGAGATAAAACGCTGGCCCAGTGCCATTTTAGCCGCGCCTCAACTAATTGAGAAATACGCCACCCCTTACAAAATTACGGATCTAAGTCATGTTCCCTGCATCACGACGCTTACCGCAGTAAATGGTGCACCATGGGTATTCAGAAACCCTGTTGGGGGCCATATTACTCAAACTGTGCAATCTTCATTCAAAGTAAACAGCGGTCATCTCGCCAGATATGGCGCGTTATCAGGGCTTGGATACGCAATATTGCCAATTGAGTCATGCCAAAATGAGATCAAAAATGGTGAGCTAGAAATCGTCACTCTAGAGTACGAACCTGAGGATTTAGTGCTTTACGCCTTTTACTCGTCTAGAAAACATGTAGCTAAGAAAATATCTATGTTTGTTGAACATTTAAAGCAAAACGCAAAACTTAACGCCTAGCTAAGCTTTACTCAACTAATTTATCGTATTCTGTTTTATCGTCTAGAAAGGACAAACACCGCTAAGCGATTTGAGACTCGATTTTTTCAAATAAAAAAGCCAGCAATTAACATTTACTGGCTTTTATTAAAGAGGGTCAGTTGGCGTTTAGATTCTAAACGCTCCTACGTGACGATCGAGTGTTCGCGATAGCTCCGCGAGTTGTTGACTTGATTCTTCTAGTTGCTCACTCGCCGTTAGCGCACTTTTCACTGAGTGGCTGACGGTATCCATGTTCATATTAATTTCGTTTGCTACCGTTGATTGCTGTTCTGTTGCGGTTGCTACTTGAGTATTGATATCTGAAATAGTCGTCACTTGTGCAGCTATTGCTTCTAAAGCCTGTCGAGCTAACTCGGTTTCTGCCGTTCCTTCTTCAATAAGAGTCTTACTATTACTCATTGAATTCACCGCACTTTGAGCTTCAGTTTGTAGCTGGTGAATCATATTGTCAATTTCATCGGTAGAATGAGCCGTTTTAGTCGCTAGGTTGCGAACTTCATCAGCAACTACTGCAAAACCTCGGCCGGCATCACCAGCGCGTGCCGCTTCGATAGCCGCATTGAGAGCCAATAGATTGGTTTGCTCCGAAATACCTCTAATCACCTCTAGAATACTACCAATCGACTGAGTATTTTCAGCAAGACTCACGATAATGTTGGAAGTGCTGTTCATCTCGTTTTCAAGATTAGTCATCGCCGTTTTGGTTCTTTCTAGCGTCGTGTAGCCATCTTGCGCTTCATTACTTGCTGCACTCGCAGCATTTGCCGCTCCGGCAGCATTGGAGGCAATTTCATTGACCGTCGCAATCATTTCGTTCATGGATGTGACAACCAGCATGGTTTGCTCGTTCTGCTCTTGCCCTCTTGTGAGCGCTTGTTGAGATTGCCCACGCAAAGCGACAGCTGAACTATTAAGCTCCACACCAGTATTTACAACTTGTGTAATAATCTCATGTACTTTCCCAACAAAAACATTGAAAGCAGAAGAAATTTGCGCGACTTCGTCATTACCTTTCTCTGGCAAACGAACGGTTAAGTCTCCGTCTCCTTTTGAGATGTCTTGTAGAGCGTCTTTAAGCGCAGAAAGCGGTCTCATCAGTTTATTTAGCAGAAGTGACAGAATCAAAACACACATAACGAAGATCGCCACCATAGAGATCAACTGGTAAGTAATAATTCCATTCGTCGCTTGGCTCACTTCGGTAATAGGAATACCAATATCAAAAGTACCGTATAACTGACCATCCACATAAATTGGTGCCATGATGTCAAACACCCATACTTTCTGGACATCGGCATACCACTTTGAGTACTGTTGAACACCTCTCGTCGCGCCTTCAACAGTATATTCATCGTTATAGGTTTTGTTCAGCTTGTGCTTATCACTGTGGGCTACTGCCGTTACGTTACGGTCAATTACAACGGCATAACTCACGTCTGAACGTTGTTTCAGCCCCTCAACAAGCGATTGTAAATCTTGCATTGGATTGGCTGAGTTCTCCAAAATATAACTCGCATTTCCCGCTAGAAACTCAGCTTGAACTTGGGATTTGTTTAAGATGATGTCATCGATTTTCTGACTCGAAATTAGGTACGTTGATGCCATACTCGCCACGACAGCAATACCAAACATGGCGCAGACTGCTAATAAGATGATTCTTTTCATTATAATTGTCTCAATACAATTCAATTGATGCTCATTAATCGAGCGCTAAGCCTTTCTTCTCCAAAACCAACCAAACTGCATTTTGGGTCTGTTTGGCAGAGCAAGACATAACTTTATAACTATGTATCTGCTTGGTTCCCGATTACTTTAGACAGAAGGAAAAAAAGTCTTCAAAACGTCACATTTCTACGAGGTTTGGCGAAGGGACGAGTACGCAAAAGGAAACGTTTGCATAGTTAAATTTAACTATGCGACCAAATTGGTATCGAACATTAAAGAAAAGAGTTCTAATTAGCGTTTTGCCGTCGGGAGCGCTGTGGTCAGTGCTCCCGTTTTATCATTTAGTATCTCAGGTTCAGATATTAGAGCCACAATTGCAGCGGTTGTAATCCGAGATGCTTGGTGAAGCGAGAATGACTTGGTTTGTAGATATGGCAGCGATGTCAGATCGAGTGATTCTCAATCAAGAATCGGCAGCAAAATAGGCAAACCAAGGCATGAAGCTATTACCCATGCAAAAAGAAAGGAAAAGAATCTTTACCACAGAGTTTAACTTGTCAGCGATATGTATCCATGCATACCCATGTACAAACCAACTGCACTGATCAAGACGCCCGATAAGTAAGGAGCTCGACGTGCAACATCATTCAAACCGCTCCATTTAGATGTCGCTTTTTGCACGCCCACTGCTGCCACAACGCCAACAGCAACCAGAGTCAAGGCTAAGCCAATACTGAATGACACAACTAATGTCGCACCAAGAGTCATTGCCTTAAGCTGCAAACAGATAAGCAAAACCGTTACCGCAGCAGGGCATGGAATCAAACCGCCCGTTAATCCAAACAGCAGAATTTGCCCATTCGTCACGTCTCGATTCTCAAAGCGCTTTTGAATGTCTAAAGCGTGAGCGCGCTCGTGAGCATCTTGATATTCCTTATCTTCGCTTTCTAAATGAGAACCAGGACGAAAATGTACATCAAAGTCATGGGTATGATCATGGTGCCCGATGATCAAAGTGACAGAAAGTCCATTAGAGACTTCAATGCAAGACGCCGATTCCAAGTATCCATCACGCTCTATAAAGTGATAAATATCAGCAGGTTGATAACCATCACTCGATACCGAAACCTTGATACCTTCAGCAGTTAAAGGTTTACCGCTGAGTGTTCGCAACTGGAAACGGTGATGCTCCCCTTCCTCTGTAATCGAAAGCGAAACATGCCCATGTCCTGTATCCACAACTTGCGTCGTCCAGTCGCGAGCATGATCCTGAGCTTTGTTCCAAGCTCGCTCATCGCTCCATGTCCGCCAAAACATCCATACGCCGGTTGTCACGATAATGACCCCAGAGATAAGTTGCATCCATGGTTCAGCCGCTTCAGCGGTGAATTTCTGGCTAATATACATCCCGCCAACAGCGATTAACCATACAATTGCAGTGTGAGAAAGTGTGGCAGCTAAACCCAGCATCACGGCTTGTTTGACCGTTCCTTTCACCGCGACAATGAACGCCGCCATCATCGTTTTAGAGTGCCCAGGTTCTAAACCATGCAAGGCGCCAAGCAAAATGGCACTGGGAATAAAGAACCACCCATTACCTTGTTGTAGTAACGCGACAAAATCCATTGTTGTTCTCTGTTGTTGATTCTAATTTATCGCAAACTATACTCCCCCCTAGTATTAAATACTACCCCCCAGTATAAATTGAGTGCTACATTATCAGTTAGAATAACTCGGCCCGTAACTTAAAGAAGATAAGACATGTCGCATACAACCAGAGATCAAAAGAAGCTCAACACTCGAGTCAGTAAAATACAGGGTCAGGTGAATGGACTTAAAAAAATGCTGGAAGAAGAGCATGAATGCCAAGATGTGTTGCAGCAGATTGCCGCTATTCGGGGAGCAGTAAATGGTTTGATGCGAGAAGTAATTAAAGGTCACTTACTTGAACACGTCGTGCTTGAGGAAGACAAAACTCAACGTGAAAAAGATATGGAAGTCGTATTAAAAGTACTGGACTCTTATATAAAGTAACCCTACTTCGCTAGAGTAAAATCACTAGAGTTAAACTCGAATAGAACCTTTATAGGTAATCTCTTACTAAGCGGGAAATAACAATTCCATTTCATATTGATTAAGTTGAAAACGGAACCTATATCGGTTCAATTTAAATAGTTTATTTATAAGAACTAAAACGGCCCAAACATAGGGCCGTTCATATTATTAAAAAACTCTAAACTATCTGATAAAAATACATATTGTGATAGGTTTTTACTTTATGGAAGAGTACAAGTAAACCTTTATACCTCTTGTAATTCGACGTGCTTAGCGCTGTAAGATTTTGTAAATGCAACACACCCTAAAAGTACAGCAAGTGGTAACACAGGATCAAAGATTGAACCATGAGATCCGAAGAATAAGTTAAGAATCATGACTAATGAACCACCAATAGCCCAAGCAATTGTTGTTGGAATAGTCCAAATAATGAGTTGTTTCTTAACCTCAGTCACCCCCATTAATCGATTAACAATATGGAATAGCGAGTCATTAAAGTAGCCAGCAAATAGAGATCCCATCGTAGCTGCCGTCGCTGCGAATAAAAGATTAACGTCAGGAATATTTACTAAAACTGGGGCAGATATAGAAGCAGCGGTTATCATGGAGACTGTACCAGAGCCCTGAATAATACGAACTAACGTCGCAATAATAAATGGAATCATAACCGCAGAAATAGGAAGCCCTGCAACTTGGTTAGCAATTTCTGCGCCCGCACCCGTTTCACGCAATACGGCACCTAACGCGCCACCAGCTCCTGTTACTAACAAAATGATGCCACAAGTGGAGATTCCTTGTTCCATCTTTTCATTCGCTTCTTCTTTGGTAAGGTTATTACCCAATGTGTAAACCGCTAATAACGTCGCTATTGATAGTGCAATAGTAGGGCTGCCGATAAAAGCGATAAATTGACCAAATGTTGTTGCAGTCAGCCCTTCGAAACCGAAAGTCCCCTCTAATAAACCCATCACTGATTTCGCAAGTATAAGTAAAATTGGGATAATAATTGGAGCGATAGATTTACTTAAAGATGGTAGGTCTTTCGCTTCTTTACTTGCAATGTACTCTTTGTGATCATTAATCAGTTGCTCACTAGACTTCGAGAAATGTTCGGTTGGAATGAATTCAGGAAACTGCTTTTCTAACCATCTTGCATACCAAACAATACCTATGACACAAGGCGCTGCGATCATCAAACCAAAACCTAACATGCTGGCAAGATCGACACCAAAGATACCAGCAACGCCCAAAGGCCCTGGAGTCGGCGGAATAGCATGATGCGCTACGACCAAGCCGCCCGCCAGAGCAACCGTAAGCGTTAAAATCGAGCGATTGGACGTTTTTGACAAAGACTTCGCAATTGGATAAAGAATGATAAGCGCGCTATCCACAAAGATTGGGATGCTAACAATATAGCCAGTTACAGCAAGAGCGGCCTCTTCTTTCTTTTTTCCTAACCACTTTATAAAATTATAGGCAATACTTTCTCCTGCTCCAGAAGCCTCTAAAATAGCCCCCATCATAACGCCGAGACCGATGACAATCCCTATACCGCCTAATGTTCCACCAAATCCTTTGCTAACGGTCGCAATCGTGTCGTCAACACTTAACCCACCAATAATACCTGCGATACATGCCGCAATTAACATCGCAATTAACACATGTACTTTTGTACGTAATACAAGAAAAACAAGGACTGATACGGCTACTATTAGTCCAATTACTGAGGTTGGTAACATTAGACAATCTCCATATTGTTAACAGAAATAAATTGTTGTAATACATCCTTGAAATTACTGTCTGCTTTAAATCCAAGCTCCAGTTCTTTAGTACAATCAATTTCTTGTGGCCAACTACTCACAATACGATCAATACCCGCATCATGCTCATAGGTAATATAATTAGAAAGTTGTTTACCCATTAGAGTGTCCATTGTTTGAATCATCTCAGCTGGTGTAGTTTGAATACCAGGTAAATTAAGCGTTCTATAGGACAGATTATTTAACTGCTCATAAGGCATTAGCCCTGCATATTGAATATTGTCCACCACTCTAGACGGGCTCGATATCCAAAGTTTTAGCGTAGGGTCTACAGGACAATTTGATTCTTGAGCATTCAAAGGCTCACGAATAATTCCGCTTACGAAAGAGCTAGCGGCAAGGTTTGGTTTCCCAGGGCGAATACAAATAGTCGGTAAACGTACGGATACAGCTTTAACAAAGCCTTTACGGGCATAGTCGTTCACCAATAACTCACCTATAGCTTTTTGCGTCCCGTAGGATGACTGAGGATGAAGTGCTGTTATTGGTGTAATCGTTTCCGGAAGATCACCACCAAATACAGCTAAAGATGAAGCAAACGTAAAACGAATATTAGGGTTTACTTTACGGCAACGCTCAAGCAATAACTGTGTGGTCGTCAGATTTACAGCTACGCCTAAATCAAAATCTTGCTCAGCATGGCTCGATACAATTGCCGCTAAATGAAAAATGTGTGTCGTTTCGGCAGTAATAACTTGGTCTATATTTTCTCGCTTTGTCATATCCATGACTAAAGAAACGACTCGGTCATCAATGCCCTCTAAGCGCGACTTTTGAATGTCGACAATAGTAATACTTTCAGCTTTGTTTTCTTTTAGTAGTGATTTGGCAAGTAGGGTTCCGAGAAAACCCGCCCCTCCAGTTATGATAATATTCATAGTCACGACCCTTTGTTTTTGTAATTGGTTTCAAGTTATTTATGGATAGAAATTAAAATTGTTATAGGTATGGTTTAACCCAACTAAGGCCCAGCTGCGTGCTATGCCTTGGGTTGTATTCACAACCGATCCAGCCTTGGTAACCAGAGTCATCCAAAACATTGAATAGGTGTGGGTAATTCAGTTCGCCTTCCGATGGTTCGTGCCTTTCAGGCACAGAAGCAATTTGAATATGGCCTGTGTATGGCGCCACATCGCGAATCAACGTACTCAGATCACCGTCCATAATTTGTGCGTGATAGAGATCGAGCTGCAATTTCACGTTTGGACGAGCCACTTGTTTGATGAGTTCCACCGCTTCACGTTGATGTGCAACAAAGTAGTTCGGTACATCGCGATTGTTGAGTGGCTCAATCATCAGCTCAACACCTTGTTCGGCAAACTTATCCGCTGCATAACGAATGTTTGAGATAAAGGTTTCAATATGCTGATCACGAGTGAAGCGTGAATCAACAATGCCAGACATAGCGTGAACCTTTTTACAGTTCAGTGCCTTGGCGTACATCAGCGCAGTCTCGACACTCGTTTTAAATTCATCCTCACGCCCCGGAATAGCTGCAAAACCTCGTTCACCTGCATCCCAATCACCTGGAGGCATGTTGAATAACGCTTGCTCAAAACCAAACTGCTGTATCTTGCTTGCTAGTTCTTGCGCTTCGAATGCGTATGGAAAAAGGTATTCCACCGCTTTGAAGCCCGCTTGGTGTGCTTTTTCGAAACGATCTAGAAAAGGAACTTCTGTGAATAACATTGTCAGATTTGCCGCGAATTTAGCCATTACTTACCTCTCCCTTTTAGGTCTTGAATCTCAGTATCCGTTAAGTAGCGGATGTTGCTATCTTTAAGAATGAACGCTAGCTTCGCTGTCTCTTCTAGCTCTTCTGCGTTATCCACTGCATCTTCAAAGTCCGTACCCGTGATCACTGGACCATGGTTCGCCAGGAGGAAAGCTCGGTAGTCACTAGCCCGCTGCGCAAGTTCTTCAGCAATCTGAGGGTCGCCCGGGCGCAGGTACGGAATCACTGGCAGTTCGCCAATGCGCATTACAAAGTAAGGTGTAAAAGCTTTGATGGCATTCTCGCGATCTAGACCTTCAAGACAAGAAAGCGCCGTCAAGTAAGTAGAATGCAGATGCACAATCGCATTACACTTTGAGTTATTTCGATAAATCGCCAGATGAAAAGCCACTTCTTTTGATGGCTTTTCACCAGAGATATGGTTGCCATCAATATCCACAACCGAAAGCTCTTCAGCAATCAAGCGGCCGAACGAAGAACCAGTTGGCGTTGCCAGAAAGTGTCCATTAGGCAGTTTTAGAGAAAGGTTGCCAGCGCCGCCAGTCGCATAGCCACGTTCAAACATAGAGCGCGCCATAGTGACCATTTGCTCTCGCAGTTGTTGTTCTGTCATCAATTCTTTATTCATCACAACCTCACCTATTCAAAAAACGACTGTGCTTTGGCAAAGAAGTGTTCATCGCCGAAGTTGCCCGATTTCAGAGCCAAAGAAAGCTCGCCTTCAAGTGACTTCACCCAAGGTACACCTGGTGCGATTTGAGGACCGATATGAAAACCTTTTACGGCTAGGCTTTGGGTTACAACCCCTGAGGTTTCCCCACCCGCAACGATGAAATTTTTCACACCGTGCTGCTGAAGTTTGATTGCAAGTTGGCTAAAGAATTGTTCAACCGCGTGACTTGAAGCATGCGCGCCAAACTCTTGTTGAATCGCTTTTAACGCCGCTGCATCTGCGGTTGCGTAAACCAGTGGTGCGAACTCGCTTTCGATGTTGGTCATGACCCAATCAAACACTTGATTTAAGTAATCTTCTTCCGTCAGACACGCCTTCACATCAATAGCAAAGTGTGGCGCTTTTTCTTTGTAAACAGCGACCTGTTGGTTGGTCATGACAGAACAAGATCCAGATAACACAACGGTTGGTGCCTTTTTAGGGTTCCCATCTTGCTTCGCATCACTTTGATCTTCAAGGTTCTCTATCCAGTTCTTAGCAATACCCGCAGCCAAACCAGAACCACCAGTTACCAGTTTTAGAGACTTCGCCGCTTGGCCAAGTGTGACAAGATGCTCTGCATTGAATGCATCAACCACTGCATAGCGGTTGCCTTGTACTTTTAGCTCTTCAAAGCGCTCAATTACCGCTTTTGGACCTTGTTCAATTATTTGGAAGTTTACCAGGCTAGATTTGCCTTGAGATTGAGCATCCATCATACGAACTAGGCTTGAATCAGTCATTGGTGTCACAGGGTGATTACGCATACCTGAGTCGCTTAGCAAGTCTTGGAATACAAATAGATGGCCGTTGTAAACTGTGCGACCATTCACTGGTAATGATGGGCATACAATGGTGAACGCTTCACCTAGCTCTGCAAGCAGTGCATCCGTTACAGGACCAATGTTACCGTCTGCTGTGCTGTCAAACGTTGAGCAGTACTTGAAGTAAAACTGCTGACAGCCATTTGCTTGCAGCCACTTAAGCGCAGCTACTGAATCCTCGATTGCCTCATCTACAGGACAGGAGCGAGATTTAAGACTGATCACGACCGCATCTGCGTTTACATCAATCTCTTCTTTTGGAATACCGTTAAGCTGAACTGTGCGCATGCCGTTTTCTACAAGAAAACCTGCGATGTCTGTTGCGCCAGTAAAGTCGTCTGCGATAACGCCTAATAACATCATTTTTTCTCCGTTTTACGTGCGCTTACTTCTGTTTGTTTTCTACACCTGGAAGCTCAATACCATCAAAAATCTTGATAACGGCACTGTCGTCTTCCTGGCCAAAACCAGCATTGCTTGCACTCAAAAACATGTTTAGTGCTGTGCTTGATAGAGGAAGTGGAAATTTGAGATCTTTTGCTGTGTCCGATACGAGGTTTAGATCTTTCACAAAGATGTCGACCATAGATTTAGGGGAGTAGTCACCATCAACTACATGCTTCATGCGGTTCTCAAACATCCAAGAGTTACCCGCTGCATTCGTCACCACGTCGTACATCAGGTCAAGAGGAATGTTTGCACGTGCCGCTAATGCCATTGCTTCAGCACCAGCTGCGATATGAACACCTGCTAGCAATTGGTGGATAATCTTCACAGTTGCGCCTAGGCCAATCGCTTCACCGATGTTGTAGACTTTAGCTGCCGTTGCGTTGATTACTGGTTCAAGTGCATCAAATGTGCTTTGCGCTCCCGACGCCATAATAGTCATCTCACCTAATTCTGCTTTTGCAGCACCACCAGATACCGGTGCATCAAGCATCACAAGATTGTGTTCTGCCAATTTCGCTTCAATTTGTTTTGCGTCTTCTGCTGAGATGGTTGCTGAAACCATTACTGGCGTATTCGGCTTAAGCGCTGTAGCAAGACCGGTTTTGAACAAGACCGTGTTAACTTGAGCTGCGTTCACAACAAGAACTAGAACCGAATCAAGCTTATCTGCAAACTCAACTGCATTTGTAGAAACAGCTTTTGCACCGAATGAACCTAACTCTTCAAGCGCTTGAGAATTTAAATCGAAACCATAGACATCTAGGCCTGCACGCACACATGACTTTGCGGCGCCCATTCCCATAGAGCCTAAACCGATAACACCTACAGATTGAACTTCACTCATAAAAACAATGCCTTCTGGTCTATTAAACTTTGTTAATTCTTGTTTGGTTGATGTGATTATATGTGAAGATTAATACTAAGACCTCGCTTTGAATCACATTTTTTCACACAAATTAACAATGTCGTGATATATACCTCTTTATGGGCAGAGATATTCCGAGCAGTTAACACAAGCGAGGGCTGTTCTACAACGTTGAGAACATAATTCACAGATATTCACAACAAATGAAAAGATTGGTAGGATACTGAAAAACAAGAATATAGAAGTGAAACTATGATCCCAGCAGAACGTCAAAGAACCATATTATCCCTGTTATCACATCAAGAAGTGTTAAGCATTTCAGATTTAACCGACCACCTTGGCGTATCACATATGACCATTCGTCGTGATATCGTGAAGCTTGAATCCTCAGGTAAAGTCGTTTCTGTTTCTGGTGGAGTGCAACTCGCTCAAGCTCTACATTCCGAACTTTCCCATGATGCGAAGGTCGAGCAACAAGCGGATGAAAAAATTCAAATTGGTAAGCTGGCGGCTACGTTAATTGGTCAAGACGCTACGATTTACTTGGATGCGGGAACAACCTCTCTAGAAATCGCCCATCAAATAGCAAATCGTAATGATCTTTTAGTGATCACCAATGACTTCTCTATTGCTGCTTTCCTTATGACGCACAGTGAATGTGAGCTTTACCACACTGGGGGAAAAATTGACCGCGAGAACCAATCCACCATTGGAGGAAAAGTCGCAGAGTTCTTGAATGGGCTAAATATTGATATCGCCTTTATTTCGACTTCATCTTGGAGCTTGAAAGGCTTATCAACACCTAATGAAAATAAAGTCCTCGTTAAAAAAGCAATCATCAAGGCGGCACAAACCAATTATCTGATCTCAGACTCAACTAAATACGGTCAGATAGCGAGCTTTCATGCATTAGACATCGAGCAATTGGACGGAATTATTACCGATCGAAACCTATCCGAAGTGGTCACTCAAGAATTAACGGATAAAGGATTACGTGTGTATAAAGAGTAACACTACCTAAACATCTGAGTTCGCGTAACTTTTATACTCGTTAATTTATAGGTGCTTCCAATATACATAGACCGTGCTGTGTACTTTCTGGCAGAAAACACATCCTTTTGTTTTCTAAATTACCAAATTACTGATTACATCTGGGATATGGAAGCTCACTTCGCTTTATCGCTGCTCGTCACTTGTCATCAAAAATCAAATTCACCGCAATTGCCATCAAAACTAAGCCTAAGATTGGCAGCAAGACACCCAATGGTGAGCGCTCTATGTAAGGCAAGTTTTCAGCAATCAATAAGCCCCACTCAGGTTCGGGCGGCTTAACGCCAAGTCCGATAAAACTCAGAGACGTCAGGCTAAGCGTAATGTAAGGCAAACGCAGAAACGCATGACGAATCAATGGCGGCAGCACATAAGGCAACAAGTAGTAACGGAGTACTCGCCACTGACTGGTTCCCCAAATGGGCGCAAGATGCGTGTAAGGCTGCGCTTTGGCTTCCATCAACAAGCTCGCACAGTGCGCCGCTAATGGTGCCCATGACACCATAACAATCGCAATCAAAGCGCTGTTTGGGTTCATCCCCGTTAGACCAGCAATCAGCAGACCCGCCACAATGTATGGCACACCTTTGGTGATCTCAATTAAGCCTTGGCTATAACGAGTCACGAAGCCGAGCAGCAAACCAATCACCAAACTTAGGAAGGTTGCGATGATGCCCATTTTGATTGTCGACATCATACCGCCGCCAACACGAGCAAGCAGATCTCGACCAACCGCATCGGCACCAAACGGGGCAGCTAAGCTTGGCGATTCAAGGCGGGTAAATTGGATAGTGTAAGGATCGCGCATTAAGGCCCATCCCGCACAACCAATCAGCAAGGCAAAGATTGTCGCACTGACAACACGTTTGGTGGTGCTTTGGGTAAAACGAAACGTGCTGTGACTGCTGATCAACTTGCCACTCGTGACACTGTGCCCGAGTAACCAGCGTTGCAATAAGATGCTCGCACTGCTGATCAACATCGAGAACACCAGCAACACTAACAAACCACCTTGCAGCATCGGCAGATCTTGTGACTTCGCCGCGCCTAAGATCAATCGTCCGATACCCGGAATGGAAAACACTTGCTCCACAGCAACCGCACCGCCGGTTAAACCAATCACCGTCATTGCGATTTGAGGAATCAAGTTACTAACGGCACGCCACAAGGCAAAGCGTAAGATTTGAAACTTACTGACGTTCGCCGATAGCCAAGTGATCACCCAAGGCTCATCTAGTACACGCTTGAGGCTGTCATTGAGCAAGCGACCGAACAAGCCAGCAGCAGGCAATGCCATTGCCAAACTGGGTAGCCAGAGGTTTTGCACGCCTTGCCAACCATAAGGTGGGAACCAACCCAACCAGATGGAAAATACCATGATCAGCAATGAAGCAATCACGTATTCAGGCAATGAAACCAACACCGAACTGAGCGTATCATGATGCTTGTCTAAACGATTCTGTTGCCAACGACGCACGGTGTAAAGCACACTCGCCATGCACATTACAAATGCCATGCCTAACGCTGTAAGCATCAGTAATAGTGACGTTTTTGCGGTTTGTTGAACGCTCTCCATCACGGATGCGCCACTCACCCAAGAGACACCTAAGTCACCTTGCATGGCAAGCGTCAACCAATCCCACAGTCGCTCAGCAGCGCTGCGGTCAAGTTGAAGATCTTCTCGAATTGCTTGCAGAGCTTCCGCCGTCAGCAATTGTTGAGCACCCGCACGGGCACGCAGGATTGATTGGCTTGGATCGATACCTGCAATATCCGGCATCAAACCCACCAGCACAACCACTACCCCGAGAGACAGGAAGCGCGACAAAAAACGCGTAAACCATTCAGGCATACAAGCGCTCCAACGAGAGCGCATGTTGGCAACAGACGACATCGAGTTAGTTCACCTCAGTAAACTGGTCGATCAGGCGACGCTCACGTGGGTCGCGTTGAGCATTCTTCACGCGGTCACTCTCACCTTGGATTACACGCTCGTGAAGCAGTGGAATCACAGCGTATTGCTCAAGGATTTTGCTTTCTGCTTCGATGATCGCTTGTTGGCGTTTCTCACCCAATGGCTGACGATCAGCGTGTTTCAATGCTGCGTCCACTTCTTCAGAGCAGAATTGTCCTAGGTTGTAAGAACCTTTACAGCTAAAGTCACTTTGCATGTACGCCACTGGGTCACCAGAATCCAGCACTGTTGCACGTGACAACAAGAACGCATCGAACTTACCTGCTAGTGCATCGTTTTCGATTTGTGCATATTCACGAACGTCTAGCTCAACCACAAAGCCAGCCGCTTCAAGTTGTTGCTTTAGCAGCACCGCTACTTCTGGCAACTCAGCACGGTCGGTAAATGTACCGATGGTGATCTTCTCACCATTCGCGTGGCGCATTTCCATGGTTTCCATACGAGGGTTCGCATCACGAATTGGTTGAGCCCATGCCAATGCTGGACCTAACAGACCTTTCGCTGAATCGGCGTGGTTCTCGTAAACCGTTTTGATGATTTGCTCACGGTTAACCGCTTGAGCCGCTGCTTTACGCAAACCGAACTGGCTAAACACATCTGATTTGTTGTTTAGGTAAAGCGTATTGGTACGTGGCATTGCGACTTCGTGCAGTTGTGAAGATTCCATCATCGCGATTTGCGAAACAGGAACGGCTTCAACGACATCCGCCTCACCGGTACGTAGTGCAGCAGCACGAGCAAAACCGTTTGGTACGTATTCAGCAAAAATGCTGTCTACTTTCGCTTTTTCGCCCCAGTAACCATCAAAACGCTTCAGTTTCGCGCTGGTTGTCCCGTTGATTTCTGTCAGAACAAATGGACCCGTACCCGCATTGATTGGCACAACACGACCGTTTTCTTGGTATGCAGCACCAGAAAGGATCGCTAGCTGTGGGCTAGATAGACGGCTTGGCAACAATGGATCGTTAAAGGTCGTTTTGATTTCAACAGTGAAGTCGTCCAGTGCGCTAACTTGCCATTCGATACCATCCAAAATGCGTGGTTTTGGTGCAGCATCTAATGCTTTTTGTAGAGAGTTCACAACCGCATTGGCATCAAGGTCAGAACCATCGTGGAATTTCACGCCTTTACGTACCGTAAACTGCCACGTCATCGGGTCAACTTGTTCCCACTCTGTTGCCAGCATAGGTTCTGCTACCGACTGATCGTTTAGGTTCACTAGCGTTTCTGCCGTGCTCCAACGTGACAGTTTGAACGCGTCATCTGAAAGTGGCGATAAACCTGTGCGTGGTGGTTGCATCATGGCAACGCGAATTTCCGTTGCTTGCGGTGCAGCTGCTTTTTCCGCTTCTGGCTTGCTTTCGCCAGAGTCAAAACAACCCGTCAGCAATGCGCTTAAAGCCAGCGACAAAGCTAACTTGGGAGTACTAAGGTGCATAAGAAACCTCTCCAATGGTTTTTGTGAATTCATTACTTTTGTGTTGAGCGCTCATCAAGGCTCTCGTGATCAAGTGCGATGGGTTATTTGTCACGTTCTGTGCTGTGCCGTGCTCGACAACGCGTCCTTTGTCTAACACTAGGATTTCATCGCATAGGGTTTGTGCCGCATCGAGGTCATGTGTCACCAAAATCAGGCGCATCTGACGACTCTTTTGAATGCCTGCCAACAAGTCGAGAATCTGTTTACGACTGACGGGGTCTAAGCTGCTGGTTGGCTCATCGGCAACCAATACGCAAGGCTCAACAATCAAAGCTCTGGCGATAGCCACACGTTGGGCTTGCCCAACTGATAATTGCTGCGGGTTACGATCCAACAATGTGAGATCCAAACCGACATCCGCCAACACCTTTTCCACCCTCTCGTTGAGCTCTTGCGTCAAACCAATGTTGCTCAAAGGTTCCAGTAAAATCTGGCGAACGGTGTAATAAGGATTCAAGCTCGATTGCGGCTCTTGTGGGATCAGCTGAATGTGCTGACACAACTCTTGTCGCTGCTTAGCCGAGCTACGCGATAACGGATAACCACACACATACACTTCACCAGATGTGGGCTTACGAAGACCGAACAGAAGCTCAATCAAGGTCGATTTACCCGCACCAGAAGGACCAACAATCGCAATGTTCTTTGTGTCGATAGCAAGATCCAATTGTTCGAGCGCTTTAAACGGTTTGCCCCCTAACCAACTTGGTTTGGAGTAATAGTGAACACTGGCTTGCTCAAAGCGAACTTCCGCCGATTTAGGCTGCGTGTGCCCGCTCAAGTTGTGCTTAGTCAAAATAGGCTCCAGAGATGAGGTTAAGGCAGCAGTTGCGCAAGTTGTTGGCAGAAAGGATGCGAACTTTGCTGAATGGCTTGCCATGGTGCGCCATAAGCCACCATGGTGTTGTCCGCAATCACCAAAACTTTGTCACACGCCAAAGCCGCAGATAGATCGTGCGTGATCAACAAACCACTGATGTTGCGTTGCTGAACACTGCTGCGGAACAACTCAAGGATCTCCGCTTCGGTGATTGGATCGAGCGCACTGGTGGGCTCATCCGCGATGATCAAGTTGGCACTACCAAGCAACGCGATCGCAATACAAATACGCTGGCGCTGACCACCAGATAGCTGGCTTGGATGCTGCGCCAATGCTGCTTTTGGATCTGCAAATCCGAGTTGAGACAACAAGGTCGTCACCGTTTCTCGGTTTGCTGAAGACAAGCGTGTTTTGTTGCCCGTCAATGCCAAACACAGTTGTTGCTCGACAGACGCCAATGGATTCAGCGCTTTAAGTGCATCTTGGAAAATGACCGCGGGACGCTGGGATTGACTCCGTTGCAGCATGGCAGTTTGTGCGACTTCACTGCTGTTAAGCTGGATACTTCCGTCTACCCAAATATCTGACGGCAAAAAACCTGCGACGGCTTTCGACAACATGGATTTACCAATGCCGGAAGGTCCCATAATGGCAAGAGCTTCACCTTGAAACAGCTCAAAAGAAATGTCTTTGAAGAGTGTGCGTTCTGAGTCTGTAAGGCTGAGATTATTAACGGAGAGTATTGGTTGAGAAATCACGGCATCAAACTAAATGTAATAATATAACATCACAAATAATATCATGCGGGTTAAAGCAAGGAAACCAGTCGGAAAGGTTATTTCATCACCTTTTTCAGATTTATCAGCAAGGGCAGATGGCTCCACCCTTGTCATAAGAACATCTAAATTAGGTCGTTTGTGACAGTGTGAATTAAAGACACTTTTGTTTAACTTGACCGAGGTATGGGAACAAGAAGACAAAACGCCCAACGTAGAACAAAGTGAATGCCAGCCACAAACCGTGATTGCCCCAATATTGCACCGCAATAAATTGGGTCACTAAGAACAACACCATGGTTAGAAAGGTAGAGTTACGCACTGGTCGCGTCGTCCCTGTACCGGTAAAGATGCCGTAAAACGTAAGACCAAAACCAGCAACCAACGGAAATGCCAATAACCAAGGGCTCATGTCTAGATACAGCTCAACAAGGTTTGGCAAAGTGGTAAATAACGACACCACTTGATGTTTGAACAGCACTAACAGCAAGGTCAAGACAACAACGAACGCCGCGGTCCATTGCGTGTTTAGCTTAATCACGTTATCAAGCAATGTCGGATTCTTCTGGCCTACGGCTTTACCTGCGAAGACGCTCGACGCATTCGCCACACCATCGAACATGTAGCTGACGATAAAGGTCACTTGCATCAAGATTGCGTTCGCAGCAAGCACATCAGAACCAAGCTGAGAGCCTACACGCGCCATCATGTTGAAGAACACCAATAGACACACAGTGCGAAGCAGCAGATCCATATTGGAAGACGCGATAACTTTGAGATCTTTACGCGTCATTTTCGCGGTCTGAATGTAATCAAACAGCGGGAAGCGACAGGTTTTCAACACCAGCACCGCACCAATAACAAACGTCGAAATTTGCGCGATAAGTGTCGCTACCGCAACGCCAGCAATGCCCATATCGAAGTACAACACAAAGACGATATCCAGCACGATGTTCAGCACGTTACCAAACACTTGCGTGAACAAGGTTTCTTTGGCTTTCGCCTGTCCCATCAACCAACCAATCACGGTGTAGTTCAGCAGTACAAACGGCGCACCAAAGATCATGATATCGAAGTAAGTCTTAGCGTTTTCTGCCACGACTGCATCAGGGGAGATAATCAGCTCTGCCCCCATCCAAATCACGGACTGCAACGCAATGAAAATCAAGCCAAGGCAGAGCGAAAGCACGAAAGGACGCAATAAGCTACTCGCTTGATCTTCTGGGCTATTTTTACCTAATGCGATTGCACTTTGCCCGGTAGTACTGACGCGGAAGAAGCCAAACAGCCAATACAAGGTATTCATGATGACGGTGCCGATCGCTACACCACCAATCATCTCAGCCACACCGAGTTTACCGATCACCGCGGTGTCCACCGCCCCCAATAATGGTTGGGTTACCGTAGAAACGATGAAAGGAAATGCGATTTTAAAATAGTCTTTATGAGTCAGGGACATCTTAAATTATGAACAGGATTAATTTTTATAAGGTCGCTATCATATGCGAATGGCGCCCGAACATGAACCAAAGTTCACCAGCAAGGAATAGCATTGATAATTGATACAACCAGCCAACGTATTCTCATACCAAAGCTTGAAATAGGATAACGACTTATGAGAAAAGCCAAGTTAACTGCATATAAATGAGTTTCTAGTTTGGAAAGATTAGCGTTTGGTTGAGCATGGCAGATCAGAATGTATCTGCCATGTCATAACGGTAGTGATTGGTGAAAAGAGACCGTACAGATGATATTTAATGCTTGTGGGTTTCATCTGACAATGTTTAGGTCGATACCAAGCCTTATGTTCTGTAAAGCACCTTTACAACATGCCAACCGAACTTGGTTTTAACTAGATGCGGCGTTAACACTTCGCCAGAAAAGCACACTTTGTCGAATTGAGGTACCATTTGACCACGGCGGAATTCACCAAGGTCACCACCGCGTTTGCCTGACGGGCAAGTTGAATACTTCTTCGCTAATGTCTGAAACTTTGCGCCTTTTTTCAGTTGCTTGATTATGTCTTCCGCTTGCTCTTTGTGCTTCACAAGAATATGTAATGCGGCTGCTGTATTTGCCATTGATCTATCTCTCACTATTCTGGTCGCGCAAGTGTACCCAATCCTTTTTAACAGACCAAACATTTCTTAATAATAGCTCAGCGGTAAAGGCCCAAATACACGAGGAATATAAAATCGTCTACATAATGAGTTTAAAATACAAACAAGTTTTGCTCAGTTAATCACTATTCTCTAAAAGATTGTCTAAAAAGCTCACATTTGTCTCTCCGATGGTTGAAGCCTTCGTCTGATAAGATTAGATTAGACACAATTCGGTGGTATTTATAAGGTTATTTTCATGGCAAAAGTCGTTAGCAAAGCGAATCAATCTCAGGGCATGTTGATGTTTAAGCTCACCCTGCAACAGAGTTTCGCTATCGGTACGCTAAAAGTCCGTGAAATCGTCCCGTACATGCCAACGACAAAGATCCCTTACTCGCATCATCACGTCATTGGAACCGTTACGATACGTAACTTAACAGTACCAGTGATCGATATGTCAGCGGCTGTTGGCTTTCGTCCTATTAGTGAAGAAGAATATAAAAGCTGCTACTTGATCGTGACAGATTGCTTGCGAACCGTGGTTGCGTTTATGGTTCGTAGTATAGAGAAGATCATTGAGTGTGATTGGAAAGCTATTGAAACGCCACCTCCGAGCGCTGGAAAAAATATTTTCGTGACTGGAATTACTCGCTACGAGGACAAAACTGTTCAAATGCTGGATGTGGAGCTGCTACTTTCCAAAATTTATCCGCAGTACGAGAATTCAAAGATACCAATGCTGACAGATATTGAGCGAGAACGCCTAAAAGCACTCAATATTCTATTGGTGGATGACTCTTCCATCGCTCGTAAACAGCTGTGTGACGCACTCGATAGCATCAATATTGGGTATCAAATCTGTAAAAATGGTTTAGATGCATTGGAACTGATGAAAAGTGACGCTGCGGCTCATCGCCCAATTGATATTCTGGTCAGCGATATTGAAATGCCCGGATTAGACGGTTATGAATTAGCATTTGAAGTTCAGAATAATTCCTCTCTGAACCATTCATACCGCATTTTACATACATCGTTATCGAGCGAAATCTGTGTAGACAGAGCTCACCAAGTTGGCGCGCATGAGGCACTTGAGAAATTCAATGCAGGAGAACTAATCGAAGCGATGCTTCGCGGAGCAAAAGAGCTAGAAGCCAAAGCTATGACTTCTTAACTCTTATTGGACGAGTTGATTTGAGAATATAATGCAGTGCTTGTCCTATCCCTGATGCTCACATCCGCTAATTTCTCAGCTCACTTCTTTGGCATCGCGTAACTACGAGAAACGAATTCCGTCTCTTTGACTTGGTGAGCATGATTAATATAAGAAGCTAGGCTGTAAAGTACATTCGCTAATAAGTTCGCGTAACGAAACAAAATAGGTGCGGGCTGCTTCTTACCTGTATGTTCAACGGCAACTAATGCTCGTACCGTTTTTTTAGCTTGGCAACGGCACAAATGCAATTGACTGGCTGCCGGGTGCCCTCCGGGTAGAACAAAGCCTTTGAAGCCGCCATCAATACGTTGCTTGAGCAAAGCATAATCGGCCTTTAACTCTTCAACTTCCGTCTCTGTAATCGCTAATTTCCCGCGAACCGAACCATTTAGATGATAAACATTAGGCTGCATTCTTGTCAGTATATCGCGGCTAAACTCGTCCAACTCCATAGCGAGAACAAGGCCAATACGACTACAAAGTTCATCTGCTGTAATTTCAAAGTCACAAACCGGACTGTCCTCGTAAATAAACGGATAGCAAATCTCGCTCAATTCCTTGCTTACAGGTTTCATGCTTTTGTTCCAATAGAAAAAAGGGAGTCAGTATAACCTAACTCCCTTTAAACGTTCATTATGCCAAATGATCGACATTCATATGATCGGTTTACAATCAGGCACTTTCGACTTTCTTGTGGCCTTCTTGAAGGTGAACAAAATCTACTAAATCATCACCAGACACTTGATACGCCTGACCAAAACCTTTAACAAATAGCCCCGATTCTGGCTTTAAGTTGAACAAAACGAAATCCTCTAGCTGGCTTAGACCATCAATAATCTCACCAAAACGCTCTTTCATTTGTCCAACAACTTGTTGCCACATCTCTGTGTCTCGCTCAACTACATTTGCTACCGCATCAAAAGTTAAGCGCTTACGAGCAAACAGCTGCTTTGAAGACTCTTCATCTTCAATCATCATCAATGAAACGTTTGGGTTTTCTAAAAGGTTACGGGCATGACGAGCGATTTTAGAAATGAGAACGAAATAACCTTCCTGGTTTTGGACATAAGGCGCGTAGCTTACATTCGGGCGACCTTCTGCATCGACAGTTGCAAGCTGAAGTGTACGACGCTCCTGACGGAACTCTTTGATCTCTGGCCCTAAACGACCTTGCAAACGCTCTTGTTTAACTTGTTGATCCATATTGATACCTGACTTTACTAATTAGTATTCGAGTTAAGCCTCGATTATGTTTGTGATTACTTTTTTAATTCGGCTTGTAGGGCGCGAAATGCGGTGACTTGCTCTTCAATCAACTCGCGCTTTTCGTTACGGCCTAAATAAACCTTGAAAATATTGCTTCCGCACTCTGAGAAAAAACCAAAATAGTGACTCTCTCTACCCATAAACGGTTTACTGACTAATGCGACATTTTTAACGTTATCTAATTTAAGGTGGCCGTGCAGTTCACCTTCTCTACCCATTAAATTGTAATAGCCACGCGCCACTTTTCCTTTTGGAAACGGCGCTTTAACTTCAAAGATAGAACCAAAAGAGTGGACGATGGTCGTCACCGGGCCAAAACCAACCAAACTTTCTAGGATGCTTTGCGCTTGCTCTCCTGGTGCAATAGCCACCATTTCCTGAGGTAGAGCCGCAACAACCTCAAACTCGGAAATGCCAAGACGCTCTGCCATCGCAGCTGGCAATAATTGTGGTTCTTGCTCTAGTAATACTTCAACTTGTTGCTTGATTGATTCCATTGTGTCTTCCGTTTTTGTTCAATTTGTTTTCATTAATTATTGGATGCTTTCGGTACGGTTTCGTTCATCTCTGATGTGAGTACCTGAATACAACTTTGAGCCAATGACACTGCCCAGAAGCTGCCTGCAAGAGTAAGGACTGCGCTACGTTCATGTAGCTGTACTAAGCCTTTCGCTTGCCACACTTTAAATAGAGGCAATAAAAACACGAACGCGTCCTCTCCCATAAATGATGGAAGTTGATTTGCTTGAACAATGCCACGGTCAAACGCAGATTTGAGTGCAGAAAAAAGTGGTTCTAGAGCGCTTTGTTTCATCATCATCGCGATGGTGCTTTGACCTTCTTTGACCGCTTTAATATAGGTCTCTAGTGTGCGGTGTTGCATCATCCCGTAGCCACCGATATTACCTCCAGCACCACAGCCAATTGGCAATACCTCTGCATAAGTCTTGGCTAAACTATTGTATAAACTACGCTCGCGGTTATCGATTGCCCAATGGTTCACGCTAAGTTGCTTCATATGGTGTTTGGCCATAAAGTTCACACCGAGCTCATACATTCCCGCTTTTTCTGGTGTGGTCGCAGGTGGCGGGATTTTTCCCTTTTCTACGAGGTTGAGCATGGGAGCTGACCCACCAACCACTAACTGATACAAATCCAGTCCGTGTGCGCCAGTCGAGAGGAAATCATTTAAATCTTGCTCTAACACTTCTTTGGTTTGATAAGGTAAGCCATAGAGTAAATCGATAATGACCGGAATTTTGTCTTCTTTGGCGATCTCGCTCACTCGTTTGAGGACATCTTCCCTATCATCTAAACGTTTTGCGCTGCGGCGCACTTGTGTATTAAAACTTTGCACACCAAAAGAGAAACGATTAAACCCACCCTCTAAAGCGCCTTGATACAACTCATCAGAAAAACGATTGATGCGACCTTCTAAGGTGATTTCGCAGTCTGCAGCCAAAGGAAAGTGGTCTCGGATAGCCTGGCCTAACACACGAACCTGTACTGGAGATAAATCCGTTGGCGTTCCGCCCCCGATATATACGGCGTGAAAAATACCATTTTGTGTCCAAGGTAATGTCGCTTTCTCTCTAAGCTCCTGCATTAATGCTTCAAAGTACTCATCAACCAGTGTGCGACTTGCAGCATTTTGAAAGAAGTTACAAAAAGTGCAACGAACGCGACAAAACGGAACATGAATATAAAGACAGCGTTTATTGGTCGCTTTAATTAAGTTAGCCGTAATACTCGAAAAAATCGCCTGTTGTTGAGACGAGGGCACAGGTACGCTCGCTCCCCCGGCATGTGCAGAATGCTTCTTAACAAAAGCAAATCGCAATGGATCAGGACTATCACTGCCCAACACTGATTCATCAAGCTTATCGATATCGACGCTCATATATACTCGCTTAACTCCCATCATGTAAGGGATGGAAGCTGATCTTAAAAATTCTGCAAGAATCATAATTTGAGCGTAATGATAATGCAATTGATAATTGATCTTATTTCCATTGTAAGTAATAATCTGCCCAAGTTTTCATAGTTTCCCGAGATATTCCGTGAACGTACAAAGATATGTCATTGCAGGAGGTGCTTCCCTTGCCATCCATGCCGCACTTCTTTTTGTTTCTCAAGAGACAAAGGTGTTCGCGATGCCGGCTGGAAACCCAGCAAGTTCGGTAAGTCTAAATCTTGTGTCTGCTCCTCCAGCTGTCGAAAAATCTACACCAGAAAATGTAGCACCACCAAAAGAGCAGCAGCCTCAAGACCAACCTGAACCAGAAAAGAAGATTGTAAAAAAACAGGTCGTCAAGAAAGACGCTGTTAAGAAAAAGGTAGTAGAGAAAAAACCTGAACCGGTTAAACAATCTAAACCTAAAGCGGTCGAGCCCACCAAAACCGTAACAAAGCAAAAGGTTCAGCCCGAAGCGAAACCAAAGAAAAAAACGGAACCAGTGAAGAAAGAGACGGTAGCTCAACAATCCGCACCTGCGAGCCAATCCAAAGGGGCAACGTCTCAGCCTGTCTTGGTCGACAAACCAACGTTTGTGAGTCAACCAACACAACCCCGTTACCCAAGGTCTGCACAAAGACGTGGTATTGAAGGTGTAGCCTTGTATGAGATATGGCTAGATGAGAATGGTAACCAGATTAAACAGGTTTTGATTGAGTCTTCCGGCACAGAGTCGCTAGATGCCTCAGCACTTCGTGCGATCAAACAGTGGCAATTTACACCACATATTTCAGGTGGGCTAAAAGTCGCTCACCGAGTACAAGTACCTGTTCGTTTTAAGTTGGATGGATAATGGAACAACTACAAGAATTACAAACTCAATTTGGGCTGATGACATGTCCTTTGATCATTTGCTCAGCTCTAACCGTGATGATCATCACCGAGCGATTATTCCATGTGTTAATTAGCCTTGGTGTAGGAAAGCGAGCCATTCGCCAAAAGCTCACAGGATTAGACCCAACAAATGGGAGCGAGCTTGAAGCACTTGCTGAAGAGTTGTCGAATAAGAGGCCGCTTCTGTACCGTGGTGTTGCGATGTTGCTTGCTCATCATTCTTTCTCGAAATCTTTAAGAGAAGATGCCGCAGGTATTTGGCTGCAAGAAAAACGCCATCAGCTGCATTCCGGCCTTCGTTTGCTGACGCTGATTGGTGTCATCAGTCCTTTAATTGGCTTGCTTGGTACGGTACTTGGCCTAATTGACATGTTCAAAGGCATCGCGGTTTCAACGGGGAATATCACTCCGAATGATTTGGCTGACGGCCTAGGTCTTGCTATGCGCACCACTGCCGCGGGTCTCATTATCGCACTTCCTGCTATTTCAGGAGCGCAGATCATTGGTTTGTGGGCGGATCGTGTAATCGCCAAGCTTGAGCACACTTTAAACTACGTCAACTTATGGCTTGAAGGTATCTCGTTACAGCATGTCTCGCCAGACCACTCAAAAGTAACACTGCGCTCTTCTGAGAAGATTGAGGCAGCAACTCAATGATTAAAACACCACAAGAAAATAGTCGTAACGGTTTAACCCCCGATTTAACACCGCTGTTAGACATTATTTTTATCGTCATGGTTTTCCTGATGTTAACCGCAGCGGTCAAACTCGATTCATTAGACGTCAATTTACCGAGCACAGAATCTCAGGCTGTTGCAGATGTCGATAAGCAATCCATCACGGTAAATATTCTTAAAGACGAGCCTTACTGGGCTATTAACGGCAAGACATATATCGATTGGGACAACTTTACCCTCGCGCTGTTAGAAGAGAGTAAGTCAAGCGATAAACCGATTGTAATTGGAGCAGAGAAAACCGCGAATATTCAGTCGCTAGTACAACTTCTCGGCTTTTTACAAGAAAACGGAATTCAAGCAACTCAGTTACTCACTGAAGAGCCATCATAAAAATAAGTAAGATAGAGATCCTTTCAAAATGAAGAACACACGCATCACTATTCATGCTGTTGTCACGGCAGCTATTTCCCTACTTGCGAGTAGTCAACTTTTTGCCAATGAAACGCCATCCTCAGAGCGCGTTGTTAGCGCAGGCAGCGCCGTCACTGAACTCTTGCTTGAACTCGAAGCTAAAGATAGCTTGGTTGCTATCGACGTCACCAGTCAATTACCAAAAGGGATGGAACTGCCTAAAGTGGGCTACCATCGTCGTCTTTCAGCGGAGGGGTTGCTCGCCTTACGTCCGACAAAAGTCATTGGTTCTGATGAGATGGGGCCGAAAACAACATTGAGCCAATTGAAATCGGCTGGCGTAGATGTAGAAATTGTTAATACTGATGCAAATGTCGAGGGCCTTTATCAACGTATTGATCAAATTGCGAACCTTATGGATCGCAAGGCTCAAGCTGAAAGCTTAAAGCAAGATGTCCAGGCGCAAGTACAAGCACTCAATGCAAACCAACCTGATCAAGCGAAGAAAAAGAAAGTGCTCTTTCTGCTGATCCATGAAGGGCGACCTGCAAATGTTGCGGGCTCACAAACGACACCCGATGCAATTATTCAACTCGCCGGCGGACAAAACCCAGCCGCTACACAACTCTCGTCTTACAAGCCTCTATCCACAGAAGCGATGGTAGAGATGCAGCCTGACGTGATTCTTGTTAGTGGTCGCAGCTATGAAACGTTGGGTGGTGCCGATGCAATTTTAAAAGCAATGCCGCTTCTTGCTGCAACACCCGCTGGAAAGAACAAAGACATCATAACGATTGATGGCCATGCTCTGGTAGGTGGTTTGGGCCTTAAAAGCCTTGCAGAAGCTAAACGCTTGAATGCACTGCTTTACCCATAGAGACATGACATGTTGTTAAGACGCATCCCCCTTTCAACGACGTTATCAGTGCTTAGTGGATTTTTAGCATTTATTGCTATCGCCTCTATTACCGTTGGCCCAATGAACATTAGCTTTGCTGACAGTTTGCGTAGCCTAACGGGAGGCAGTTCTGATCTCGCTCCTCACATTCAGTTGGTCATTAACGAAATCCGATTGCCTCGCACCATTTTGTGTATGTTCATCGGCGCCATTTTAGCAATTTGTGGTGTGGTTATGCAGGGCTTGTTCCGTAACCCATTAGCCGAGCCTGGTATCATTGGTGTGTCTGCTGGCGCTGCTCTTGGTGGTGCATTCGCTATTGTTGTATTTGCTGAATTTAGCCAAAACTATCCGCAACTAATGAACTTAGCGGCTCTGCCTCTTTTTGCTTTCCTTGGCGGTGCACTAACGACTATTCTCGTTTATAAACTCGGCACAAGTAAGTTTGGTACCTCAGTTACAATTATGTTGTTAGCCGGCGTTGCCATCAGTGCGCTCTCGGGTGCTGCGATTGGCTACATGAACTTTATCGCAGATGATCAGATGCTGCGAGACTTGACGCTTTGGTCGATGGGCTCATTAGCTGGTGCAAATTGGTCAGGGATTGCTCTATCTGCTGTAACACTCGTCATCCTATTACTCTGGTTCCAGAAGAAGTCGATGGCGCTGAATGCTCTGTTGTTAGGGGAATCAGAAGCAAGACACTTAGGAGTTCCGGTTCAAAAACTCAAACGTCAGCTTATTTTACTTTCTGCACTGGGTGTTGGTATTACGGTGAGCATCAGTGGTGCAATTGGCTTTATTGGGCTCGTGATTCCTCACTTAGGGCGCATGCTCGCTGGGCCTGACCATCGAACGCTATTACCAATATCTGCCTTAATGGGAGCACTGCTTCTTACTGCCGCAGATATGTTTGCTCGTGTTGCCGTGGCACCAGCTGAATTACCAGTTGGAATCGTGACCGCATTGATTGGCGCGCCCTTTTTCATCTACTTATTGTTCCAGCAAAAAGGGAAGATTTTGTAATGAACCAGATCGTTTTATCGGGGAAAAACATTTCGATGACGTATGGCAACCGTGTGGTGCTCGATGACATCAACATTGATATCCGAGCTGGTGAAGTGACCGCCCTACTCGGCCCCAATGGCGCAGGTAAAAGTACTTTGCTCAAGCTTCTATGCGGTGAGATCTCTTCGAATCATCACATCACCTACTTCGGTAAACAAAAGCATGATTGGGAGCCTGAAAAAAGCGCCAAACATATTGCAATGCTCCCGCAGCACAGCACCTTAACCTTCCCATTTCTAGCCAGAGAAGTAGTAGAGCTGGGGGCAATACCGCTATCACTGTCCAATAAAGAAACCACTAAACTGGCTTTACATTACATGGAACAAACCGACGTATTGCATTTAGCAGAAAGCCTGTACCCGTCTTTATCTGGTGGAGAAAAGCAACGACTGCATCTAGCACGAGTGATGACACAACTACATCAATCTGGCGAAAAACGAATCTTAATGCTTGATGAACCTACCTCAGCGTTGGATCTCGCCCACCAACACAACACGTTAAAGATTGCTCGTGAAACGGCAAAAGCACAAAACGCAGCGGTGGTTGTGGTGTTACATGACTTGAATCTAGCCTCTCAGTACGCAGACCGCCTTGTACTCTTGCATAACGGGAAACTAGTTTGTGATGACACGCCATGGAATGCACTAACGTCAGAGCGCATTGAGCAAGTTTATGGCTATCGATCTATTGTGACAAAACATCCGACGCTAGACTTCCCTCAAGTGCATGCCGCAGCATAAAGCGTATCTCCTCTAAGCCGTCTCTAAAACACTTTGATACGACAAAGGCCCGCAATATGAGAATTGCGGGCCTTTGCTTTGATAGTGGCAGAATTTGGTGCTTTAAAGGCTATTACTTGCTCATTTGGATCAATGATCGACCAATCAACCACTCAAGCTCTTTGTCACCACCCGCACCAAACTGGCTTTCAACCATTTTGTATAAGCGGTCAATACCATTAGCAGCAAATTCTTGCGCATTTTCAGCGGTGACAATGTGATGGAATAGCAGTCGTAAAATCGCGAGAAACTCAGCATCTTCCAGCGCTTTAATCCAACTTTGTGAAAATGCATTTAATCCTTTATCAAACTCTAAGTGTTCAATAAACATTTTAAAGATACGGCCATCCAGTGCGGCGGTGAAGTCCGTTTTCTTAGGGAAGTGGTGGCTAATACCGGTACGCGATATACCTGTCTGCTGGCTTAGCGTCGTGTACGACATTTTGTCGTAACCTAATCTGAGTAGCTGATCAATAACGGCATCCATGATCTTTTGGATAGTGATTTCGGTATCTTCTTTACTACGCTTTGGCATATTTTAAGCTCTTCTCTTTGTAAATCCATCTAACTCACTATTAAATGAGGCCAGAATGAAATCATTCTTAGCATTATACCCGGCTCGCCGATGCGGTTCGATTAGCGAAAACCTAGAAATCAGGTTGCTAAGCGCTGCACTTGAAAGCGCTTTGGGTATATGTATTGCGACTATTTAATATCATGTCGAGTTCCAAACCATAACGTCTTTACACTGCGTAATGTGTAATTTTCAGTTATGTTTTTGTCAATACATGCTACTCAAAATAAGGCGAAAAGTTAGTCTCATCAAAACCTTGCGCCAATTATTCATCGAAACTATTCAAAGACCAAGAATGATAATTATTAAAAATAATCAATCAAGAAATAGTCTTATAAATTAACCATTAGTTCAACTGGACTGAGCAAAATCTCGTCACTATGTTCGTTAATTGATTTTAAATGTTGATATATATCACATTAACGTTCTTGATGATTTAGTAATCCAATCTTTAACCCTTACTTAACAAGTGCCTATTCTGTTCCTTTTTTACGCAAAAGTCGTCATTTTTGTAGATACAGATCAAATACCTGATAGAATACCCTTAGTATTTACAAGAGGATTCGTTATGAGTGTCGAATTAGAAAAAAACCAAGTATGTGAGGCCTGCGGCTGTGCTGGCGAGATTGGCTTTATCATCAAAGAGGGTGACGAAGTTGCCGACGTAACGGTTTTCGCACAGACAAAAACAGAGCTAGAGTCTGAACTACAAAAATACATCGAGCTCGCTAAATCAGTATGTGCTGATGTTGAATACAATGTTTCAGAAATAACCGAAGAATCGAACCAAGCGACGGCTCGATTCAAATTTGAAGTAAGTGCTGAAAAACTTATCTTTGAATTAAAAACTCGCTCACTCGCGCGTTAATGAAAAAAGCGAGCATGATGCTCGCTTTTTATTTTTCCAATCTCTTAATCTTAAACCGCTCTAAATGAAACAGACAACTTCGGCGCGTTTATTTATCTTTTTTGAACACGACCCACTTTAACGAGCCATTGGTTTCAAAATCGTTCTCAGCGATACACATCAGTAATACGCCTTCAACATTAATCACGGCCCCTGTGGTGTAGGCTTTATCATCGTAGTAACAAATACGCTGACCTACCTTACCGTCAGCAACTATTAGCGCTTTGTTTTCTGGTGTACTGTATGATTTAGCAAAAACGGAACCCGACAGCAGTACTGCAATAACACCAGCGGTAAAAATAGATACACTTTTTAACTTCATGAAAATCTCCCTCAAACCTCAATAATACTAACAAGGACCTTTGTGAAGTTCTTGGAAGAATCTCATATTATTCAAATATCTACTGATATTTTTCTCACCTCTACACTTGAGTCTGCTTCACATTCAATCATTTAATTTATCTCATTTTAGTAAGCTTGAAGTTACTTAGCGCAGTAAAGAAGCGCACACTTTTAGCGTGCATCTCTAATTTGAATATTTAAGTTATGAATCAAAAACTGTGAGCAAAAAATACATAATAGGTTTATTTAAGTATAAGATAAGCACCTGTGATCTCGGTATTTAACTAAATCTTTGACTATGCGTTTTGTTTCCCTATGCCTTACTTCAATCCTACTCTGCTCGTCTCCTTTGGCATATGAGCTAGATTACTATTCTAAGTTTGGTCACATCGATAATTACGGCAATCTTGATCTTAGAAACAAGCCTTACACCCAACTCCCCTCTGGCCTAGTGGTCAAGGGCAACTTAAACATCTCACAAACCCCTATCAAAACCTTGCCTAAAGGGCTTGATGTTGAAGGCAGTCTGGAAGCAACTAACAGCGCACTCAAAGTTATTCGCTCAGGAACAAAGATAAAAGGCTATGCAAACCTACTAGGTAGTAAGATCGAAAACTGGCCTAAAGGCATCAAACTAGGCGGTTACCTAAATCTGACAGATACACCGTTAAAAGCGCTTCCAGCTAAACTTCGAGTAAAAGGTGATCTAAGTGTTATTCGCACTCCCATTTCTGAACTTCCTGAAGGATTGGTGGTTGATGGTAATCTTTATATTGGAGGATCAGCGCTGAAAGTATTTCCAGACACAATGACGGTGAAAGGGGATATCTATTTAGGTGGTAACAGGATCACCAAATGGCCTAGCAATTTAACCCTTGGTGGCGCCGTCGCACCTTAAAGAGCAGATAAACAAAAGCCCCGGCAGACCGAGGCTTTAAGGCATTCTGAATCAACAGAGTTCAGTGACGAAAGTTACTCTTGGTTATTCACAGGATTGGCATAGCTCGCCACCAAATAAGGTCTTGCGCCTTCAGGTAGCTGATCCAACTTATCCGCGAGATGACGCTTAACCGCTTCCGTAATGATGCTCGAATCTTCATGCCCAGCAGCTAACAAGTTGATTGGGTACAATTTGTAGTTGTTGTGAATTTGGCGGTCGATTTCACCAGCAAGAGCTTCCGGCGTTTCAAACTCTTGCTCAATCACATCACCAAACGCAACATGTACACGGCCTTTATAGCCAACGATACCTTGAATGATGCTTTCGATATCTTCAAATTCGCCTTTTTCATAGCGGCCATTTTCTGCTTTTTCGTACAGCTCTTTTGCTTTGGCAATGTCACATGGATCATTTTCATAGGCAATCGAGACAGGAACGATTTTCAAAGAACGCGTGTACTCACCAAAACTGATTTTTTGTTTACGACCTTCGACATGGAACATTTTTAAAATCGCAGGATCAGTAAAGTCGTTTCCATCTTTAGCACGACCTTCCTTTTGGGCAATCCAAATTGAATTGCCAGTATCAAGCGAATGTTTGATATAGCTTGACAGTTGTCCCAATGCTTTCATCATTTCTCTAGGCGCTTTAGCAGAGCGCTTAACGATGAAGCTCTTATTGAGTCGCATCAATTCTGTCGCACATGGCTTCTTCAGCAGGTTATCGCCAATCGCTATACGAACTGTACGGTGCCCACTTTGGTACAAGCCATAATTTACGAGCGCAGGGTCCATCGCAATATCACGGTGGTTAGAAACGAATAGGTATGACGTGTTTTTATCCAGCTTATCCAAACCAGAAAAAGTGACGCCATCCGTTGTCTTATTCAATGTATCTTTCAGATACTTCTTCACTTCAATCTGAATTGCTTCGACAGAATCAAGCTTGCTCCACTTGGCTTTCAGGTAGATGCGCAGGATCGGGCTCATTAGCGTTTTGAACCACGCTGCTTTATTAGCAAAGCGATGTTCTAGGATAGCAGTGATAAATTCATCATCTTGGATTAGACGATCCAGCGCTGCTGGAATTTCTTCGTCGTTGTAAGGACGAATTTCAATATAAGGATCGGTATTGGCTGTCATTGTTCATTACATATCAAAAAAAGCTGGCACATTTTACGCATAGTTTTGCTGACAAGCAGCATTTCAACCCATACTTTTAACATGGTCATACCAGTTAAGCCACCATTTATCATGCTAAAAAATTCTCTCAGCAGGTTGGAATCGTATGGGTTTAACGTTACCCTTAGCGCCAAAAAACACTGGTACTCATAATGAACTACGCAATTGAATTTCACGACGCTAAATACCCCTTTCTTGATGTAGCTGCGCGTAAAAAAGCATTGAAGCACAGTCTACTGTCTGTCATCGAAGGGTTAGCCGTCATTAAATTGGGTAAGCAGGAGTATGCCATTGAACCAGGCCAATATTTTTGGATTCCTCAAGGATGTTTGAGCTCCCTCACCTTTTTACCTAATTCTCGTGTATATCGTTGTGATTTTTCTGTGCGTTTAAATGACGACTTCTCACAACAGGCGGGCTTTGTGAAGCCTTCACCGCTACTCAAAGCGCTCGTCGAGAAGCTAGCAACAACTGCCGAACGCTCGGATCTGCAAACCGATCTACTGACAGTAGTAAGACATGAAATATTGACGCTGTCTCCTAAACTAGCGCACTCAACGTTAACGAGAACCATCAATCAATGGACTCCTGGCTGTGACATGAATATTTCTAAAGAGCTTTGCTTGGTACTAACACTACGTGAAGCAAGAAAAATGAAACTGTCGGGGAAGAAGGAAGAGCAAATTGTTGACTCTCTTTTTGCTGGTAACACCGAAGAATATGAACAGCTTTGCTTTTTAGTCTTTGGAGAAGCGCTATAACTTGCTCTTCAACAAGCTACGTGTTCAGAATTACGGACACAGAAAGTAGATTAAAACAAAAAGGGCGTACATTGATAATGTATGCCCTTTTTTCATTTGCTTGAGATGCCTAGAAAGGTACTTCTATCTGCATCATCCAGTCAGCGTCATAATATTCGTGCCAACGATAATCAAACCGCATTCTTGGCTGTCCGTCGGATTTATCACCAAAACCGACGCTGAACATCAACCCGTGACTACGAAGCCACTCTTCTGTATCCATTTTACTCTCTTCGTCTCGGAGCTCTTCCGGCATCCAAAAACCAAGACCAAAGTAATTCTTTTCTAAGTTTTGAGTTAGAAGTGGGGTGTCTTCCGGCTTAATCGCCCACTCCTCCCAATAGTTTTCTGTTGGTCCTTCAAGCTTCGCTTCCGCTGCATACCAAATCAATGCTTCAGTACTTAACACGCCGATGGAATCTAAAATTTCTTCACAGATTGGAAGCGTGTTATCTTCAAACACCACGGAACGATCAGAAAAATAGTTACACGCGGAATGAGCTTGTGTCACCACAAGCAGCGCACATGCACTAAATAAAACGACTCTGACCATGAAAATCTGACCTCTCAGTTCCCAGACAATGTTTCTCTGTATAAGCCTTTACTAAGTAATAAATCACGTACGGAAGGTGTTGTATAGGCGCCGATCTCTTCACCCTCGGCCAATGCTTTGCGAATATCCGTGCTTCTGACTTTTACTTTTTCAGGACATGCCATAACAGTCCAACGTTCCGTAATCTCTTCAGCTCTACTAAATTTAGCAAATTTGAAGAAATTATCAGGACCAATGACAAAAGTTATATCGGCAGTTGGGTAAATTTCTTGAATTTTTTCTAACAACGCATAGGTCGTCACACTTTGTCCAGGTTGGTATAAAGCTTGCTCTGCATCAGAACGCTGAACATTAGAAAGCCCCATATCCTTGATGAACGCGTCAACCATTTTGCACCGAGTTGGGTAATCAAGCATGTTCTTGCCCCAAGCGTGTGCAATGCTTGGCTCAAGTAGCACAAGATCAAAGTGGCTCAAAGACTCAATAACACTTTTATGCCCTAAACTAGGTGGGTTAAATGCACTACCAAAAATGGCGATTTTTTTCATATCCGGTGATTACCTGGTTGAAGAGAGTTTTCTAATCTGATGATTTCGGTATGATACTACTAATCTTTACAGCTTTTGACCCTAAAGTCGCGTTTAATGAGCCTCAACTGTATGGTTTATCACCATTTGAGCAAATGCGCTTTAGAGTCTGAAATATTTGCAGGAAAAGGAACCCTAAATGGAACAATCCATCCGTGACGAAATGCGCGTACTCCCTTCAATTGATCCGCATTTTGAAATTGAACGCCGTGTCGCTTTTATTAAGCGTAAATTGCAAGAAGCGGGCTGTAAGTCTCTTGTTCTTGGCATCAGCGGTGGCGTTGACTCAACGACATGTGGTCGTTTAGCTCAGTTGGCTGTAGACCAACTAAACGAAGAAGCGGGCAACAATAGCTACCAATTTATCGCAGTTCGCCTGCCTTACGGGGAGCAAAAAGATGAAGATGAGGCTCAGCTCGCTCTGTCTTTTATCCAGCCAACCCATTCTGTATCGGTGAACATCAAAGCAGGTGTTGATGGGCTTCATTCGGCTTCTCACGTTGCATTAGAAGGTACAGGTCTTTTACCAACTGATGCAGCAAAAGTCGACTTCGTAAAAGGCAATGTAAAAGCGCGTGCTCGCATGGTTGCTCAATACGAGATCGCGGGCTACGTAGGCGGCCTTGTTCTTGGTACTGATCACTCAGCAGAAAACATCACTGGTTTCTACACTAAATTTGGTGATGGCGCTTGTGACATGGCACCATTGTTCGGATTAAGTAAGCGCCAAGTTCGTGAAGTGGCTGCTACATTGGGTGCACCTGAGCAACTAGTGAAGAAAGTGCCAACAGCAGACTTAGAAGAGCTTGCTCCACAAAAAGCAGATGAAGATGCCCTAAGCCTAACTTACGAGCAAATCGACGACTTCTTAGAGGGCAAACCTGTTCCACAGCAAGTTAGTGACCGTCTGGTAGCGATTTACAAAGCAACGCAGCACAAACGCCAGCCAATCCCGACGATTTACGACTAAGCGATATTTTCAGCTCTCTTTAAAACTCAAAACGCTGCTAAAAATAGCAGCGTTTTTTTGTCTAGGAACAGTTTTTGTCGAAGGACAAAATTGCTCTCGCCTAGTTGGTTACTGTTACGTCCGTCTCTGGCACAGCACAACACGCCAACACGGTTCCCATTGCACGTTCCTCATCAGTCAGCGCGGGCACGTCCGGATGATGAACTTGCCCCGACGTAAGCTGAACTTTACACGCGCCGCATAAGCCAGCACGACAGCTATTGCTGATGACCTTCCCAGCATCTTCGAGCTGATCTAACAACGTTTTTTGGTTGTTGCCTACGACTTTAGCTCCATTAAAGTCAATAGCGAGACTTTTCTCTGGCTTTGACGTAAGAGAAGAAACTCCAAACGCTTCTTGATGGTAGTTTTCCTCTGGCAGCCCTTTTCTTAGTAGAAGACTTTTTGCTTTATCCATAAAGCCATCCGGGCCACACACAAACACCTGCCGCTGTTCAACATCTTTGATTTGCTTAATGTGTGACAAACTTAAACGCCCTTTCAAACCAAACCAATCAACAGCAGGTTGCGTTAAACAGACTTTTACTTCTAGCCCTGGGTGCTCACGCTTTAACTGCTCCAACTCTGAGCGACAAGGAATATCATTCTCGGTGCGACATTGATGGTAGAAAACCACATTATCCAACTGATTGTGATCCGCTAAGTAACGCACCATTGATAACATTGGTGTTACTCCGCTACCCGCAGAGAGTAACAGCAGAGGCTGCGCTTCATGCGTTTTAAGGTGGAACTGACCGTCAGGTTGTTCTGCCTCTAAAACATCACCGACTTGTAAGTTGTCTAAGAGTGAGTTAGAGACTCTTCCACCCGCGATACGCTTTACAGAAATAGCATAACGACCCGGGCGAGAAGGACTGGATGATAAGGTATAGCGTCGACCCACTTTCTTACCATCAATATTCACCTCTATTGGCAGGTGTTGTCCTGGCAAGTAATTAGGCAACGAACCTTTGTTTGGCTCTAACCATAAGGTCACAAAGTCTTGGGCAATTTCTTCACGCTCAACACATGTAAGCTTCATGCGCACTGGCGAGTTATCTGCGTAAAACTCCGGCTCTTTGTACTCCAATACTTCAACTTTATCGCCTTGACGAATAATGCCTTCATTTCGCGCGACAAGATTCTGGCCAAAGAACACACCACCGACATCGTTTGCACGGAACTGTTGCAAGGTTTTGAGCGGCTCTTTGCTCTCACGGAATGTGCCTCTTTGGGTATTCACCGTAGTCAGGATACAGCGCTCGCAAGGTTTGAGAGACTCAAACTCTACCTCACCGATTCGTATGCGCTTCCATGAATCTTCTTCAAATGGCTTAGTATCAGAGACAACTAAGTTAGTACGAAACTGATCCATTGAGTGTAGCTCTGAACTTCTTCGGTTCAGCTCATCAAGTGAAGCTTGGCTGATCACTAAAACCGGATAACCATCAGCAAAACTGACGTTTTGACCTAGCTTTTCACGGACACGATTCGATTGCTCACCACTAAACAACAACTCAACGCGCTGCCCCAACACACGACTAAACCAGTCATCTGCATCATCTGTCGTGGTATAGGCAGTAAACGTATCTTTCCAAACCGTTGCAGGTGTCTCCTGCATTTTGAAATCTTGGTAACGGATTTTAAGTGGCTCCATACCCAAACTACTAAACACCACTCCATCGGACAATAAGGCAGACTTAATGGTTACCATTTGCGGATACTTTCGCGCAGTGATCATCGAGCCATCAGCTTTCGCAATCATAAAGCGACGATCGAAGCTCAATCCTTGCTTCTCAACCCATACGGACGACAGCGATAATCCGCCAACTGACTTAACCGGAAAAACATTAATTTGGGATAAAACGGGTTGCGACATAGCCTTCTTCCTACGGGTGTTTTTTATTTGTTGCGGTATTGTATACTCAAATCACATTAAGTTGCAGAGTCTGCTGCCTCTTCATCCATTTCAACTTTCTCGAAACCATATTCTTATAAATTTGGTTTTAGTGACAAGTATTTACTACACTCAATATTCGCGTTTTTTAACACCGTTCTGACCAAATACCGTTTGATAAAGTGTGATACGACACACATAATTCACCCAAGTTATCACTACTCCCATTTATCGATTTGGAGCTTAATTATGGATACAAGAAAACTGGTTCTGATTTTGTTATGTATCTTTCTTCCGCCTGTCGCGGTGTTCATGGAGAAAGGTCTAAATAAAGACTTTTTGATTAATCTAATATTGACGTGTTTCTTCTTTCTACCAGGTACGATCCACGCGCTTTGGTTAACAATGAAGTAACCACTTACACTCTCACTCTTTATAAAATTGAAAAATGGGATGAAATATGAGGGCAATTCCTCTATCATCCTGTCGCCTAAGCGCAAGCGTTTGCTCAAAAGCAAATACGGCGCTTAGGCTCCAATCAGACAACTTTTCAATGGTGGGAGCAATTAATGACAACACTGACTATCACTCGTCCTGACGACTGGCACGTTCACTTACGCGATGGGGAAGTTCTTAAAGACACCGTTCGCGACATCAGCCGCTACAATGGCCGTGCGCTGATTATGCCAAATACCGTCCCACCTGTTACTACAACTGAGCTCGCCCTAGCCTACCGTGACCGAATTCTCAAAGAGCAACATGGCGAACAGTTTGAGCCTTTAATGGCGCTTTACCTTACAGATAACACGACACCAGACGAAATACGTAAGGCTAAAGCAACCGGACACATTGTTGCTGCCAAGCTCTATCCTGCTGGCGCCACAACAAACTCAGATTCCGGTGTGACCAATGCGAAAAACATTTATCACGTTTTAGAAGCAATGGAAGAAGTAGGAATGTTACTTTTGGTTCATGGGGAGGTAACACATCACGATGTTGATATATTCGACCGAGAAAAAGAATTCCTTGATACCGTCCTCGCTCCTATCGTCAATGATTTCCCTAATCTTAAAATCGTACTAGAACATATCACCACCGCCGACGCAGCAAACTTCGTTAACAATGCCTCAGACAACGTAGCGGCTACCATCACTGCCCACCACCTTCTTTTCAACCGTAACCACATGCTTGTGGGTGGTATTAAACCTCATTTCTACTGTTTGCCAATTCTTAAGCGCGGAACCCACCAGCAAGCGCTGATCGAAGCAGCAACTAGTGGTAGCAAGAAGTTTTTCCTAGGTACAGACTCAGCGCCACATGCGAAAGGGGCAAAAGAATCGGCTTGCGGTTGTGCTGGTTCTTACACTGCACACGCTGCGCTAGAGCTTTATGCAGAAGTCTTCGAAAAAGAAGGCAAGTTGGAAAACTTGGAAGCTTTCGCAAGCTTCAACGGTCCTGATTTTTACGGCATTGCACGTAACACAGATACAGTAACGTTAGAAAAATCCGCTTGGGATGTGCCAGAAACGATGCCATTTGGCAATGATATCGTTGTGCCTATTCGAGCAAATGAACAGATCGAGTGGAAAGTGAAGTAAGTACTTTACTGACGTTTCACCCATAAAACAGGGTCATGCTTTTTGTAAAAAGAAGTCATGACCCTTGTTATTATCGTCTCATGTTTTAGATGTGATTATTGACCACGAAGCTTTTCAACCATCGTCCATACCGCAACCACAACCAACCCCGCCACAAAGCCGATAATACCGTTCAGTAAAATAGGCAAAATGGCTGTAGCAACCGAATGACCACTAAAGTTCATAATAATCGGCTCTACAAAGTGATGAATGGCTGGCACGTTGTGCACCACAATTCCTCCACCCACCAAAAACATCGCAGCAGTTCCTACAATGGTTAACAACTTCATCAACTTTGGTGCAAAAGCGACCAAGGCCCCTCCGACTTTCGCTACCCAACCTTTACCGTTTGAGCGACTTTCAAGGTAAAGGCCTAAATCATCTAGCTTCACAATCCCAGCGACTAGTCCATAAACTCCAACCGTCATAATCACTGCAATTAAACTGACAACTAAAATTTGCGTAACAAGACTGGCTCCTGTCACGGTACCTAACGCAATCACGATGATCTCTGCTGAAAGGATAAAGTCTGTTCGAATCGCACCAGAAACTTTACGCTTTTCATACTCTTCTATCGACTCGCCAGTATTAACTAGCTCCTCTTTTTCTTCGTGCGGATGCGAGTGAGGAAACACTTTCTCAAGTACTTTCTCTGCCCCTTCAAAGCAGAGAAATAAGCCGCCAATTAGCAATAATGGCATAATAAGCCATGGAATAATCGCGCTAATAAGTAAAGCTGAAGGAACTAAAATCAATTTATTTTTGAATGAGCCTTTTGCAACCGCCCAAACCACTGGAATCTCTCGCTCAGATGCAACACCAGACACTTGTTGAGCGTTTAACGCTAGATCATCTCCCAATACACCTGCGGTTTTCTTTGCCGCCATTTTTGACATTAAGGCGACATCATCAAGCACCGTGGCAATATCGTCCAACAGTGTGAGTAAACTTGCTCCAGCCATTTTTTGTCTCTTATATGAAATTGAGTAAGTAACAAAATGTAACACCAATGAATCACTCATCAAAGTGATGATTTTGCAAAGAATACCACCCCAAATGGTGTTTTATATTGCCGTAAAGATAAGACAGGTCTAGTCTTGTGATACCTTTCAGCAGTCAAAAGAAAAAGTATAGATGAAAAGTGGATACATTTACCCGATCGGTACTCCTGGCCAACCTTGGAACGAAGAAGAACGTAAAGCTTGGTTAGCAACGCAAGAAGTAAAACGTAGCTACCAAGATGAAGTCGTCAGTAAAATCGATGCCCTACGCGAGCGTTTTGATGTTGAACAATATGGTGCGCTCTCATACAACGAGGCACGCTTCCCTCTGTTTTGTATCAAAACACGCAATTGGGATTCAACTAAACCTGCTGTGTTGGTCACAGGCGGCGTGCACGGTTACGAAACCAGCGGTGTACATGGCGCATTAAAGTTTGTAGAAACAGAAGCAGAGCGCTATGCAGAGCATTTCAATATTGTCGTTGCACCCTGCGTAAGCCCTTGGGGTTACGAGGTGATCAACCGCTGGAATCCAAACGCGATTGATCCAAACCGCTCTTTCTATAAGGATAGCCCTGCCGAAGAGTCCGCTAACCTCATGAAGCTCGTTGCAACTTTAGGCGATGTGTTAATGCACATTGATCTACATGAAACGACAGATTCTGACGAAACTGAGTTCCGTCCAGCCTTAGCTGCTCGTGATGGTATTGAGTACATTGAAGGTATGATCCCAGATGGCTTTTACACGGTGGGAGATAGTGAAAACCCTCAGCCTGACTTCCAAAAAGCGGTCATTGAGTCAGTTGCAAAAGTGACTCACATTGCACCAGCAGATGAAAACGGCGAAATCATTGGTTCACCCGTCGTACAGTTTGGCGTTATCAACTACCCAATGGTAAAACTGGGCCTGTGTGGCGGCGTAACAAATTGCGTTTACGGCACGACAACGGAAGTGTACCCAGACAGCCCAACGGTGAACGACGAAGAATGTAACGATGCACAGGTTGCAGCCGTGGTCGGTGGTTTGAATTACATAATCGCTCAGCTATAACAATCGATTCTTGTATTGCTCCGGTGTCATGCCGGAGTATTTCTTGAACATCGCGATAAAAGGGCTAGCTTGGTTATAACCTAACGTCAGAGCGACTTCTTTTACGGTCTGCCCTTTACGCAGCAACTCCATAGAATGTAAATATCGCACACGTAAGCGCCACTCAGTAAAGCTCATCCCTAATTCACTCTGGCAATGTCTCGCTAACGTGCGTTCTGTGGTATGCACTTTTGCCGCCCACTCCGCCAAACTGATCTCATCCGTCGGCGATTCTTCTACTGCTTTTAAAATCGGTTCAAGATACTTATTGTCGGTAGTCGGTAAAAAGTGATGTTCGACTTCTTGCTTTGCAAGCTGGTCCAATAACACTTGTACCAAGCGCTTGTCTTCATCAGTTTGCGCCACATTAATGTCTCGCTGACGAAAGTCCTCAATAATAGATGACACGATTGGAGTCACTTTGATCAAGCTCGTTTTAGTTGGAAAATGCGCCGTCAATTCAGGGGCAATATTCAAAGAACAATATTCGATTGGCTTACGGTTGTAGCTAGTGTGACGAATTCCGGCGGGAACCCAAATAGCAAGATGTGGAGGTGCTAGAAATCTTGTGTCTTCTGCATCCATCTCCAGAATCCCACCGCTGATCAGTTGCACTTGCCCCCAAGGGTGGCTATGAATTCGTGTTTCTGTATTAGAGAGAAACGCTTCGAAATTCATAAATACATCTGATGGCGCACGATCGATTGATAAGGAGGGGTGAAGATTTCTGGCGCTCTTTTTCAAAATTGTCTTCCTATCGCTTACGATGTCTTTTAAGAGATACTTTTTATTATAAAGACCTGCCAGACTAGCGCCATCAATAATTGTGCTATAGGGTTCTCATGATTTATTTACTTCCGTTTTTCACCGTTATGATTTGGGGTGGTAACTCAATTGTGAACAAGATGGCTGCGAGCGCCATTGAACCAAGTGCGATGAGTTTCTACCGTTGGTTTGTCGCAATGGTACTCCTAACGCCATTTTGCCTGCCTGCAATCATCAAACAACGACACATTATTCGACCTTACTTAGCTAAGTTGGCGTTTCTTGCGTTACTTGGTATGGTTCTCAACCAGTCACTTGGATACTATGCCGGTTTAACAACAACGGCCTCTAATATGGCCCTGATCACCTCTTTAGTTCCTTTGATCAGTGTGTTTTTAAGTGTCCCATTGCTCGGTAAATCTATATCAATGTTAAGTATCGTCGGTGGTGTCATTTCGCTCGGCGGCTTAGCATTTATGCTTGGTCACGGTGATATCACTTACTTTTTACATCAAGACTTAACGCAAGGTGACAGCTTAATGCTCGTTGCTGCCATGGTATACGCGGCTTATTGTGTTCTGCTAAAACGCTGGAAAATGCCATTCAGTAGTTTGACTCTGGTTTACATGCAGGGCTTCTTTTCTGTTTTGATGCTCACACCACTTTGGCTCTCTAGTGAGCAACTGTTACCAAGCCAAGACGCGCTACCATTAATCGCTTATGCTGGTATTGCTGCTTCCATTTTCGCGCCGCTGATGTGGGTCAAAGCGATTGATTCAATTGGTGCTGATTCAAGTGCTATGTTCATGAACCTAATGCCTGTGGTTTCCGTCATACTTGCTTCAACACTAATTGGTGAGAAAATTTACGCTTACCACATTATTGGTGGGTTATTAGTCATCTCTGGCGTTATCTTGTCGCAAATAAAAGTAAGACAGAGAAAACCATTGTCCAATTCTGAGATTGCCTCTACCGCCAATTAACATCTACACCCCAAGCCACAGAACTACGCTGTGGCTTGTCACTTCCAGCGTTCGAATAAAAGTTAATATTTTGTTTCATTCGCTATTCCCGAAAATTCATCTTGCTGCTAAATTGGGAAAACAATAACCCATCAAGGAAAGACAGATGAGCAGTGGTCAAAGAGACATTACCCTTCGCTTTTTAGCAGAACCCAGCGACGTAAATTTTGGCGGAAAAGTGCACGGCGGCGCCGTAATGAAATGGATCGACTTGGCAGCGTACGCCTGTTCTGCAGCGTGGAGTGGTAAATATTGCATTACCGCATATGCTGGCGGCATTCGGTTTGTTGCGCCGATTCATGTCGGCAACTTAGTCGAAGTTAGCGCGAAAGTCATTTATACCGGACGAAGCTCAATGCACATTGCGATTGACGTGCAAGCCAGTGATCCAAAGCAAATGAAAAACAGACTCACCACTCACTGTATCGTTATCATGGTTGCTGTAGATGAAAACGGAAAACCAACCGATGTACCGAAATGGATTCCAGAGTCAGATGAAGACAAAGCCTTAGAGCAATCCGCTATCCGTCTTATGAACATGCGTAAAGAGATTGGGGAAGAAATGGAAGCACACGTTAAATATCTCAAGTAACTGGCATCCGTTAAGAACGCTATTAAGTACCTCAACGTTACCCAGACCCAGAGTGTGGAGCAACATCATGGTTTTGCCATTTGTTTCACGCTCGCCCTTCTCTGTCATAAATCCTTCACCTAGCTTTGCTTAAATCCATCCATTATTTTGGAGTTGGATAGAGTTTGGATCTTGAGACTAAAAGAAACGACCTTAAGTGAAGAGACGTTGACCAATTTAAAAGCGGTCGAGTACCAGTGGGTGAGAACCATGTACGTCGAGGGGTATAACGAAACAGAAATTAATCATTACATTCAAACTTGCTTTGGCGGTGACGTTACCTTTGCTAATTTATTTCGTCGCGTCGCACTGCAGCAAGAAAGTTTGTACACGCTGCTTCAATACGTTGGATGCGCACCTTCCAGCCGAGAGTTTTAATCTCTTCCTTCCCTACCTCAATTTAGCTTTTTACTAAGCTCTAGTTATTTATGTGAAGTGCTACGCAGGGCATTATTCAAGCCCTGTGTAATCCATTGCAAAGCCGCTAATCTCTATCTACTTATTGCACAATTGCCTTTAACAGGCATAAAAAAACCTGAGTCTAAACTCAGGTTATGGTTACAAAAACTGTTAGTGATTGAATCGTAAGGAACTAAGCTAACAGCCAGCTATGCGTAACGCCAATAAAAGCCAAGATATTACTGATCGGCGGCCAAACCAAAATTGTAATATCCGTGCTAAGTATAAGGGCGACCATGTGGTCGCCCTTTTCTAGTTATTCTTATCAATCTCAGACCACAAGAGATTATCCTTTCACACCACCAGCGGTTAGACCACCAACCAACCAGCGCTGCGCAAGTAAGAATACGGCAGTGATTGGCACTGCTGAAAGTACAGCAGCTGCGGCAAAGTCACCCCACAAGTAGTTTTGTGGATATAGGTATTGCTGCATACCCACTGCAAGTGTGTACGAGTCTACATCAGAAAGCAGTAGTGACGCTACAGGAACTTCACCAATTACCATGATGAACGACAATATGAAGACTACCGCTAGGATTGGCACAGACAGTGGCAGCAATACCAAACGGAATGCTTGCCATGGTGTAGCACCATCAAGAGCCGCCGCTTCTTCTAGAGACGAGTCAATACTTTCGAAGTAGCCTTTAATGGTCCAAACGTGCAGTGCGATACCACCTAAGTAAGCGAAGATCAGACCGCCATGCGTGTTCAGACCAAGGAAAGGAATGTACTGACCCAGTTTGTCGAACAACGCGTACAGAGCAACCAGTGCCAACACCGCAGGGAACATCTGGAAGATCATCATCGCTTTAAGAATGGTGTTCTTACCTTTGAACTTCATACGAGCAAACGCGTAAGCCGATGTGGTTGATAGCGCCACGATTAGGATTGCAGAAATACCACCCACTTTTACCGAGTTCCACAACCATGTCATTACTGGGAATGGTGGCGGTGTAACTGTACCGTCTGGATTAGTCACCGAGAAACCTAATGCCAATTTCCAGTGATCAAGTGTTGGGTTGTCTGGGATCAGGCTACCCGTTGCAAAGTTACCTTCACGGAATGAAATCGCGATGATCATCAGTAAAGGGAAAATAATCAGTGCCAAGAATGCCCACATTGCAATATGAGTAGCCCAAACACGATACTTTAATGACTTACCTTGTACCATTGCCATTGTAATTTCTCCTTAGTCCTGAGCTACTTTAGTTACGCGTAGGTTGATAAGTGCCAATGCGCCAACCAATAGGAAGATAAGCGTTGCTACCGCACTTGCTAGACCGAAGTCTTGACCGCCAGCACCTTCGAATGCGATTCGGTAGGTGTAACTTACTAGAAGGTCGGTGTAACCCGCAGGCTCTGATGTACCAATCATGTTTGGACCACCGCCAGTCAACAACTGGATAAGTACGAAGTTGTTGAAGTTAAATGCAAAACTCGCGATCAACAATGGTGTTAATGGCTTCAACATCATTGGTAGTGTGATACGTGTAAAGTTCGTGACAAAGTTCGCACCATCAATTGCTGATGCTTCATATAAATCGTCTGGAATCGCTTTTAGTAAGCCCATACACAAAATCATCATGTAAGGGAAACCAAGCCAAGTGTTCACAATTAAGATCATGGTTTTCGCCATGAACGGATCAGAGAACCAAGCCGGGCTAATGCCGAACAAGCCTTCCAACAACATGTTGATCTCACCAAAGCTTTGGTTAAACAAACCTTTAAAGATCAAGATAGAAATAAACGCCGGAACTGCATAAGGCAGGATTAGCAACAAACGGTAAACTGAGCGACCTTTAAGTGCTTCCCACTGAACCACACTGGCAAGGACAAGACCAATAACAAGCGTAAACAATACGGTTAGCGCAGAGAAAACAATGGTCCAGATAAAGATACTGATAAACGGCTCTTTGATACCATCATCTTTCCAAACACGCTCAAAATTGTGGGTACCAATGTTCACCACGAAACCTGGTGACACTGTGCTACCAACAAATTGACCGTTTTCATCGACAGGCTGGTAGTAACCTACTTCCATATTTGGACGTAGCGTTTCTTCAGTCCGGTTGTTGTAAAGCGTTTCACCATCTTCTTGCAATGTGTACAAAGGTACAACTGCAGCAAATTTGCGCAGCCCACTCATGCGGATATCATCACCACTTGGCAAATGTAAATCGACACTGCTCAACGCACTGCGGTTCTTAACAATCGCCTTGATTGATTCTTTTTCACCCGTTACTTCTTCAATTGGTGAAAGATCAAACTCCGATGCTGAAAGGTTATCAAGCTGAAAAGTCGGGCTTGCAAGTAGCTCACCATCTTTTTCAACCACAAGTTGATGGCCTTGCTCCGTTTTATACAAAGTGAACGGGTAGCTATCACCACTTTGGTAAGTTCGGTCCAAAAGTACGTTCTGAGCGCGATCAAAAGAGAGTTGGTTCTTCGCGCTATAGTTGGTAAACGCCAAACCTATGGTGTACGCCAAAGGGAAAAGAATGAAAAGGATCATCCCTGCTATACCAGGGTAGATGTAACGGTGTGCGTACGTCTTTTTACTACCAAAGATGAACAACGCTAAAGCGGTAAGAATGAGCGTAAGTAGTGCAAACGCAATCTCACCGCGAGAATACATAAGGATTGTTGCGTAGCCATTGATGATGCCGACTGTGCCTAAAAGTGACCATTTCATGAACACTTTTTTGCTGCTCGGAAGGCTGGCTTCTGGTGCTGTCATAGCATTTGTACCTTGAACTGACTGCATAGGGAACCTGCTAGCGAATATAGAATAAATATAGAAAAGTAAGGAGGAGTTGCCTCCTCCTTAAAAAGGTCTTACTTAATTATTTAGTCATTTGTTTTTCTGCATCTGCAAGAGCTGCATCGACAGTTTGACGACCGTCAACTACGTTGATGATTGCGTTCTTAGCCGCACCCCAGAATGCGTTCATTTGAGGGATATTTGGCATGATTTCGCCGTTCATCGCATTGTCCATTGTTGCTGCGATACGAGTATCTGAATCTAGCTCACGTTGGAACGAGTTAAGCGCTACCGCACCTAGAGGCTTATCGTTGTTAACCATACGTAGGCCGTCGTTTGTTAGTAGGTAGTTCTCAATGAACTCAACCGCTAGGTCCTTGTTTGGAGACGCAGTGCTGATACCAGCCGTTAGAACACCAACGAATGGCTTAGAAGATTGACCTTGGAACTTAGGTAGCGTAGTCACGCCGTAGTTAACGCCAGACTTCTCAATGTTGCCCCAAGACCATGGACCGTTGATCGTCATCGCTGTTTTGCCTTGGTTGAACGCAGACTCAGACACTGAGTAATCCATATCCGCAGAGATTACGCCTTTGTCAACTAAGCCTTTTACGAAGCTCATTGCGTCTTTAACGCCTTCTTTCGCGATACCTGCGTCTTTAACATCGTAACCTTCAGAAGTGTATTTAAACGCGTAGCCGCCATCAGCCGCCATTAATGGCCAAGTGAAGTACGGTTCTTTTAGGTTCCACATGATTGCAGACTTGCCGTCTTTTTTAAGTTTTGCATCTAATGCTGCAACCTCTTCCCAAGACTTTGGTGGGTTTGGAACTAGGTCTTTGTTGTAGATTAGAGATAGAGACTCAACCGCAACTGGATAGCCGATCAATTTACCGTCGTAACGTACTGCATCCCAAGCGAAATCAACGATACCTTCTTGAATATTCTTAGAAGGTTTAATTTCTGCTAGCAGGCCAGCTTCTGCGTAACCACCGAAACGGTCGTGAGCCCAGAATACGATATCAGGACCGTCGCCAGTCGCTGCAGTTTGAGGGAATTTGTCTTGAAGGCCATCTGGGTGAGCCACAGTCACTTTAATGCCTGTGTCTTCTTCAAATTTCTTACCAACTTCAGCAAGGCCGTTGTAGCCTTTATCACCGTTGATCCAGATAGTAAGTTGTCCTTCTTCGATGGCAGCATTAGCACCAAAAGAACCCAAAGCAACAAGAGTACCTAGTGCTACAGCGCTTAACTTTTTCATGTTCGTATCCTTTTTATATTTTTGATGTAGGGCTAGTCCATTGAGGTTCAGCCGTATTTCGACATATATCATCTGAAATAATCCAATATGTCTCATCCTCCTAATCCCTACGCCCTTACAATTATGACGTATTTTCGTGATCTAAATCGCCAAGGGTAAGAGACTCAAATCACAAAATGGATAGTTCCTGTGATCGGTTTCAACTTTAGGTGGTGCAATAATGTGATTTCCGACCAACTGCTTTCTTCCTCCTCCTTTTTTACTCCTCCCTTTCTACTCCCCCTACAATTATTTCTATTAGGAGGATGTCGCACTACGCACAATCTTAGAAACTGCAGTCATCCAAGAGTGGATGGTAAGAACCCTTTCCCAGCAGTGCCTACGTATTAGGAAAAAGATTTGCTGGTTTTGCATTGCCAGACGAGTGGAATGTCATTATTAGTGTTGTTTGTGGTAATTATTTCACGGGGGAGACAATACGAATAATGTGGGGGAGAGAAACTCGTACTTGGCTATGATGGGTAGCACTTCTATTCAGGACATTTTATTGAAGTGCTACCCTACTTTTCTTACCAACCGCAAGAACTTACCGATTCCTACTGTTACTGCTCGCTAGATAATTCATATAATGATGAGCGGTGAATAATAAAAAATTGATCGAGGACGAGCTACATGGCGAGTGTCACGTTAAAAAATGTTTGTAAAGCGTATGGCGACGTACTGATTTCTAAGAACGTAGACCTAACAATCAACGAAGGTGAATTTGTTGTTTTTGTAGGTCCATCAGGTTGTGGTAAATCTACCCTTTTACGTTGTATTGCCGGTCTTGAAGACATTACTTCAGGTGATTTGTATATTGGTGACCAGCGCATGAATGACGTCGAACCATCCAAACGTGGTGTTGGTATGGTATTCCAGTCTTACGCTCTTTACCCGCACCTTAACTTATATGACAACATGTCATTTGGCTTGAAACTAGCAAAAGCAGACAAAGCAGAAATCGACAAGCGTGTTGAACAAGCAGCAGAAATCCTACAACTAGGCCACTTGCTTGAGCGCCAACCAAAAGCACTTTCTGGTGGACAGCGTCAACGTGTGGCGATTGGCCGAACATTGGTATCGCAGCCAAATGTATTCCTTCTAGACGAGCCACTATCAAACTTGGATGCGGCACTGCGTGTAAACATGCGTGCACAAATTACTAAGCTACAACGCCAACTTGGTTGTACCATGATCTACGTAACGCACGATCAGGTAGAAGCGATGACAATGGCAGATAAAATCGTTGTACTAGACGGCGGTTATGTATCGCAAGTTGGTAAGCCGCTTGAGCTTTACCATTACCCACAAAACCGCTTTGTAGCTGGCTTTATCGGTTCTCCTAAAATGAACTTCATGAGCGTATTCATTGATGAAGTAGAAGCAGAGCGCGTCAAAGTTCAACTATCTAACGGCGTATCTTTCTGGATTCCGGTGGATGGTACAACAGTTAACCGCGGCGACCGAATGTCTTTAGGCATTCGCCCTGAGCACCTATTATCCGCTTCTGAAGCTGATGCAAGTATTCACGGTGAAGTGATGATTGTTGAGAAGCTAGGTAACGAAACTCAAGTATACCTAAACCTAGAAGGTGCGGACGCCGACGTTATTTTCCGTCAGCCTGACACGCTTGCAGTCGACACTGGCGATAAAATCGAGATCGGTATTCCAGCTCATCGTTGTCACCTGTTCCACAGTGATGGTCGCGCATGCCGCCGCCTATACAAAGAAAACGGCGTAGAAGTCGAATAATTCATTCGTCCTTACTCAAAAAAATCCCTCTCAAGTGAGAGGGATTTTTTTATCTTAATAAATATCAGCAATTCGATACTAAATCATTAATCGTGAACGAATCAAATCACCCGTTTCTTCTACCCTCACATAAACCATTGTCTTTGTACTGATACTTCATTTTTAATACTTTTCCTCATTCCTCATAAGTAAGTACCAGCTTTTTCCTAACCCGCCAAACTTAGCCAAAGGGCTAAATATCATTCTTATTTCCACTTACCTCAACAAAGCAAATTTTTACACTTATCAACGAAATTACACGTGACAAAAAACTCAGCAGCATTCCACAGAATGCTCTGTGCACTAACTACTAATAACGTTCACGACACGGCAATTGGGGAAGACACCCAAGGGCGGTAGCGTGTCAGAAGGGAAACTGAGTCATGAAACAAAAAGGACTTATCCGCTCTCATGAGATGGAGTTCGCTTTTTTATATCGCATCTCAGATCTTGCTGTCATCGTCTCTTTTATGCTGCTTTTAGTGTTCAAAGACATGAATACTGCGATGGGGAAAGATTACGTCATATTGGCTTTCGTTGGAGGCATCTCCTTTCTATTTATGGCAGAAAGCGGCAATCTGTATCGCTCTTGGCGAACCAGTTCGTTTAAAGAGCAGATGTTTATTGTCTGTGTTTCTTGGGCGGTGACTTCTGCACTTATCTTTATTGTGCTGTATTTTTCTGAAGTCCATACCTTATTTGATAACACAATTTTAGCGCTGTGGTTTGCGATTACGCCCGCTCTGCTCTTAGCATGGCGAGTAACATTCCGTACCGGATTAGCCTATTTGAGAAAAAAAGGATTCAACACTCGCACTGCGATCATCATCGGCCAAACTCCTCACGGCATTACCCTAGCTAACGAAATTCAAAACCACACAGAACACGGTGTTCTTTTTGATGGCTTTTACGACGAACGATCTTCCGACAGATTGCCAAATTCTGATTATCCTATTAAAGGAGCTGTTGACCACGCCCTTGAGCGAGCTAAAAAAGGGGAAGTAGATTACGTCTATATCGCGATGCCAATGCACGCAAAAGAACGCATTGCGTCACTTCTTAACCAATTCTCAGATACCACCGCAAATACGTATCTGATTCCCGACTTCTTCACTTATAACCTTTTACATTCTCGTTGGGCGCAGATCGGCCAAGTTCAAACACTAAGTGTCTTTGATACACCTTTTGCTGGAATTTCTTCTTGGGTAAAACGGTTTGAAGACATCTTGTTTTCGAGCATTATTTTGGTCTTAATCGCCCCTATTCTATTCGTCATTGCGATCGGCATTAAGGCAACTTCTAAAGGCCCTGTCATCTTTAAACAACATCGGTACGGTCTTGATGGACGCAAGATTGAAGTCTGGAAGTTCCGTTCAATGACAACCATGGATCAAGGTTCCAACGTGAAACAGGCGACAAAGAACGATCCTCGTATTACGCCTTTTGGCGGATTTCTGCGTCGCACCTCTTTGGACGAACTGCCTCAATTTATCAATGTACTGCAAGGGACCATGTCTATTGTCGGCCCACGCCCTCATGCCGTGGCACACAATGAAGAATACCGTCAGATCGTGGATCGCTACATGCTACGTCACAAAGTAAAACCAGGCATTACTGGCTGGGCGCAGATTAATGGTTATCGCGGCGAAACCGACACCTTAGAAAAAATGGAAAAGAGGGTCGAGTTTGATTTGGATTACATCCACCATTGGTCGGTTTGGATGGACATCAAAATCATCTTTATGACCGTTTTCAAAGGCTTCACTGGTGCTAACGCTTACTAAGGTTAAGATTATGAAGAAACTGACAATGGCAATAGCATTAAGTCTGTTTTCTACTGACTTGCTCGCAGAACCGATGGCTTACCAAACCGAGTCTGGTATAGAGTTGATTCCCCTCGTAAAAACTTTCTACGAGGGAGATGACAACATCAATAAAGCGGAAAAATCCGGCAATGTAGAATCGGTCAATATTTGGGGTATAGAACCAAGCTTACTAGCACGTATAGAACGGAATCGCTATCGCGCAGATATTTTATATAGGTTAAAAGCTGGCTTTTCATCTGACGATCGCAACGACTTCGACGACCACACTTTTCAGTTTTCCAACTTTTTCGAATTTAATCATCGTCATCGTTTAGTGGTTGATTACCGTTTTCGCGCCCAGCATGAAGTTCGAGGAGAAGATATTACCGAAGGTAATGGTAGCGCAATCGACTCACCAATAGAGTTCAACCGTAACGATGTAAAAACCAATTATGTCTTTGGATCTAACGGTGCCAAAGGCAGACTCGAATTCGGTTTAGGCTATAGTGATAAAACCTATCAAAACTATCGTGACGGCTTGCCTGGTCGCCCAAACGCTAAAACTAAATACAACGATTTTCGAGCTCCCAATGCACATTTGGAGTTCTATTTAAGAGCGACGCCAAGAACCTATTGGTTAGTCGGAACAAACCAAATCGTAACCGAGTATCAGCACCGAAATTCTGCGCAGCCATCGAAAGATAACAACACCAGTTTCTATTACACCGGTGCCGAATGGGAAGTCACAGGAAAAACCAAAGGCATCGCTCGACTCGGTTATCAAATCAAAGATTTTGACAGCGCTCAACGAGAGACATTTAAAGGCTTTAGTTGGGATATCGGCTTTGAATGGTTGCCTCAAGAACAAACTCTAGTCAGCGTGAAAACCACTCAAGCGGCGGTTAACCCCGATCAAGATGGCGATTACAACCTACAAACTCGTTACCGACTGAACCTCAAGCACGATTGGAATAGTTACCTTGCAACTCGCTTAGGTGCTGTTTATCAACAAGATGATTACACGGGAATCTCCAGAAACGACGATCGGTACACTCTATCTTTTGGTATCGATTATCAGATCAAACGTTGGATACAGCTGCAAGCCGATTGGCAATACCAAGATAAAAACTCTAGCCGATCGGGTTATAGCTTCGAACAAAACATTTGGACTTTAAGCGCACAGTTTTCTCTGTAAAAAGGATTATTAATGAAGGCATTCATCAAATTCATGAGTGTAGCGTTGTTGCTATTTAGCACTTTGGTCAACGCTGACTCAAACGAGGAAGATTACTTACTCGATACTGGCGATACCATTTCCGTGCAGGTCTATGGTGAAGAAGATCTTACGATTAAAAATATTCTAATAACGTCAGATGGCTATTTTGATTACCCCTACCTTGGCCGAATCAAAGCAATCAAAAAAACACCAAAACAACTCAAGTACGAAATAGAAACGGGCTTAAAAGGCGATTATCTCATCAATCCAAAAGTGATGGTCACCATCAATAACTTTCGTCTGTTTTACGTTAATGGCGAAGTCAGGAAACCTGGTGGATTTGAGTACCGTCCAGGGTTAACCATAGAGAAGGCCATCGCTCTAGCAGGTGGCTTGACCGACAGAGCCTCACGCAAAGGCATTAACCTCACCAAGCATAAAACAGGTCAAACGATGGAAGGGGTCAGTATGCACCGCAACGTTGAACCTGGTGACATTGTATTTATTGACCAGAGCTTCTTTTAAGTGACAGGGAATCAAATGAACGGGACTCATCCAAATAATCTCCAGATGAACAAAGTAGAACTGATTCGTTTTGGCCATCACTTCAAAGCGATTAAAAAGAATTGGCTAAGCATCGCAGCATTCACGCTTCTGTTCTCATTAACTTGTACTTGGTATATCTACTCCAAAGCATCGATATACCAAGCTACAGCTACGCTACTCATCCAAGAGGAGCAAAAAAGCGCCCTTTCAATCGAGGAAGTATATGGCGTCGACACGACAAAAAAAGAGTACTTTCAAACGCAAATCGCCATTTTAAAATCGAATCATATTGCAGATAAGGTCATTAGAGAGCTGAACCTTACCCAATTACCTGAATTCACAAGCTCAGGGGGGTTAAATAAAAAAATCGACCAAATAAAGTCGATTCCTTTTGTTCAAGACCTACTGAATGTGGCACCAAGCCCAAAAGAAACCGCCCAGTTTTCAGAGTCCTATTATCAGGCACTTCAAGCTTTCAGAAGTAAACTCGATATTGAGCCAGTACGTAACACCCAATTAGTCAGAATTCGCTTTCGTTCTATCGATCCTAAGCTTGCGACGACAATCGCCAACGCGGTCGGCCAAGCCTACATTGACGCAAATTTTGAAGCCAAATTGGTCGTTACACAAAATGCGGCTACTTGGTTGACAAATAACTCTCAAAAATTGGAGGAGCGATTACGTAACTCGGAGCAAGCGCTGCAAGAATTCTTGTTAAAAGAAGGGTTGATCGATATAAACGGTATTGATGAAATTTACGCAAATGAGCTAGAAGAACTCACTCGCAAGCTGAATATCGCTGTTAATAAGCGTATTGAAGCGCAGACGTTAATCCAACTGTTACGACGTAAATCTTCGCAAAGTTTAGACAGCTTGTTGTCAATTGATGAATTCGCTAATCAAGCGCAAATCCGCGATCTAAAATTGTCGGAAGCACAGGCAGCCAAAAATCTCTCTGAACTGGCACAGCGCTACGGACCTAAGCATGATCGAATGATTCAGGCGAAAGCACAGCTTGCTGAAATTCAATCAAGAACCCAGCAACTCATCCGGGACATTTCCTTCAGTAAGCAACAAGACCTTCTTGCTGCAAAAGCGCAAGAGGACATGCTTCGAGCAGAACTCGATAACAAAAAGTCAGACTTCCAATCGTTAGGGTCACAAAAAGCGCGTTACGAACAGTTAAAACGCGAGGTTGAATCCAATAAGGCACTCTATGAAGCGTTCTTAAATCGTGAGAAAGAGACCAACGCCACCAGCGACTACAAGAATGTCACGGCTCGCTTTACTGATAAAGCCATCATTCCTCTATTCCCGGTGGCACCACAACGAATCAAACTGGTACTGATTGCCACCTTTTTTGGCTTTGCCATTGCTTGCGCTCTGGTCATCATCTTAGAAACGATGCGAGAAGTTATCCGAAGCACAACCGATGTGCAGGAAAAACTTGGTGTTACGTGTTTAGGTGTGATTCCTATGGTCAAAAAACGCAATTTGCGTAAAAACGGCGTCAGTTATACCGCGTATTTAGATGATGAAGAAAAGCTATTTAGTGAAGCTTGCCGCTCCGTCAGAACCTCGCTTCTGCTCAGATTAACCAACACGAAGCAAAAGATATTGCCCTTTACCTCTGCTATTCCAGAAGAAGGAAAAACATCGACCAGTATCAATATGGCGGTGTCGTTTTCAAAAATGGAAAAGGTGTTGATCATCGACTGCGATTTACGTCGACCTTCCATCGCAAAGCGATTCGGTATTGCTGAATCAAGCCCTGGCTTAACGCATATCCTGACGATGGATACGCCAATCAAAGATTGTGTTACACATATAAAAGAAGCCAACTTAGATGTATTACCGGCCGGCCTAATTCCGCCAAACCCACAGGAATTACTGGCTTCTGATCGCTTTAAAAAGTTGCTCGAACATTTTCAAAATAAGTATGACCGGATCATTATCGATACACCACCCCTACTGTCAGTGAGTGACGCACTTATTCTTGGTCAGTATGCCAATGGTCTGATCACCGTCATTCGCTCAGAATCAACAAAATCATCACTGGTTAACCTTGCGTTATCTAAACAAATACAACACTCAGTTCCATCTCTTGGCGTCTTAATCACACAAGCCAAGGCCAAGGAAGGAGAGACGCTTTATGTCCAGAAATACGCCTACTAACGTAAACCTATCTTGGTACCAAACGTTGAAAAGCCAAGAACAGCCGGTATTGATCTATCAAATGGGCAAAGTAGGTTCGAGTGCATTAGAGCATTCCATTCCTAACTCGATTCACTTGCACGACCTTATGACCGTCGATGCGCAAAAACAAATATCCCCCGTTAGAGCGCAATTGCATAAGCCTCAGATCAATGCGTTAAAGCGACGACTAAAGCGTATAACGATGAGCCATATGTTAAAGCGCAAGAAAAAAGTTCGAATTATCTCGCTGGTGCGTGAACCGATCGGACGAAATGTCTCAATGTTCTTTCAAGCACTTCCTTTTTGGATGGCGGACAAATATCTAAAGGATGACAGCGCAATACGTACCGAACGACCGCAATTACTCCAAGAAGCATTTGATAAGCACATGAATCATCAATATGCGCTGCAGTGGTTTGACAACGAGATCAAACAACTAACAGGGATTGATGTGTTTAACGAGTCTTTTAATCACGAAGTAGGCTATCAAACATACCATAACAATAACTTCTCACTGTTGGTCATTCGAAGTGACAAGCTAACGAAGGCTAACTCCGCAGTTGAAGACTTTTTAGGTTACCCCGTGGATGTTGTTTATGAAAATCAATCAGACAACAAATGGTACTCGCCACTAATGAAAGAATTCAAAACGCAATTTCAACCTACACCCGAGTACGTTGAAGAAATGCTGAATTCTAAATTGACGAAGCACTTTTTTTCAAATGCAGAAATCACCGACCTTAAACAGCAATATCTGACCAATTAATCATGAAAACAAAGATTCTACATATTATTAATGATCTTTCTCAGAACGGCGGTGCTCAGAAGTTCTTAGTCGACCTTGTTTTAGAACATAAGCCTGAATACGAAATCAAAATTTTGGTCTTGTGTGATGAAAATGATTACTTACCAATGCTATCTGCCCAAGGTATAGAGTGTTTTAACTGGCGCACATTGTCATTGAGTGAGAAATTCTCTTTGCTGCGTTGGCCGGATGTCGTTCACGGGCACCTCTACCCTTCCATTTACCTAGCGCTATTGGCGGTAGGTAAAAAACGAATCCAGACTGAGCACTGTTCTTATAACCGTCGACGTGACTATCCGCTGTTTAAGTTCATGGAATACGTCTTGTATTGGGGCCACGACTTGACGGTCAGTATTAGTGAAAAAGTACAAGATGAACTGGTGAAGTTCATGCCTCGCTACCAACACAAATATCACGTGGTGCACAATGGCGTTGATTTAAAAAGGTTTTCTATGACACCAAGATTCGCCAGCCACCTAATCGACAAACCAGTTATCAAGATTGGAATGGTGGGCCGACTTCACCAACATAAAGATCATGAAACGCTTATCCAAGCACTTATCCATTTACCAAGACGATACGAACTCCACCTTGCGGGAGATGGAGAAAAAAAATCGTCACTGCAAGCATTGGCAACAAAAATCAACGTCGCGCAACGTGTTCACTTTCATGGCGTAGTTTCTGACGTTCCAGCCTTTTTGAACGACATGGATATTTACGTGCAATCGTCGCACGTCGAAGGCTTTGGCTTGGCGGCGGTTGAGGCCATGGCAGCAGGCTTACCCGTATTATCATCGGACGTACCTGGTTTGGATGACGTCACCGGACGTGCCGAATATTTATTTCAAGTTGGTAACGCCACTGAACTGAGCCAAAAAGTTCTCCAGCTGTGTGAAAGTGTTGAGCGGTATGACGCTGCAAGTCAATACTCAGTCAATAGGGCCTCTCTCTACACCATCGATAAATTTCGTGAAGGTTACTATGGAATCTACCAGCAGCTTTGCGCCAACAAATAGTTCCGTGCCATCGAGCCATCGCGCCTCATTGCTTGCAGCATGCCTATTAGCATTGTTCTTTATTCCTATGAAGTTTCGTGCTGGAGGAATAGCGCTAGCCCCATCTGACATCGCAAGCCTTTTGTCCATTGGTTTTACTGCATTAGTGGTATTGGAAGGAAAAGCTGAAAAACTCATGCATCCCTGTATGGGGTTCCTCATATTGTTCACTGGGTATGTGTTCATAAATGGTCTGCTAAATCGCGTCCCTTTAATGCCGCTAGTTATAGAAACTGTGCAATGGTTAGCGATTTTGTGCCTACTGAGCCTAATGTACGCCTATGGCGTGTTTGATGACGAACGGGTAATGGTTTATTTCACGTATCTGTTGTTTTTCATCTGTACGCTCGTTGCCTTATGGCACTTTGCTCAGGGCTATCAAAGCGGGTTTAAGTTACTCGGGGTAAGTAAATACGGGTTCGGTGTACTGTGCTCGCTACTGTACCTTTATCGAGATAAAATTCGCGCTTTCCACCTTTTGATGCTCGTAGCTTTAGTATTACTGGTGTTGTCACAAGAAAGAAAAGCGCTACTTGGTTTTTGTCTGCTTTTCTTCTTTGACCAACTGCTCGTAAAAAACTTAATGAGAAAATCGCTCAGCGAAACGTACACGTGGACAATTTTATTAGCTTTGAGCTTCATTGTGTTTACTGCCGTCACAACCACACTCTACGTTGGCTTTGAAACGCTAGCAGACACATTGGAAATAACCCAAGAAGACGTCTTATTTGCCAACCAAAGTGAAGCCCGCTGGGTATCGAATCTTCATAGAAAACTTTTACTTGCCAATGGGCTAGATATTTTACTTCAACACCCAGTGTTAGGTGTCGGCGCGAAAATGTTACCCAACTTTATGATCAGTTACTTTAACTATGATGAGCTGGCGATCTACACCCACAACTTTGTGTTAGATACCGCAATTGAATACGGATTGCTTGGTATCGGTCTGCTGTTTGGTGGTTATTTTCTTTTTATTCGCTTTTGCTTCCGCAGCCTTAATGAAAACAGAAAAAGCCTATTACTTGCGATATACGCCCTCATCATGGTGTTTTTCGTTGCGGTAAACACCACCATAATTTTAATACTCTTGTTACCCGTCATGATCAGCATGAGCAACGACTCACGGGCCATTGCTCATACTTTTCCGGTAAACCATCACCACGAATATGAATAATCAAGGATAGGATAGATGAAGTATTCAATCTCTCGACAATTTGAAAAGAACCGAGAACTCCAAGCTGATAATTTTGTTTTAGTTTACCAAATGGGCAAAGTTGGCTCCTCATCAATTGAGCACACGCTAGGGGAGAAAAATATCCCGAGCTATCACATCCACACCTTTGATGATCACGAAGAATTTCACATGTATCACAATAAAAAAGACGTGAGTAAATTCTTCGACTTCCGAAACCGCGCACTCTATCGCTTAGTGCTCAAGCAGCGAAAACGTATCTTACAAAAACGAGAACAGATTAAAATCGTTACGCTGGTCCGCGATCCAATCGCAACTGTCTTTTCTCGCTTCTTTCAAGATCTCCATTTGCAATTTATCGAAGGCAAAAAGAACGATGCAATTCACCGAGATATGGAAGTCACGTATCAGCACCTCGAGCATTGTTTTGATAACTATATCAATCTCAACTATTTTGCGGACTGGTTCGACAACGAGTTAAAGCGTAATTTCAATATCGATGTGATGCGCCAAGAGCTGGACAACACTCAACCTTTCTTCACATTCCAGAACGATCAGGCCAACGTCATGCTAATCAAATGCGAACAGCTCAGTTCTCTTGATAAAGAAATCGGTGAGTTTCTTGAGTTGCAAGACTTCGTGCTGAAAAACAGCAACGAAGCGAAAAACAAGTGGTACTCCAATATCCACCAACACTTTAAGAATCACTACGACTTCTCAAAACTGTTCTATATGTACGATCTTCCCTTGTATCGCCACGTTTATTCAGAGCAAGAGCGTGATGCTTTTAAACACAAATGGATGCAAACACCAGGGACAAAATCATCATGAAGAAAGTGCTCCATGTTACAGAAGCATTTGGAGGTGGCGTTCAAACCGCCCTCTATAGTTATGTTCACTCATCCAGAGACGAGCCTTATCAGCATTTCTTGCTAGCCAGAGCCCGAGAAAACGACTTGACCAATGAGAACAACCACCACATTTTCGTACAGACAAAGTGGGTAGAAGGCGGCTTGCTTCAATTTATTCGCGATGCAAACCACATGATTGCATCACTTGGCCCCGACGTCGTGCATTTGCACTCGAGTAAAGCAGGATTTCTCGGCCGATTTCTAAAGCTTGGCAAGGCACGCTTGGTTTACACACCGCACTGTTATGCCTTCGAACGTGAAGATATCTCAGAGCTTGCACGCCAGATCTATAAAGCACTAGAGAAAGTAAAACTGAGCAAAATTGATGTAGTTGCAGGCTGTAGCCAACGAGAGTGTGACCTAGCCATTAGCATTGGTGCGAAACGTGCCGAACTGCTCAATAACTACGTGTCTTATCAAAGTGAAGATCGTATAGAGCGAAACAAGCAAGAAGCGCTGAAGCTCGTTGTACTTGGTCGTGTCGCGCCCCAAAAAGATCCTCAGTTTCTTATCAGCACATTGCAGTTCCTTAATCGGTATGCGCTTAACCGCCCGATCGAGATCACATGGATAGGTGGCGGTGACCACGTACTCGAACAGAAATTACGCACTGAAAATGTGGATGTAACGGGCATGCTGCCTCGCGATGAGGTAGTTGAAAAGCTCAAGGGTTCAGACCTTTATCTACATACTGCAGCATGGGAAGGGATGCCGTTAACCATTCTAGAAGCATCCAAGTTACATCTTCCTATGGTTATTCGGACCATCGGCGCAACCAAAGATCTCAACTACCCGTTTTTAGCGCTCACACCTGAAGAAATGGCCAAGCAGATCGCGCATTGTGTCAATCATTATGAAGAGATCGATTTTCGCCAATATACAGCAGAATTAAACGATGCCTTCAGTGAAGAAAAACAGCGCCTCGCACTCAATAATATTTACGGTTAAATGCCCCTATGTTTCACACTGTTCAACAAAAATTACTGTTGATGCCCAGCGGTAAAAAAAGCTTGTTATCTACTGGATTAAAAACCGCAATCACGCGTGTGTTGAGTGCGCTATTTGCTTTTTTACTGACTCTGATTGTATCGAAGACCAGTGACGCTTCGACGGCCGGTCAATTTTTCTTTTTATTCAACCTAGTCTCGCTACTCGCTATCGTTTCTCAGCTAGGTTTTGATGTCTCGTTAGTTCGTTACAATGCGATCGCTTTTAATAACAAAGAGAAGCTTGAACAAAGCCAAAACTATAAAACCGCACTTTATCGAAGTATGGCATTTTGCTTGCTCGCCATAGGCGTTTTGTTGGCAGGGTTTAATCTGTTTCCAGAGCAGCTAAACCAGACTCAATCACCAATGTATGCGATTATTTTATGCTTGCTTTGCATACCTTTCTTGGTGCTTGCGCAAACCAACAGTCGGGTGCTTCAAGCATGTAGAAAAGTCGTATCATCTCTGTTTGCGTTGCAGCTTGGGGTAAGCATGTTGATGGTCATTTTTGTCTTTGCCCTAGACTATATCGGTCAGCAAAATATCAACAATCTAATGACCGCACTGCTTTTAGCGAGCATAGGTGTCGCGGTCATATCTAGTGCCAATTGGCTTGGCTCAGATCAATATCAAACATCGGCTTTCGTACTAAACAAAAAAATGGTCTCTTCTGCCAAGCAAGTCTGGGTTGGCAGTATCTTCACGAATGTTCTTCAATGGGGAAGCCTTGTTATTGCGGGCTTTTTTATCTCAACAGCGGAAATCGGTTTGTTAGCCGCAGCCCAACGCACATCACTACTGATTGGCTTCGTGCTGATTACCATTAACTTTGTGGTCGCCCCGATGTTTGCCTCTCTCTACAAAGAGCGTCAAATGCTCAAACTGCAGAATCTGAGCCGCTTGGCGTGCCGAGCCAATGTTGGTTTAGCGATTGTACCCGTAATTATTTGCACCCTCTTCCCCGAGTTTGTAATGAAGTTTTTTGGTGAGGAGTTTCTCGCCGCGGCGCCACTATTAGTCGTCCTTTCTCTGGGGCAGTTAGTCAATGTTGCGACTGGTTCAGTAGGGTTTTTATTATTAATGAGCGGTCATGAGAGAACCATGAAATACATTACAATTTCCTCCGGTACGGTGTCCATCTGCCTACTTGTTACGCTTTGCCAAATGTTTGGGGTGATTGGTGCAGCGTGGGCAATGGCAATTGGCATGGCTATCCAGAATTTAGCTGCACTGTACTTTGTAAAACGTTACTTAGGCTTCTTTCCAATAGGTTAATTATGGCTTTAATACTGGCACGCACGAGCTTTTTTTTAGTCCTGATGCTAACCGCTTCACTCTCTTTGTGGAAAAGCTCTGACCTACACCATACTGCTTACCTACAAATGGAAACCTACTTAGGCGGATCAAGTACGCTTCACTTTACTTTCAGTTTATTGATCGGCTTTTTATCGGTCTTCACGTTCCCTTCTCTGGTGAGCTCGAATAAAACCGACGTTTTTGGGATTCGTCTTTTGCTACTGCTGTTGGCTATCGTTTCAATGGAAGAAATGAGCCAACTTTTTATTCCAAATCGATCATTTAGTTTTGATGATCTCAGCACCAACTGGATAGGCGTAATCTCAGGTTACTTTAGTGCCAAGTTAATTCGCTTCATCCGCACTCGATCGTTCTAGTAATACAGGAATCTCTGGGGGATTTGGGTATATAATTACGCCAAACAACCAGACTAACGAGTACATCATGCCATCTCATCCAACCAAGATAACTTTTTTTGAATTCTTAACCCCGTTGATCACGTCAGGCAAAAAGACGATAACGATTCGAGATGAATCAGAAAGCCATTACGTTCCCAATACAGAAGTCGAAGTTTTTACCTTAGAAACGAATCGTAAAGTCTGCGATATCAAGATACGTTCTGTAGAACCACTTCACTTTGAAGATATTAATGAGTTTCATGCAGAACAAGAAGCCATCGAACTACCAAAACTCAAGCAGTTAATTCGAGAAATCTACCCAAATACCGACACGCTATTTGTTATTGAGTATGAGCTGATTAAATAACCCACAACAAAGGCTAGACGACTGGTCTAATTCATTCTATAGTACACTTCATGAACGCAAAGACGAATGACACACGCCAACATATTCTCGACGTCGGATACGAGTTGATCGTAAACCGAGGGTTCACGAGTGTTGGTCTTTCAGAGCTATTAAAAAAGGCCGCAGTGCCAAAAGGCTCGTTTTATCATTACTTCAAGTCCAAAGAACAATTTGGTGAAGCGATGATTCAAGACTACTTTACTAAGTATTTTGAGCGTTTAAACGCACGCTTTACCAATACTGAACTGAGTGGCTACCAACGCCTAATGAGCTATTTCGAAGAAATGGTCAAAGTAGAAGACGACGTGTGTAATGCGAACAAATGTTTATTGGTTAAGTTAAGTGCAGAAGTCTCCGATCTCTCAGAGTCAATGCGCTTGGCATTACGCCAAGGAGCAGACAAAACCATTCAAGCGATAGCGGATTGCATTGACATCGGCATTAAAGATGGCTCAATCCCCAATGGTGACAGTGCGTTATTAGCAAGGCAGATATACTACCTTTGGAATGGCGCTAGCTTGCTGAACAAACTTTATCAAGATCAGGCAGCATTGACGCAAAGTCTGACCTATACTCAACACTTACTGCAGAATACGCGCACTTGCCCATAACGGGCGGCGTGGAAGCAGAATGAACACCCTACACACGTTTCACTGTCAGAAAAAGCGTCAGTGTTAACACAGTAAACCTTCCCGCTTTACATAAGCGGGATATTTTGAAACAAATACTAGACGACCGGTCTAATCAACAAGTGAGATAGATATGACTAACGCAACAAATCGCAGAATCGTACTCGCGTCACGTCCCCATGGTGCACCGACACAAGAAAACTTTCGTTTAGAAGAGGTAACGAAACCGACTCCGAAAGAGGGTGAAATGCTATTGAGAACGGTTTATTTATCTCTAGATCCATACATGCGTGGTCGCATGAGTGATGCCGAATCATACGCTGACCCTGTTGCAATTGATGACGTAATGGTCGGTGGTACAGTTTGTCAGGTAGAAACATCAAACCACCCAGATTACGAAGCAGGTGAATGGGTTCTTGCCTACACTGTTGGCTGGCAAGACTACGCTATCTCAACTGGTGAGATGGTCATTAAACTTGGTAAAGAACCGCGAAATCCTTCTTACGCGCTAGGCGTTGCAGGAATGCCTGGCTTTACCGCGTACATGGGTTTACTCGACATTGGTCAGCCAAAACCAGGGGAAACCATCGTGGTAGCAGCTGCTACGGGGCCTGTAGGCGCAACAGTTGGTCAAATTGGTAAAATCAAAGGTTGCCGAGTTGTTGGTATAGCAGGCGAAGAAGAAAAATGCCGTTACGCTAAAGAGGTGCTTGGCTTCGATGAGTGTATTGATCACAGAGCTGAAGACTTTGCAGAACAACTGAGAAATGCCTGTGACAAAGGTATCGATGTTTACTTCGAAAACGTAGGTGGCAAAGTATTCGAGGCTGTAATGCCACTTCTGAATACAAACGCGCGTATCCCACTTTGTGGTTTGATTTCTCAGTACAACGCGACAGAGCTGCCTGAAGGTACCGACCACCTTCCATTACTAATGGGTAAGCTCCTGACCAAACGAATCAAGGTGCAAGGCTTCATCATTTTTGATGATTACGGACATCGTTACGGTGAATTTGCGCAAGATATTAATCAATGGTTGGCAGAAGGAAAGATCCAATACCGCGAACATCTAGTACAAGGACTGGATAATGCGCCAGAAGCATTCATCGGTCTGTTGGAAGGTAAGAATTTCGGCAAACTTGTAGTACAGATTAACGACCCATTATAAAAAGGGATATGTAAATGATTAAACTTCACCACCTCAATCAGTCTCGTTCAAAGCGCATCATTTGGTTACTTGAAGAGCTAGATGTAAATTACGAAATTGTACCCTATGTCCGTGATTCCGTGACCTTCATGGCACCGCCAGAACTAAAAAGTGTTCACCCATTAGGAAAGTCACCAGTTCTTGAAGATAACGGCGAGATTATCATTGAGTCAGGTGCAATGACCGAATATTTGATTGAGAAATACAGTGACGGAGCCTTTGCTCCTGAGCGCGGTACAAAAGCACACACAGAATATTTGCAATGGATGCACTTTGCAGAAAGCTCCGCAATTTTACCTATGCTGCTAAAAATCTTCGTAAGCAAAGAGCCAAATGAAACTCAGTTTTTATCAGGCTATGCCGACAAGGAAGCAATGAATGTACTAGGCTACTTCGAGCAATCCTTAGAAGGCAAAACTTACCTAGTAGAAGAGCGTCTGACTGGCGCTGACATCATGATGTCTTTCATTGTCGAATTGGTTCAAAAGTTTGGTTTAGTTAATCACTTCCCTAATATTGAACGTTATGGGAAACAGCTCGCGACACACCCAGCATTTGCAAAAGCTGAACAACTTGAAGTGAAGTACTCTTAATTACTTCCCCCCTTTCGCCCCTTTGATGACACGTAAAACTTCATTTAAGGGGCGATATTACTAGCATCGCAGACACGCTAACTGGATAGCGCTCCCCCCCAGTCAATCGCTTTCGAGAACGCCGATTGTTATGTCAATCAAGCTAATGTAGTAAATTTCTGATTCTAATATAGTTTCGACCATAGTCACCATCTATTGAATTGATAAGCAATATCAGTTTTCTCCCCCAGCTTTTCCGTAATAACCTCCTCTACAGTTTCTAAGGTATTGAGCCCTGGAGGGGTAAAAAAAATGACAAACAAGAAATTGACTACAGCAGCAGGTTGCCCTGTCGCACATAACCAAAACGTTATGACTGCAGGTCCTCGTGGCCCTCAACTATTACAAGACGTTTGGTTCCTTGAAAAATTGGCACACTTTGACCGCGAAGTGATCCCAGAGCGTCGTATGCACGCAAAAGGTTCTGGTGCTTACGGTACGTTCACAGTAACGCACGACATCACAAAATACACTCGCGCTAAGATCTTCTCTGACATCGGCAAAAAAACAGAACTATTCGCTCGCTTCACTACTGTAGCTGGTGAGCGCGGTGCAGCAGACGCAGAACGCGACATCCGTGGTTTCGCACTAAAATTCTACACTGAAGAAGGTAACTGGGACTTGGTTGGTAACAACACACCAGTATTCTTCCTACGTGACCCATTAAAATTCCCAGACCTAAACCACGCAGTAAAACGCGACCCTCGCACTAACATGCGTAGCTCTACCAACAACTGGGATTTCTGGACATCACTACCAGAAGCATTCCACCAAGTGACTATCGTAATGAGTGACCGTGGTATCCCCGCTTCTTACCGTCATATGCATGGTTTTGGTAGCCACACATTCAGCTTCATCAACGCAGAAAACGAGCGTTACTGGGTGAAATTCCACTTCAAAACTCAGCAAGGCATCAAAAACCTAACTGACCAAGAAGCAGAAGCGATCGTAGGTAAAGACCGCGAAAGTCATCACCGTGACCTTTACGAAGCGATTGAGCGTCAAGACTTCCCTAAATGGAAGATGTACGTACAGATCATGCCTGAGCTAGAAGCGGATGAAGTCAACTTCAACCCATTCGACCTAACACGTGTATGGTCTCAAAAAGACTACCCACTGATCCCAGTTGGTGAGTTCGAACTGAACCGTAACCCAGAAAACTTCTACGCAGAAGTTGAGCAATCAGCGTTCAACCCAGCAGCGGTCGTACCTGGTATCGGCTTCTCTCCAGATAAAATGCTACAAGGTCGTCTATTCGCTTACGGCGATGCTCAGCGTTACCGTCTAGGTGTGAACCACCATCAAATCCCAGTGAACGCACCTCGTTGCCCTGTTCACAGCTACCACCGCGATGGCGCAATGCGCGTTGATGGCAACTTTGGTTCAACACTGGGTTACGAGCCAAACTACAAACAAGAATGGGCAGAGCAACCAGATTACTCTGAGCCACCTCTACGCATCAATGGCAACGCTGATCACTACGATCATCGTGTAGACGAAGACTACTTCAGCCAAGCGGGTGACCTATTCCGTCTGATGAGCGAAGAGCAACGTCAAACTCTGCTCGATAACACAGCTCGCGCAATGGACGGTGTACCAGAGTTCATCCAACAGCGCCACGTTCAACACGCATACCAAGCGGACGAAGCGTACGGCAAAGGTCTTGAAATTGCACTAGGCTTAAACAAGTAAGCGAACGCTGCAATCATTACACTGTGTGATTTAAAGACGAAAAAAAGGAGGTGCTCTACAGCACCTCCTGATTTCAAATCACTAATCCTTAATCAAAAGTCATAAACCATGCTCAAGGAGGTTCATTATGATTAACTTAGATTTCTTTAAGCTCTTTGATACCAAAGAACTGTTTATCTATTACTGATTCATCAACTACTGATTTTTAGCTACCGCTTTGATCAGTACTGATGTATCCATGCGACCTAAACCATCACGTTGAAGGTCTGCGTATTGCTCATCCACTTTCTTAGTCAGTGGAAGTTCTAGACCCACTCGCTCAGCTTCTTGCAGACAGAAACCTAAGTCTTTGCGCATCCAATCAATAGCGAAGCCAAAATCGAACTTGTCTTCAGCCATCGTATTTGCGCGGTTTTCCATCTGCCAAGAACCTGCAGCGCCATGCTTAAGTGTTTCTACAACTTGAGCAATGTCCAAGCCTGATTTTTGTGCTAGCAACAAAGCTTCACTCAGACCTTGTAAAACGCCTCCAATACAGATTTGGTTTACCATCTTACAGCGTTGACCCTGACCGTTTTCACCCAGTAGCGTCATCTGCTTCGCGTACACATCCATCGCCGGAGACACACGGTCAAAAATGCTTTGTTCACCACCACACATGATGGTTAGAACACCATTTTCTGCGCCCGCTTGACCACCAGAAACTGGCGCATCAATAAAGTGATTACCGTACTTAACACACGCTTCAGCCAGCTCAACCGCTAGGTCTGCAGAAGTGGTCGTGTGATCGACTAGCACTGCGTCCGCTTTCAAGCCGACCAGAATGCCCTCTTCACCGTAAACAACGCTACGAACGTCATCATCATTACCCACACAGGTAAAAACGATGTCACAGCCTTCCGCCGCTTCACGTGGTGTTTCACAAGCTACGCCTTGGTATTCTTCAGCCCATTTGTCGGCTTTCGCTTTTGTGCGGTTGTATACTTTGGTTTCAAAGCCCGCTTTACTTAGGTAACCAGCCATTGGGTATCCCATCACACCCAGACCAATAAATGCTACTCGTTGTTTTTCCATTGCACGCTTCCCTTAGTTCACCTGACTGAAATGTTTCGTAACATGCTACTAAAGAATTGAAATCATTACTCGTGATTTCTCTTTCCACGGTCTCGATGATCCAGTATTTCAGTTCGTTTATTGCGCCTTCTACACCCCTTTACTTGACGATTAGCATAACAGTCAAAGCACTTAAAAAGGTTTACTACTGCTTAGCATGGAACATCGCTTGCCCACTCTTGTCCTTGTTCGACCAGAAATTGATGTTGAACTGAGCATCATCGCTCATCTCAATGCGGTGCCAGTACTGCGGTGGACTTGTAGCAAACTGGCCTGCATTAATCACCACCACTACTTCTGCTTCTGTGGCATTTTCATCAGCAAAGCCGTAGTAAGTCACTTGCCCTTCCATGACGCAAAGCTGTCCAAACACTCCCTCAGCGGTATTGTGATGAGTCAGTAGCGCTGGTGGCACATTGTCTTTAGTGAAGAAAGGCGTTGAACGTTGAACAGTCCAGTCTTTAGGAATTCGTAGATGCGACATAATGATACCCTCTCTAATTACAATTCTTTTCGTTTAAATCGGTTAAGCCTGACCGGCTTGAGACAACTCTCGAAGTAATGGAAATGCTTGCGTAACTTGTTCTCCCGTCACGACGAAGCCCATGAGTCGGCTATTTTCATCCTCTGCTTTCGCGGCAATGCCAGTTTGAGAAATCTGCACGCTCCAATTCGTCACCGAACTAAAATCGCCTGCCAATTGAATTGGATAACTCGGTGTTTTGACCTTTACCACCATAGGCGGTAGTTTCAACTCTGCTTCTTGCCCTAGTAGCTGTTTGCCCAAAGCATTGGCACTTAGCACGATCGGTTGGAGATAAGGCATCATTCGACCTTGGATTTCAGCACAATCACCTAATGCGAACACATTGGCTGCTGATGTCTGTAATCGGGCATTCACCTCAATGCCTTTATTGACACTCAACCCACAAGCCTTCGCTAACCAAGTGTTAGCACGTAAACCCGCCGCTGAAATCACTACATCAGCTTCAATTGCTTTACCTTGGCTCAAGCTTGCCACCAGCGAATCATTTGAGTGATTAATCGCAGCAACTCCAGTCTCCAAGGCAAGTTGAATACCTTGCTGCTTAAGTTGGTTCTCCAACGGCAATGCGACGAATTCAGGAATCAAGTTAGCGAGCAAACGGGGATTTGGCTCAACCACCGTAACCGCTTTACCACTGGTTGCGAGATCCATGGAGATCTCGACGCCGATCAAACCACCACCCATTACTAGAATTCGTTTCGCACGGCTAATTTGTTCTTCCGCTAATTGATATTCTTGTAGCGAGTTCAGCGTTATCACCTCAGGTGCTGCATCGCCAGATATTGGTGGCACAAAGGCTTTCGCGCCTGTCGCAAGCACCAGTTTGGAGTAAGGATAGGTTTGGCCGTTGGCGACCACTTGCTGAGCTTGCACGTCGACATGCTCAATCATGGTATGGGCGAACAGTTCGATGTTGTGTTCCTGTGCGAACGCCTCACCACTTTTAACTACCAAGTCTTGGGCGGTTTGCTTGTTGCTGAATACATGACTCAAATCAGGCTTGTTGTATTCCGCGCCATCATCAGCAGTAAACACTTGCAGCGGAATATGTGCGTCCATTCGACGCACTGTTTTCACCAATTGGTAAGCCGCAAAGCCGCTACCAATAATCACAATAGGTGCTTGCATATTCCCTCCTAACCGTTGTATTCAACGAAAACGTCTTTACCCAAGTGACATTCTGGGCACAAGAAGTAATCTGGCACTTCAGACCATGCCGTACCCGGTTCAACGCCTTGATTAGGCTCACCTTTAGCTGGGTCGTACACCCAATTACAAACTGTACACACCATGCATTGACAATCTGCGGGATGCGCCTCGGTACTAGGGTTGCTAGGAGCAGCAACTTCTTCTACCGCTTGTGTTGTCGTTGGCGCAGCGGGTTGTGATTGAACTTGTGGTGCAGACGCAGCAATCGCCGGAGAAGTAACAGAACTTTTCAGGTAATGTCTTGCCCACAATTTCGCGATGTTCTGACCATGTTCGCGACATTCACGCATCGCTTTACCATCTGGTCGCCATTTAGTTTTCAAACTCACCGCGGTTTCAAAACCTGCATCAGTCAATCGAGCATGGATACGATCCACCGCACCACCGTTCCAACCGTAGCTACCGAACGCAGCGGCTTTCTTCGCTTTAAAGCGCAGACCGGTAATTTCTTCTAGCATGCCTGCGATCTTCGGCATCATGACGTTATTCATCGTAGACGAACCAACCAAGATACCTTTTGAGCGGAATACATTGGCGAGAATTTCATTCTTATCGTGCTTAGAGACATTAAAGACTTTGACCGCCACACTAGGGTCGACATCGTGAATGCCTTGCGCAATGGCATCGGCCATCATTCGAGTGTTGTTTGACATAGAATCGTAGAAAATCGTAATGCGATCTTCTTGATAATTGTCTGCCCACGCCAAGTATTGCTCGATGATTTGAACCGGATTATCGCGCCATACAATACCGTGTGACGTTGCGATCATGTCGACAGGCAAGTTGAAGCTCAGCACTTCTTTGATTTTAGCGGTTACCAAGCTGCTAAATGGCGTTAGGATGTTTGAGTAGTAACGCAAACATTGCTCCATCAATTCATTTTGGTCCACTTCATCATTGAAAAGACGTTCATCGCAGTAGTGCTGACCAAATGCGTCGTTACTGAATAGCACCGCATCGCCCGTTAGGTATGTCATCATGCTGTCCGGCCAATGCAGCATTGGCGCTTCCACAAACACCAGTTGCTTGCCATTACCGATATCGATACTGTCGCCCGTTTTTACGGTTTTGAAGTTCCACTCGGGATGGTGGTGATGACCAACGATGGAGTCAATCGCCGCTTCTGTACAGTAAATTGGCGTGTTCGGAATCTTCTCCATCAATGCAGACAATGCGCCCGAGTGATCTTCTTCTGCATGGTTTACCACGATAAAGTCGATAGACTTAAGGTCGATTTCCATCTCTAAATTTTGGATGAATTGTTGACTGAATCGATGATCGACCGTATCAATCAATACGGTTTTCTCTTCACGAATTAGATAACTGTTGTAGCTGGTACCTTTTGTCATTTTGTATTCTGTACCGTGGAAGTCTTGAACTTCCCAATCGCGTTGACCTACCCAGTGGATGTTGTTTTTTACGTGAATTGTCATAATTACTACCTTGAATGACGAGATAAACAAAAATAATTTCTTCTTGTATTGCACTGGGCGTGCCAACTTTTAATTGCTATATATTTCAATATCTTAATTAAAACCCAACTTCAATGGCTGTCATTTAGACACAGTTGAAAATTGTCATTTAGACACTACAATAGTCATATTGACACAATCGGTATTGGCTATGACTTCTTTAATCGCGCAATGGCTACACATCACGCAAGACCTTAACTCGGCGCTCACTCAACAGGCTCGCTTTGACACGTTATTAACCACAATTCGAGAGGTATTGAAGTGTGACTCTTCTGCCCTTCTTTTTTATGAAGACCAGCACTTTAAACCTTTAGCGATCAATGGATTGGCGAAAGAGGTCCTTGGACGCCGTTTCTCCATTGAGCAGCACCCAAGATTAGAAGCCATTGCCCGAGCAGGCGATATCGTGCGCTTTCCCTCCGACAGCGACTTACCTGATCCATACGATGGCTTGATTCCAAACCACGATGACAAACTGCATGTCCATTCCTGCATTGGTTTACCTCTGCTGATCGACGATCAACTGATTGGTGCCATTACGATTGACGCCTTCGACCCCAATCAATTTGATGGGCTACGCAACCAAGAGTTACGTTTTGTCAGCGCGTTGGCAGCAGGTGGCCTACACACTGCACTCCTACTAGAACAGCTAGAGACACAAGCGAGCCTGCCACGCGACTCTTACGCCGAGAAACGCACCTTAAGTAATGAAATCATTGGTAACTCTGTGGGCATGAAAAATCTTCAAGAGCAGATTGATGCAGTCGCCGATACTGAATTGTCTGTGCTAGTGATGGGAGAAACGGGCGTGGGTAAAGAGTTGGTTGCGAGCGCTATTCACCATCGCTCTAGTCGCTCTAGCAATACTTTGGTTTACCTCAACTGTGCGGCGCTGCCGGAATCAGTCGCGGAAAGCGAGTTGTTCGGCCATATCAAAGGGGCTTTTACAGGCGCAATCAGTAATCGAAAGGGTAAGTTCGAACAAGCCGACGGCGGCACACTGTTTTTGGATGAAGTCGGGGAACTGTCGTTAGAGCTGCAAGCCAAGTTACTTCGAGCCCTTCAATACGGCGACATCCAACGTGTGGGTGATGACCGCCATATTCGAGTCAACACACGCATTGTCGCCGCCACCAATCGTATATTGCATGAAGAAGTGACTGCTGGTCGCTTCCGAGCCGACTTATATCACCGCCTAAGCGTCTTCCCGCTTCATGTTCCACCTCTTCGTGAACGTGAAGACGATGTGGTGTTGTTAGCGGGCTTTTTCGCCGAACGCTTAAGAAGCAAATTGGGATTGAACAGCATTCGTTTGTCTCCCACTTTGGTGCAGGCACTCAAAGACTATTCATGGCCAGGCAACGTGCGAGAGCTTGAACATGTCATTAAACGTGCTGGTGTTTTGGCAAAGGCGCGTACTCACGCCATGGACATTGAGTTAGTTGAGCAAGATTTTGATATTCGAACGCCGAATCAGAACATCAAGAACGTTGAAAAAACGGAACAAAAATCTCGGCTTGAGCTACCAGAAGGCGGATTAAAGCCTGCCACAGACGCCTTCCAAAAAGCGATGATTGTTCGAGCTCTGGAAAAAAACCAAGGCAACTGGGCAGCAACGGCACGTCAGCTTGAATTAGATAACGGCAATTTGCACCGATTAGCAAAACGGCTGGGGATAAAATAGACACTAACGAATATCACCTAATATGGCATATTCATCGCCAAATAAAGAGCCGATGCCCAACCGCTCACTCAGCCCACTATAAGTAGTGAGCTGAGTGCTCAGATAGAATAGCCACCTAAGTTTGACGGTATTTTCTTCTAAATTTTATTGTCTTGAACCACCTCACAGATTTAATAACCCTTAACAATAAACACAATAATAGTTAAGGTATTTTTATGAGCCAGATCTAATAAAATTAAATATATAGTATTTATTTTAAGAATCTAAACTTTCAAAGTTCATCATAATAAATACAACCTCTATGTATACACTTTACCTTCAAAAAACATCAAAATATAATCCCTTCGATAAAAACACTTAAATGAATTTAACTGTATAAAAGTGAGGAGAATAAAAATATGGGATATGGGGCGACAGTATATTCATTAGATACTGAAAAGGTTTTTAACGTACTAAAGAATGAGCGTAATCCAGAGCTAGAAAAAGCCATCATGGAAAGGTGTCAAGACTCCTTTAAAGTGATTAATGAAATGCTGGAAAGTAGTGGCGAAAGCATCCGAGCTGAAGAGCTTCTTATGCAAATGTTGTCTGAAGAGATAAAATACAGTCACTTGGGTTACGCCTATGCTTACTTGCTTGAAGCTATATGTAAGATAACTGGTTATTACTTATCCAATAACTCTTGGTATCCTTGCGATGTAAACGATTTCTGCGATATTCCATTCACTAATACCGATTATCCTATAAAATTCCCATTCCCTGACGATTTCCCTGTTGTTTTTATGATAAAAAATCAAGATATTCACCAAGATAACGTTGACTTCGGAGGCTTATCAGAGCAACAAATATCTGAAGTCAAGAGCTGGTACACTCATGCAGTCGTAAACAATCGTGATTTGGTATTATTTTATTATTAATTTTAACTATTAATAAATTATCCAATAGTTAAAATAACAATAGAATATTAATAAAACTCTAGCTTATATTAAGATAGAGTTTTATCTATTTAACTGAATTTTATAATTTTAAAAACATTATATTTCACACCTAATTTATAGACTCTGTGTATAGTGTGTTCAGAGGCAATGTGAACTCATAGGATCAAAATCAAGTTCTAATTTTTAGAAGAAAAACCGATCTGCTTGTGTCAAAATGCGCCATCCCAACCAAAAAGTCTTAATGTAATGAACTACCAAGCTGCTATTTTTGATATGGATGGTTTGCTCCTTGATACTGAGCGCGTCTGTATGCATATTTTCCAAGAAGCATGTGAAGCCCAGAACCTACCCTTCTATAAAGATGTTTACCTTTCAATCATTGGTCGCAATGCAGCGGGCATTGAAGTGATTTTTCGTAAAGCTTATGGGGATGATCTTGACCGCTTACACCAAGAGTGGCGCGACCGTTACGACGCTGTGGTTAAGCACCAAGCGATACCGGTAAAAGAAGGGGTGATTGAGCTGCTTGAGTGGTTGAAAGGCCAAGGGTTGCCAATTGCAGTCGCCACTTCTACAGCAAAAGAAGTGGCACAGAAGAAGTTGGAGTTAGCGGGCCTAAGCAAGTATTTCGACAACTTAACGACAGGCTGTGAAGTGTCACACGGCAAACCTGATCCAGAGATCTACCTGCTTGCAGCAAGTCGTCTAAGCGTAGATCCAACCAAATGTCTCGCCTTTGAAGATTCAAATAATGGCGTACGTGCTGCGGTAGCAGCGAACATGATCACTTATCAAATTCCTGATCTGGTTGAGCCTTGTGACGAAATAAAGCAATTAGGCCATACTGTCGCACCTTCACTGCATGATGTGTTGCACACGTTAAAACAAACTCGCTAGGTTTACTTGTCGTCTGTTCTCTAGAAGCTCAGCAATTTAGCTGAGCTTCTTTCTCGAAACCTCTCCAATACCGTAAAACCAAACAATTCTTCCACCCGTTTAGCGAGATTATTTTCACCTTAACTCTGGCTAATCACGACTTTTGATTTAACTCACGCAATCGCATGAAATAAGGCATTTGAGTGATCAAATAGCGGAACTGACCAGTACAAGCTTGCAACAAAACGTCAATATACCGATTGAAGCACGTTTTTGGAGTGAAAATTGGCTGATAATGAGAACTATTGGATAAGATCAATCCAAGTCAGCCTAAAATACAAAATGGAGAGTGTTATATGTCTTTACGTTTATTAGCAACAACCTTCGCATTAGTAGGAATGAGCTTTGGTGCCCAAGCCAGTGCCGAGTGTGAAGTGTCATTAGATGCTAACGATATGATGCAGTTTTCTACTAAAACATTGAGCGTACCAGCCACTTGTAAAGAGGTAAAACTGACGCTGAACCACACAGGTAAGATGCCAGCGCAATCGATGGGTCACAACGTGGTCATATCTGACACTGCCAACCTACAAGCAGTCGGTACTGACGGCATGGCAGCTGGAGCAGAAAATAACTACGTAAAACCAAATGATGATCGCGTCTACGCTCACACAAAAGTAATTGGTGGCGGTGAAAGCACCAGCATTACGTTCAGTACTGAGAAAATGAAAGCCGGCGGTGACTATTCATTCTTCTGTTCGTTCCCGGGTCACTGGGCAATCATGCAGGGTAAATTTGAGCTAAAATAAAAGATTTAGCCAAGCCAAAAGAAGACTCATTATAGGGAAGCCAAGGCTTCCCTTTTTGATAGATAAAATAGCAATTGAGAAAGGTCTAACACGTCTGGAAACGTGACCAAGAAACATAGCAAGTATGAAACCCTTGCTCCATTGAGATTAAGTTCTTTTGCGAAAAGTTATGGTTAAAAATCAGATTTTTATTTTGCCTTTCCGAAAAACAACTAAATGATAAAAGTCATTTAATACCATGTAACTCTTTCCAGTTTCCTGGATGAACCACATAGCCGAACAGAGCATGCCCACCATAAACCAATTCAGTCCCTTCCGGTATCCACAGCATCTGACCTGGGTGCACAAAATGTGTTTCACCATTTGCGGTCAGCTCGAAACAGCCTTCAATCACGAAAATAACCTCATCATAAAGCACTGTCCAAGCCACTTTAGCGCCTTCCCATTTAGCAAAGCCTACGCCTATGTTTGGTGAAATTTCTGGGCTTAACGCCCTGGCAACATACGCCATTCCTGGCGTATCACCACGAACATTGAAATCTAGACTTTTACTATCAACAAGTTTGACTGGCTTCATAATTCACTCCGGCTTTGCCATTTTGCTAATTGGATACGCGTTTTTACTCCCAAACCTAAAAAAGGCTCTGGCGGATTCAAACAAGGCATTCCTGTCACTTGCTGTATGTCATCCAATGATTTAGATGTCGCACCAACGACATAGTCAGCTAACAGTGTTCCAGAAATGGTTCCCCACGCAGCACCAACACCATTGTCACAAGCGCTGGCATAAACACCTTCATCTAATTGACCGAAAAAGTTAGTAAAGTTACGAGAGATTGCATACACCCCACCCCATGTGTGAGTAAATGGTACGTCGGCCAGCTCGGGATAACGCGCCAGAAAGACCTGACGATGATCGTCGCGAATTTGTTCTCTGACTTTATCGTTCATGCTTGAGCCATATTTCGGCACGTGTTTGTAAGTATTGCGGATCAAAATACGTCGATCGGCGGTCATACGTAACGTCGTTCCCGCATGATCAGCTGGAGTTAACCCCCAATTCAGCTCACCTCCGTATCGTTGCATTTCTGCGTCGGTTAATGGACGCGTCCAGCTTGCAAACGTCATCACTGGAAGTAGTCTGTTTTTAAGATAACCAAACTCCCGAGTAAAAATGCTGGTCCCAAGCAGCAGTTCAGGGGTTTCAACAGAGCCACTATCTCCATGTAATACCCAGCAACCGTTTTCTTTACTGAGCTTGCGGATTGGCGAGTTCTCTAACACCTCGACGTTCTCTGGAAGGCTTTCCCCTAGCCCACGCACCAAAGCAGCAGGTTGCATTAAATAACCACCTGGCGTGTAAATTGCGCGGCTGTAGTAGTTGGTTCCCAAGACTTTCGCCAGCTCACTGCCATTAACATGGAAGTATGGTTCGCCAAGGTCTTTCATTAGGTGCTCAAAGTGATCGAGATACGCTTCACCGCGCGCCCCTACGGCTCCTTGATATTTGCCCTTTGCTGACCACTGACAAGAAATACTGTGCTTCGACACTAAAGTGTTTAGCTGAGCAATCGCAGAACGGTTGAGCGACAATAACTTTTGTTTGTGCTCAGGGTCGGGATGCTCAAGTGAAAACTTATGAGGCAAATCGATAACAAAGCCCGAATTTCTTCCTGAAGCCCCTTGGCCGATACGTTGCGCATCAATCAGTATAATTCGTGCATTAGGCATAAGTTCAGCTAAACGTCTTGCCATAGCTAGGCCTGCGAAACCGGCACCTAACACGGCATAGTCAGCACTTTGTTTACCTTTTAACGCCGATTTTTCTGGAATACTTGGCAACGCATGGTACCAACCACACGTCACGTCATCATTGGGTAAATGAATCATCTTTTTTCTCCGCTACGCTGCTGACAGTTTCAATGACAATTGATCTAGCCAAGGGCCGCGTAATGACTGTACTTTTCTTCCTAGCAACGCAAAACCGAGCATTGCTCCTTCTGGTGAATAAAACGCAGCGGTCAATTCATCTGCTTGGTTCTCAATGTACCATTGTCCCTGTTCTTCAGCGGCTACCGGGAAAATCGTGAGTGGAAGAATCGGCGTTTTTACAATCACTGGAGTTGGTGTTAACGAGATAGGGGCGACATCGCCTAGCAAGCTTTTCGCTACAGAAGGGATCATTTGATTAATCGGCGCAATATAGGGCTGCCACCCGTGATCAGTTTCAACACAATCACCTAGCGAGTAAATATTCTCATCACTCGTCTGGCCGAATTGATTCACTTTAATGCCCCGGCCTACTTCAAGCCCCGCGCGCTCAGCCAGAGAAACATTTGGCTTGAGTCCAACCGCGCTTAGCACTAGGTCTGCTTCAATCTGCTTGCCACTGTTTAGATGCAAAACCGCGCTTGATTCGGACCTTGGCTCGATTCTGGCGATACTGTCTTGTAGAGCCCATTGCACGCCTCGATCGGCAAGTGCGCTTTGTAATGATTCACCCAACTGTTGCGGGATCAAACGCTCCATTGGCCATTGACCCAACCCGATAACTGTTACTTCATAACCGCTTTCGATCAGATCATTTGCGAACTCACAGCCAATTAAGCCATCACCTAGGATCGCGATGCGCTTTTTGTCTTGCAGCTCCGCTCTGAATCGGCGGTAATCAACTAAGTCGTTCACACTCATAACCCAAGAGCGATCGCCCTCAATTGGGATTTCAATCGGTGATGCACCTGTTGCCAGTACCAAGCGGCTGTAGGCGTATTTACCGATGGAGGTATGTAACGTTGAATTGGCACGATCGATCTGTTCAACACGGGTATGCGGGTAAACTCGGATATTGAGACGGCTTTCCCACTCCAACGCGCTCTCACTTTGTAGCGCGTCGCCGTCTTTATTCATGACCAGTGCATTAGACAATGCTGGTTTGCTGTACAAAGCGCCATCATCAGCGGTAAAGACAGTGATCGGAACCGTCTCAGATTGCGCTCTAAGTGCCGCCGCCAACTGGTAACCACTGTGGCCACTACCGATGATAACGATAGGGTCATTTGAGAATACAGGTTGAGTAACTTCAGATGGAAGAGGCTGAGCAGTATTTGGCTGAACAGACGCTTCTACCGACGCCGAAGACACCGCTGCAACCTCTTCTAGTGGCGCATCGTCGGTGATTTCGATCATTTCAAAATCGGCCTTACCCACTAAACAGTCAGGACATAACCAGTCATCCGGTACATCTTCCCATGCTGTTCCTGGTGCAATACCATCGGATGGCCAACCTTGTGCTTCATCATAGATTAAGCCGCAAATAATACAGAGCCACTTTCTCATCACTTATACTCCAACTACCTTGTTCAGAATTTCCGTGTTTACAAACCGCTGTCAGATTTGTTGTGATTCCATCAACCTCGCCCTAGCTTGTGGTCTGAAATCCAAGCCGGTACGAGGTGATGAAAATACAGTTACACGGTAGCTATACGTTGCTGTCTTGCTGCAAACGAATGGCAATATTGCGTGTCTGGACGTAGCTATAAATCGCTTCTTGTCCTTTTTCTCGCCCAAACCCGGACAAGCCCACGCCACCAAATGGTGTTTCGATGCCACCAGCAAACCATTCATTGATGAACACTTGTCCACCACGCAGTTGCTGTGCCACACGCAATGTTTGGTTTAGGCTTTCACCAAAGACACCAGCGACTAGGCCAAAATCGGTGCCATTCGCGATTTCAACGGCCTCTTGCTCGGTTTCAAACGGCGTAATTACCAGTACAGGACCAAACACTTCTTCTTGAGCAATACGCATATCTGGTGAGGCTTCAATCACCGTCGGTGCCACAAAGTAACCCGACAAATCAGGGGCGTAGCCACCCGTTAGGATGTTCGCGCCGTCGGCTTTTGCTTGTTCTATCATTTCAAGCACGCGCGCTTGTTGATCAGCCGATACCAACGGTGTTATATCCGGCTGGCTTTCACCTTGACCAATGGTTAGGTCTTGCGCCATTTTCACTACCGCCGCTTTTACTTCTTCATAACGCTCTTTTTGAATTAGCAAACGAGACATTGCCGAACAAACTTGACCAGCGTTAAAGAAAATACCGACTTGAACGCTTTGTAAAAGCGTTTCGAGACTCACATCTTTCAGTGCGATAGCGGCCGATTTACCACCCAGCTCCATCACAGATGGTGTGGCGCGTTGCGCTGAATCTTTCAGTATGCGTTGGCCGGTCGGCACAGAACCTGTAAAGACAATTTGATCAACGTCTTGATGCTGCACCAAGTGGCTGCCAACTACGGAGCCTTTGCCACATAGCAAGTTAATCGCGCCTTTTGGGAAGCCCGCTTTTTCAATCGCTTTAATCAACAACGTCATAGCGAGTGGGGAAATCTCTGGCGATTTGATCACCACTGCGTTACCAGCAGCTAATGCAGGTGCTAATGAGCGTGCACAAATAGAAACTGGGAAATTCCACGGCACAATCTGCACTGACACACCAAACGGCACATATTGGGTGAAATCGACATAATCTTTACCCAACGGAATTGACGTGCCTTCCAGCTTGTCGGCCATGCCAGCGTAGTATTCGAAGTAACGTGCCGATTCTAAAAACTCATCTTTGGCATCTTGCAAAGATTTCCCATTTTCACGGCAGGCAACTAGCCCACCTTCATCAACCATTTCACGAATAGCCGCGGCGGCTTTTAACATCCACTCGGTTCTGACGGCTGGACGAACGTCCGAAAGAACGCCTTGATTGACTACTCGACGTGCCGCTGCCATTGCGCGATCTGCATCGATGATAGTGGCTTCTGCAATCGTCGCATACGCTTCGGCTGTGCCAGGGTTCATGACGGTCAGCGCTTGCTCTGAATCGCACCACTCACCATCAATATAATTAAGGTAATGCATCATATTACTGCTCCAGTGCCGCTTTCACTTGCTTTGCCAACCAGGTTTGGAAGAAATGCGTCGGAACATCCATTTCTGGTGAGAACACACCACCACCAAAGCCAGGTGAGTAACGACCTTCCTGCATGCCCTCGACCGCTCCAATATCTTCGCCGAATACGACTCGCCATGACTCAACGGTAGCAGTACGGCACGCAGCGAACTCATCTTTCGTTGCTTCATCACCCACATAGAAGACACGTAGGTGCTCAACACTCTTATTCGCAGTGATTGGTTCAATCATCATCGCAAAGGCATGATCGGCTTGAATACCAAGCAACACGTTTGGAAAGAGTGCAACATATTCTGCATGACGCAGTTTATCTTCTGGCCAGCTTGGAAATTTAGGTAAGTGTGTTCCTGCAGTATCAGAGAGGTTGTATGCGAGACTACCTTGGCCAGCAAAACGCTCTGCAAACATGATGTTGTAGTGATCCTCTAGGCGAGAATAACTGTTCAAACTCGGATGCACCCAAGGTAAGTGGTAAGCTTCACAGTAGTTTTCTACGGCAAGCTTCCAGTTACTTTTCACTTCTATCTCTAAGTTGCCACCCATGTTCACGCGGCGAAGAAGCCCTAATCCTTCTTCACCTAAGAATTGCTGCCAACGTTGCTCTAGCGGCGCGATATGCTCTTCAAAGCTTTCTGCTTTGCCCGATAAGTTGACGAATACCATGTCCATCCAAACAGCTGAACGAAGTGGCTTAAGGCCATGCTTTTCACACTTAAATCGGTCATCTTTGTGTTTTGCGATACCACCGATGTGTGGTGTGCCTTTTAGATTGCCGTCAAGATCGTACGTCCATGAATGGTAAGGACAGCGAATCATGCCTTGAACTTCGCCTGCCTCATGAACCAGCTTCATACCTCGGTGGCTACACACGTTGTGGAAGACTTGGACTTCACCTTGACGATTTCTCATCATGAGTAGTGGAAGATTCATGAAATCAAGTGGCATTACATAACCATTTTTAAGCAGGTCTGATGCAAAACCAATGCATACCCAAGTGTTACCAAACACCTGATCACGCTCAAAAGTAAAATACTCTTCGCTGGTGTAGGCCTGATTCGGCATTCCTGTTGCTTCACTGATTGGGTTCAGTACATTATCAACAAGTTCAACAGGAATAATGGTTTGGTTGACATTGCTCATATTCTTATCTCCGAGAGTCGAGTTGCATCCAGTGCGTACAACATCGTGTTGTGTTAGTGGAGATGATTTTGATTAACAACCCGGCAACAAACAAACGACTTTTTCGCCGGGCTTGGATGAGTTTTTGTCATTCATGCATTGATCTTGAACAAAAAACAACCTTTTAATTAACAATGATCTTCTTGTCATGATTAATACTCATTAACCGATGAGTATTAATCAGTTGAAACACAAAAGCCCTCTCTCTACTCTCTTTCAAAAATTAACAATAACGCAACAAACAATAACGCTAAAACAAACGCACTGTGAGGGATGCCTATGAGAGCAACATCTGGGATATTGAAAGGACTCAATCCGACTGTGACAATCGCATCAAAGATCGTCGTTATCGGTTTTGTACTTTTCTGCGCCATTCTCGCCAACCAAGCGGGCCAATACTTCGAAACGATTTCCGGCATTTTGCTACAGAATATGAAGTGGTTTTACATCGGACTTGTTTCACTCGTTGTCGGTTTTCTTCTTTACCTTATGGTTAGTCGATATGGGCATATTCGTTTGAGTAAAGATGACGAAAAACCAGAGTTTAGTTATTTGTCTTGGGTATCCATGCTTTTTTCCGGAGGCATGGGGATAGGCTTAATTTTCTGGTCGGTCGCCGAACCGATGTGGCATTACGCTGACAACCCATTTACTCAAGGCCTGACCAATGAAGCCGCAACAACATCAATGAAACTGACATTCTTTCACTGGGGTCTACATCCTTGGTCTGTCTTTATCATTGTGGCACTCGCATTAGCTTACTTTTCCTACCGTAAAGATCTGCCTTTTACCCTACGCTCTATCTTGTACCCTTTGATTGGCGATCGTATTTATGGGCCTATCGGACACACGGTTGATATCCTAACAGTCGCGGTGACTGCTTTCGGTATCTCTCAAACCTTAGGGATGGGAGTTATCCAAATAAACTCTGGTTTGAATCAAGCCTTTGGTCTAGACATTAGTTTGGGGATTCAACTCTTTATTATCGTTTCCCTTTGTACTTGTGCGGTTGCGTCGGTGCTATCTGGTGTAGGAAAAGGTATTCGCCGTTTATCAGAATGGAACATGCTGCTTTCACTCGCACTCGTGCTAGTCGTACTTTACATTGGTCCAACTCGCTATATCTTAAATACGCTACTCGAAAGTACGGGGCTTTATGCACAAAACATTGTCGGTATGAGCTTATGGAGCGATGCACAGAATGACTCTGGCTGGCAAAACTGGTGGACGGCTTATTACTGGCCTTGGTGGATGACTTGGGCACCTTTCGTTGGCATGTTTGTGGCTCGTATCTCTAAAGGACGCACAATACGTGAACTTATCGGCGGTGCTCTCATCGTACCCACGCTGATCACGTTCTTATGGATTTCAGTATTTGGTGGTGCAGCGTTGAAGGTAGAGCAAGACGCTCGTGTTGCTCATCAAGAGCAAGTCACTGCGGCACAAGAAGCCAAACAAACACCACCTGCGGATTTTTCTGGCGGCCCGATTCTTGAAGCGACTAAAGCCGATACGACACGCGCTTTGTTTACGCTATTCGACAATCTAGATACAGGTATGTTTGGTAAACTACTTAGCGTGCTTGCGTGTCTATTACTCGGTACTTATTTCATTACCTCCGCAGACTCGGGTACCTTGGTTCTATGTACCCTCGATGCCGCTGGGCACAGTGAGCCTCCTACCTCTATACGCGTATTGTGGGGGATCATGATCGCAGCCATTGCGGGAGTACTTCTATACGCAGGAGGGTTAAAAGCAATGCAAACTGCCTCCATTATTGCCGGTTTCCCTATCGCGATTTTTATCGCGGTGATGAGCTTAACGCTGTTCCATAGTATTCGACGCGAACCTAAGCCATGGGCAATGCTTCCTGAGCATGTTCACCCAGAGCAAGAGAAACTTGATGGTCCTGTTGAACCGCTTGTTGAAAGCAAAACTGTGGCTTTCGAGCCTATCGCTTCAAGATCCTCGCTGAAAGATGATTCCACACTTAATCAGGGACCAGTACTAAGTTAGTGCGTCGTTTCATCAATCAATTAAAAAAGCGGGAACTGATATTCCCGCTTTTTTAACATTACCAAACTCTGTTATTTTCTCTGCTTATTGATTTAAGCTAAGCCTCGATCACCTACCTCATCTGGCAACTGATGCAAAAGCCATTCTCTAAAACGTTTGACGCTGGCTGGGATTAAACCTCTATTTTTAGGTTCAAGCATAGAAAAATTGGAAGGTGTTGAAAGCACGTGTTCGACTGGCCTAACCAAAGCGCCGCTTTGTAAATAGTCGTCCACTAATGACCCCCAGGCTAACGCGATTCCCTGACCATTAATTGCCGCTTGTAACAGCATTGGATAGTTATTGATGTTCATGCGATTACGAGGCGAAATATTTGGCAACCCCACACTTGCAAACCACTGCTCCCAATTCACCCAATCTCTTTGAGACTCTTCCAGATAGAGTAACGTTTTATTGAAGATTTCTTCTGGCTCACTAGGCTGGCCGATTTTCTCTAAATAAAGCGGGCTACACACAGGGAATACTTCTTCTGAAAATAGCGTTGTCACATCCATTTCCGCAGGTGGAGTGCGACAATAAAACAAGGCGAGATCGCAATCTAATCGGCGTAAGTCCAACACATTATCTGAGGCCAATATCCTTATATCGATGTCATCATGTTCATTTTGAAATTGAGCAACCTTAGGCAACAACCACAAGGCTGCCATTGCATTTGTCGTCGCAACCGTGATCTTTTGTTCGCCCTGCCATTTCTTCACTTCACCCGTGATTTGAGCAATATCGAGCAAAGATTGGCTGACAGCTTGATAATATTGAAGACCTGTAGGCGTTAAATTAATGCTTCGATTGGCTCGCGTGAACATAGCCTTGCCTAAGTATTCTTCTAATTGTCTAATTTGGCGACTGATAGCACCTTGGGTCACGTTTAGCTCGTCAGCGGCTAACGTAAAACTCAAGTGCCGCGCCGACGCTTCAAACGCAACGAGGCTATTTAAAGGAGGGAGGGGTTTGATTTTCATGTATCTTCCAGTAAGGCAGTATTGTAATTATTTTTATTCCCGGCAATCTTATGTTGCACGTGGATAATGCCATTCTGGACAACACCTCAAAAACGACAATTTATAAATGATAAAAAATAGAGATGAATCATAAATTGTTGTGAGAGAGACTGCCGTATACAGTTTCGTGGCTACAACGAGCACAAAAAGAGGAGCAGTTACTCCTCTTTTGCCTAGCCTTTTGCTCACTTTCTTCGAGTTAGCCCATCTACCCTATTGCCAGTTTAGTACTCGCGTAACGCGCTTTTTTCTTTCTTGGACTGGCTAAGAAGTACGCTAATGTAAGAGGCCCTAATCGTCCCATAAACATCATGAAGATGATCACTAACTCACCTGGTTCGGACAAACTGCCCGTTAAGCCTCGCGATAACCCAACCGTACCCAGTGCCGAGACCGCTTCGAACGTAATATCTAACATAGACGCTTTCTCTGTCAGTAACAGCGTGAATATGGCAAACCAAGTCACCCCCACCGAGATCAGAGTCAGCGCCAATGCCTTGCTGATGGTCTCTTTGGGAATCTCGCGTTGAAAGGCATAGGTTGCTTCATCGCGACGCAAATAGCTGTAAGTTGCCAAGACCAATACCATAAATGTCACAACTTTAATGCCACTTGCCGTACTCAATGATCCACCGCCGATAAACATCAACACCAGAATGATCGCCGTTGTGGCATCTTCCAACTGATCGATAGCTAAAGTGTTGAACCCTGCCGTTCTTGGCGTCACCGCTTGAAACCACGATGCCCACCATTTCCCTGCTTCGCTCAAAGGGCCAAGCGTATTGGGGTTCTCATATTCAATCAGGTAAATGGCGATAAGTGCCACCACGTTAATGATCACCGTGCCTAAGATCATCATTCGACTGTAAACGGTGAGTCGGTGCCAACGGCGATTGCGTTTTAAGTCAATCCAAACCGAGAAGCCTAAACCACCAATAATGAACAAACTGGTAATGGTGAAGTTAACGACCGGGTCGTCCACATAAGGCATTAAGCTATCGGCACTCAACGCAAAACCTGCATTGTTAAACGCACTGATGGTGTAGAAGAAACCATGGAACAAACTGGTTTTCCAACCCAGCTCTTCACTCCAATAAACGCTCAAAATAGTGAAACCAATAAGTTCAACGAGCAGAGCGAACATCAATACAGATTTAGCGGTGGCAATGAGTGTCGATGAGTCAGTTTGGTTGAACGCCTCTCTCGCGACGGCTCGCTCCAAAAAGCCAATTTTTCCGCCCAGAGCCAGCAAGGTCACGATGGCAAACGTCATTAAACCTAGGCCACCACATTGAATCAGGAAAGCAATAACCACTTGCCCAAAAGGCGTAAACGCCGTGCCCGTGTCTACCACAACTAATCCCGTCACCGTAATGGCCGATGTCGCAGTAAACAGGCTTTGAATCCAAGTGATGGGCTCTGTGGTGGCAATCGGCAGTTTGAGTAAGACCGTGCCGAGCATGATCAAGCACGCAAAGCTGAGGCTAAGTATTAATGGCGGTGCGCCCAACAATTTTTTGCCCGCTTTGGGTTTTCGCTCGATTGGGATAACAGAGGGATGCCACAAAACCATGTTACACCAACCTTGGAGCGACGTATTTCAGCTCAGCGCGACTACCGCAAAGCAACAGCGTGTCGAACTCATTAAGCACAAACTCATCATTGATATTGGTGTAGACGGCTTCTTCGCGCTTCACCAAGATAGGCTGAATGTTGTAACTGCCTCGGCTGATCAACTTAGAAAGCGGCGTATCGTGCAGATTGGATTTAACGTGGATTTCCACCACATACAAACCATGCCCCATTTCCAAATAGTTGTTCACCATCGGATAGTTGAGTGCCTGCGCGACTCTTACGCCCATCTCCTCTTCCGGATGAATAATGCGTTGTACACCAAGCTTAGACACGATGGTGTGGTGTGCTTTGGTGCTCGCTTTGACCCAAATAGATTTCACACCCAGATTTTTCAGCGCCAGCGTACACAACAAACTGGCTTGCATGTCTTCGCCAATCGCCACCAACACCACATCACTGTTCGCTAACGCTAACTCTCTGAGTGCACCTTCGTCTGTTGCGTCACATATGACCGCTTGCGTTAACTCTTCGACGTATTTTTCGACGATTTTCGGGTCGCTATCCACCCCCGTTACGGTGTGTCCAAGATGAATAAGTTCTAAGCTGGCGGCAACGCCAAATCGCCCTAGACCAATTACTGTAAAGTGAGCCATATCAATACCTAACTGTGTTTTATGTATAGAAAATGCTAATGCGTTAAGGGTTAGACTGATTTTCCGCCACGGAAAATAGGCAAAACGAATCCTGTTCGAGTGCCGATAACCAGCACTAAACCTTGGCATTAACGTTGATTAAATTTGGAATTTAGTAGTGCTTGGACGTCTCAAGCACTAAACGATAACCCAGCCCCGGCTCGGTTTTTAATAGCCGCTGTTCGTCAGCACTATCGTTCAGTTTTTTGCGTAGTTGACTCACTAACACGCGTAAGTAGTGAGTGTCTTCGACATGACTTTTTCCCCAAATCACCGCGAGCAAATGAGTTTGCTCAATGAGTTTTCCCGGCTTGAGAATCAACTGTTCAATGAAAGAAAACTCTTTCTTGGTGAGTGGAATTTCCCTCTGATCCAACCAAAATTGGTGAGTACTTTTGATGATTTTGACTCGGCCAGCCACCAGCTCATCAGCGACGGTTTGCTCATCTACCAAATCTCGAACCAGCACTTTGATGCGCGCGATGAGCTCTTTTACGCCAAAAGGCTTGCTCAAGTAATCATTCGCGCCCGCTTCTAAAAGGCGGATTTTTTCCTCTTCTTGATCGCGAGCCGTCAGCACTAGCACTGGCGTTTTATACGTCTGACGAAGCGTAGTGAGAAACTCCTTCCCATCGCCGTCGGGCAAGCCTAAATCTAGCAGAATGACGTGCGGCGAATGTGCTTCGAAACACGCTTTGGCTTCTGCAATGGTACTCGCGCCAATGTAATCAAACCCTTCAGCAGACAGCGAAATTCGAATAAAGGTATGAATGCGAGGCTCATCGTCCACGACTAAAACTTTGTAACTCACGCCTGCTCTGCTCCTTGATTGAGTGGAAGTAGAATGCGGATCAGCGTCCCTTCTGATACTGGCATAGATTGAATCTCTCCTTGGTGTGCGATGATGATGCCTTTGGCAACCGCGAGTCCCATTCCGGTGCCTGAATCGGCCGATTTGTTGTTCGCGCCGGAATAGAAAAGGTTGAATATTTTTTCCGCATCTTCAGCTTTGATGCCAATCCCCATGTCCCGAACATCAATCACGCACGACAAACCCTGCTTAGAAAGTGAAACCTCAACAGATTCATTCTCTGGTGAAAATCGCATGGCATTATCCAACACATTAAAAATCGCTTGTTCGATGAGCGAACGACTTACTGATAAATAACCAACGGAATCATCCATATTCATGGACACTTTCTCGGTGTAATTCGGCAAACGAGAAACCGCATCCCGCACAATATCTGCAATCAGCTCATCTTTTTTGGTAATTTTTAATGTGCCGTGCTGGAGCTTAGTCGCCTGTAAGAGGTTCTCGATATATTGATGCAAGCGATGGCTTTCTGAAGTCGCACTGTCGAGCAATTCTTTACGCTCTAAGTCATCGAGCTTGGGCATGTACTCGTTGAGTGTGGTCAGTGTTCCAATAATGGTTGCTAGCGGCGTGCGTAGGTCATGGGACACCGATAGCAGGATGCTGTTTTGCAGCTTGGTTTGTTTTAACTCTCCCTGCTGCCGACGATAAAGATCCGCAAAGGTGCTGGTGATAAAAGCCACCACCATAAACACGACTAAATTAAAAATGTCTTCCGGACGAAACATCTGCAAAGAGTAACGAGGCGTCGTGAAAAAGAAGTTGAAGCTCAACGCTTCGACCACCGCCGCCGCATAAGCGAATCGCGAGTTGCATTGAAACGCCACTACCACGACCGCTAACTGTAAAATCAGCAGGACTGCGGCTGTAGAGCCAAACAGTTGGTCTAACAGCCATGAGACGACAACCGCACCAACAATCACGGTAGTAGAAAAGAGAAAGGTGTTATCTCGCCATTGAACAAACATAAAATACATCAACCAAAATTCGATGTAGAAAACTTTAGCAAAAGCCCATTCGGAGTTCGCGTAAAAAAAGCGTAAAAAATTCAATAACGATAGTGAGTTATAAACATAATCATCATTAAGTTGGCCTAACTCAATGAATAATCACAAGTTAACGTTGCCCATTAACGCCTACTTACTCGGTATAAACGACAGACACAAAAAAGAGGAGCATTTGCTCCTCTTTCGTGTAGCGTCATATTAGATGACTTGCAGTTGAGCATCACCTTGCTCAGACAAAAATCCGCCGGTTTGATGCTTCCACAACTGAGCGTAAACACCACCCAATTGCAGCAGCTCGTAATGCGAGCCTTGCTCAATGATTTTGCCGTCATCCATTACAATCAAACGATCCATCGCGGCAATCGTTGATAAACGGTGAGCAATCGCAATCACTGTTTTTCCTTCCATCAGAACTTCAAGGTTTTCTTGAATTGCCGATTCTACTTCTGAATCAAGTGCAGACGTTGCTTCATCCATGATCAAAATTGGCGCGTTTTTCAGCAGAACGCGAGCAATCGCCACACGTTGACGCTGACCACCAGACAGCTTCACACCGCGTTCACCCACTTCAACGTCATAGCCAACGTTACCTTGCTCGTCTCGTAGAGATTGAATGAAATCATGAGCATGTGCTTTCTCAGCAGCTGCGATAACGGCATCCATTGAAGCATCTGGATCACCGTAAAGAATGTTCTCTTTAATTGAACGATGCAGCAAAGAGGTGTCTTGCGTGATCATACCGATGTGTTGGCGAAGAGACTCTTGTTCAACTTGAGAAATGTCCTGTCCATCAATACAAATCTTACCCGTATTCACATCGTAAAAACGCAGCAACAAGTTAACCAACGTGGATTTACCTGCCCCAGAGCGACCGACAATGCCGACTTTTTCGCCCGGTTTAATGGTCAGATTCAAGTTCTCAAATACTGCCTTTTCATCACTGTAGTTAAAACCTACGTGATCAAAGCAGATCTCACCTTGGGAGATTTGCAAAGGCTTAGCATTTGGTACATCTTTCACTTCAACATCGTTTGAAATCGTATTGATGCCGTCCACTACCGTGCCAATGTTTTCAAACAGCGCGCTAACTTCCCACATGATCCACTTCGACATACCTTGTACGCGCAATGCAATACTGATGGCAATCGCAATAGCACCAATTGTTACAGCGTGATCTAGCCATAGATAAACCGAAATGGCACTAATAGACATCAGCAGCAAATAGTTGATGGCATCCACACTAAACAGTAAACAAGTCACCATGCGCATTTGGCGGTAAACCGTCACCAAAAATTGCTTCATGCTACTTTCGGCGTATTCCAACTCTCGTTGCGAGTGCGCGAATAGCTTTACGGTAGATATGTTGGTGTAAGAATCGACAATGCGCCCAGTCATTACAGAACGAGCATCCGCTTGCTCCGTCGCTACTTGTTTCATTTTAGGGATAAAGTAGAACTGGATAACCGCGTACATTCCTATCCAAATCACAATAGGCAACATTAGCAAACCATCAGCTTCGCCCATCATCCAGAGCATCGAAAGAAAATAAACGCTGATATAAACCAGTACATCCACGAGCTTCATGACCGTTTCTCGTACCGCTAACGCACTTTGCATCACTTTGGTCGCAACTCGGCCTGCAAAGTCACGCTGGAAAAATCCAACCGCTTGTTTTAGCAAGTAACGGTGAATCAACCAACGGATAGACATCGGGTAGTTACCTAATAACGTTTGGTGCATCACCATTGAGTGGACAAAACCGAGAGCTGGCATCACAACCGCCACTAAGAACAGCATCATTAGCATGCGATCACCCTGGTCTTGCCAGAATGTTGCGCGATCTTGATTAGAGAGAATATCGACGAGCTCGCCCATATAACGCAACAGCGTCACCTCAGTAATGGCAATAAGCGCACTGAACACAGCCATAACGAGTAAAGGGGCTTCAAAGCCACGAGTGTAAAAGCGACAAAAGCCAAATAGCGTCTTCGGTGGCTTTTCGGTTTCCATCTGGGGAAAGGGTTGGGTCAGTTTTTCAAACCAATTGAACATAACAATGACTTTAGGTACCGCGAATGAATTTGCGAACGTTTTACTATCTTTTGATACAAAAGTCAGTAAAATACCGAAACAAAAGCTCAAATGATAATAATTACAATTAAGCTTAGCGTTAATCATAATTATCGGGAATAGATTTATGCCAAAGAATAACTCACTAACCATCGCGATCCGCAATGCGTTGGTTTGTGCTTTAGCACCTACAGCAGTGGTTGCATTCACAGCACAAGCTCAAGAAGACGTCGTACAAGATGACGTGATTGCCATGGAGACCATAACGGTCACCGCGCAAGCACTTAAAGTAGAAACCCCTGCGGCAGAAACGCCGCGTAGCGTATCTATCATTTCTGAAGATGAACTTCGTGTTCGTGCACCGAAAAAACTAGATGAAGCATTACGCTACACGTCTGGTGTAACCGCTCAACCTTATGGCGCAGACAACGACACTGATTGGTTCAAAGTTCGTGGATTTGATGCAGCGACTTACCTAAACGGCAACCGCCTATTCCGCGATGGTTACTACACATGGTTGGTCGAACCTTACGGCCTAGAAAGTGTAGAAGTCGTTAAAGGTCCATCGGCTATTCTGTTTGGTGAATCGGCACCAGGCGGTATCGTGAATGCTGTTCAGAAAAAACCAACGTTTACGCCTCAAGGCGAAGTAAAAATCGAAGTTGGCAACAACCAACACCAATCCGTAGGTTTTGACATTGCTGACGAAGCAAACGACGCAGGCACTGTGCGCTATCGTTTGGTTGGCTTGATGACAAGCCAAGATGGTGAACTGGACGGCACAAACAACGAGCGTTTCTACCTAGCGCCAAGTGTCGAGTTCGACATTTCTGACCGTACAATGCTGACCGTTTTGGCAACTTACCTTCGTGATGACGGTGTACCAACTAACCCATTCTTCCCAGCAGCAGGTACTCTGATTGGTTCTAACTTTGGCAAAATCGATCCTTCGACTAACCTTGGTCAGCCAAACTACGATAAATACGAACGCACGCAGTTTTCTCTGGGTTACTTACTAGAGCACGACATCAATGACACGTGGTCACTCTCGCAAAACCTCAACTACGGTTCGAATGAGTTGTACTTGCGCAGCTCTTACGCGTTCTCAAACAACGATCCAGCGAAAGAAGAATTAACGCAAGGCATCGTATTCCGTGACGGAAAAAACCAGAGCATCACGTTCGATAACAATGCTGTCGGCAACTGGATGACAGACAACGCAGAGCACACAGTGCTTATCGGTATGGATCTGCAATTCCACAAAACCGATGGCGACGAGCAGGACAACTACGCATTTGGCACCATCAATCCGTGGAACCCAGTTTACGGCAACTTCACCCCTCTTGATCCTGCCGACAACGTGAAACGTGAGATTGAGAAATCTCAAGCAAGTCTCTATTCACAATACCAATTGAAACTGCATGAACAGTGGATTGGTAACATCGGTGCTCGTTACGACTGGGTGAAAACAGAAAACTCTGGCAAAGGCGCTACCGTTGATCAAAGTGAATCTCGTGATGATGGTCAGCTCTCTCTAAGTGCGGGTGTGATGTACCTTGCAAACAATGGCCTGTCACCTTACGTAAACTACTCTCAGTCGTTTGAAGTGATCAGCACTATTGATGCGGCAACCAATGAACTTTACAAACCGCTGGAAGGCGAGCAAGTAGAAGTGGGTGTAAAGTATGAGCCAAGCTTTATGGATGGCTTTATCAACCTTGCATGGTTCGACATCACGCAAAAGAACGCGTTGGTCACTAACCCATCAACATGGATTGCGACACAAACAGGTGAAGTGACATCTCAAGGTGTTGAGCTAGAAAGCACGGCGCAGCTAACCGACGATCTAAAACTGATGGCAAGCTACACCTACACTAAAGCGAAAACAGATGAGAGCTTTGGCCAAGGTAAAAAACAAGCCGCACTTATTCCTGAGCACCAAGCTTCTGCATGGGTAGACTACAGCGCCTACAGCCTGATTCCAGGCCTCAATATCGGTACTGGTGTGCGCTACGTAGGTGAGTCAAAAGATAACCCTAAGAGCTCGAACCTAACGGTTCCTTCAGTCACTCTTTGGGATGCGTCAGTCACTTACGACATCACTTCACAGTGGCAAGCACAGCTAAACGTGAACAACATCCTAGATAAAGAGTTTGTTTCAGGTTGCGATTACTGGTGTTACTACGGCCAGTCTCGCTCTGTTATGCTAAACGCAAACTACCGCTGGTAATTGTACTTCTACTCCCCTCTATTGAGGGGAGTTTTCTCCTAAGAGCCATCCATGTTTCAACTGTCTAATATTGAGATCGTGCGAGGTGGACGTCAGATCCTCGGCATCGAACAACTTAACATCCCAACAAATGAGCTAACGGTCGTTTTAGGCCATAACGGTTCAGGTAAGTCGACACTGGTGAACCTGCTTTCTGGTCAAATGTCGCCAGATAAAGGCACGGTAACACTAAACGATACTTCCCTTTCATCACTTAAAACCAAAGAGTTGGCAAAACAGATCGCCTATTTGCCACAAAAGCTGCCCTCTTCGGCTGGTTTAACGGTAGAAGAGCTAGTGCGCTTAGGTCGCTTTCCGTGGCGTGGGGCACTTGGTCGTTGGAAAACCGAAGACAAACAGATCATCACGCAGGCTATGGAACGAACAGGAGTTACACCTTTTGCTCAAGCTTTGGCGGATGACTTATCGGGCGGCGAGCGCCAACGCGCTTGGGTGTCTATGCTACTGGCTCAACAATCGCCAATTTTAATTCTCGATGAGCCAACCTCGGCGCTCGATGTTCACCATCAGTTTCAACTAATGGCGCTGCTTGCAGAACTGAATCGAACCGAGAATGTAGGCATTATCGTGATCCTGCACGATCTGAACTTAGCACTGCGCTACGCCACCCACATTGTTGCGCTCAAAAAAGGTAAGATTGCCTTTGAAGGCAACGCCGACATGTTGTTAGACGAGGCACGCCTTTCTAAACTATATGAGTCACCAATTAAGCTGATTGAACACCCAAGCCCGGCTAACACATTAGCGAGCCAAAAGGTGGCTGTTGTATGCGCATAATAGCTCGTTTACTTACTGTGGTTACACAATCTGCTTTTCTCCTCGCATTTTTTATGACCAATGCACATGCAGTCATCACCGTTACCGATGAATATGGTGAGCATAGTTTTGAGCACGCGCCACAACGCGTTGTAGCCTTAAACTGGGACATCTTAGAACAAGTTTTGGCGCTAAACGTAGAACCAATCGCAGCCCCAAATTTACCAGGCTACCGCCAATGGGTCGTCAATCCAACTGCACCAGAGTCAATTGAAGATATTGGAACCCGAGCAGAGCCCAACTTAGAAAAAATAGCCAGTTTGAAACCAGATGTCATCCTTGCTGCGTCTCCACAGCAAGACTTGATTCCGTTACTCAAACAAATTGCTCCGGTAATCTATTTACCTAATTTTTCTGAAAAAGAGGCCGCAGCTGAAACGGCCATTCGTCACTTTCGTACACTCAGCAAGCTATTCAATAAAGAGGCACTTGCTGAACAGAAACTGGCAGAATTAGATGCTTCATTTGCGCAGATGCGCCAGCGAATTCGCCACTATTACTCTGCTCCACTCAGCGTTCTTGTGATGCGATTTTCAACCCCGAATACTGTATTACTTGCAACCGAAAACTCCACCACTGACTACGTGGTTAGAAAACTGGGATTACAGGCTCCAATTAAAGAGGACCCACGTGCGTGGGGAGTAAAGCAAGATCGAATCAATCGGCTTCAGAGCCTTCAAAACAGCTACGTTCTCTACGTACAACCTTTCCCAGAAGAACGAAAACTGAAAGAGTCGCCACTTTGGCAAGCGATGCCGTTTGTGAAAAAGCAGCGGGTAAATTCAGTCAGAGCAGTGTGGGCGTATGGCGGTGCCATGTCTTTGCAATACACCGCTGAAGCGATTACCGACAGTCTAATAGAGTTGGCACCAGAACAATGAGAACGAAACATTATATTGGTTATCTGGCGCTGATTACATTACTTAGCGTCTTTAGCCTACAAATTGATACTAATTTATCACTTTTCGAACAATGGCAATTATTAACAAAACCAGAGGTAGCAACCGAGTTTCGTGACGTATTCTTTACGCAAGCGCAGCTTCCTAGGTTAAGTATGACCCTGCTTGTTGGTGCCATGCTTGGTCTCACCGGCAGCTTAATGCAGCAATTAACGCAGAATAACCTCACCTCGCCGTTGACTCTTGGCACCTCTTCTGGTGCTTGGCTTGCATTAGTCGTGGTAAACATTTGGTTCGTCGATTGGGTCGCCGATTACTCTGCATTAGCCGCAATGTTTGGGGCTTTAGTGGCGTTTGGCCTGATCGTATCAATTGCCGGTGTGCGTAATATGACAGGTTTGCCGTTGGTCGTTTCGGGGATGGTGATCAATATCTTGCTCGGTTCTATCGCCACAGCCATTATTATTTTAAACGCCCAGTTCGCACAGAATATTTTTATGTGGGGAGCAGGAGACCTCTCTCAATACAGCTGGGATTGGTTTGAGTGGTTATTGCCTCGCTGCGCTATCGCAATCGTAATTTTGATCGTCGCACCACGTATTCTGACCTTAATGAAACTAGGACAAGAAGGCGCAGCAGCCCGAGGCTTAGCGGTATTACCCGCGTTTGGTGCGTTAATGGTGATGGGTATTTGGCTGGTATCTGCCTCCATCACCGCAGTTGGTATTATCAGCTTCATCGGATTACTGACACCCAATATTGCCAGAGCGATGGGGGCAAGAACACCGCGCGACGAATTGATCAGCAGCATGCTTTTGGGCGCAATGCTACTAATCATCACAGACTCTGCCGCTATCTCGCTGAGCTTATGGTTAGAGGAAACCATTCCTAGCGGCGTAGCGGCTGCAGCTATTGGCGCTCCCGCTTTAATTTGGTTTACTCGTAAAAAACTGACGGCAACCGATCAACTTAACCTTTCAATGAGCCAAGGAAAAACGGCGCTTTCTAAACGCGCGGTATGCAGCATTGCGCTATTCAGTCTGGTTGGGATTCTAGCTTACTCATTCGTTACCCATGGTATAAACGGAATTCAATGGTCTGTGCCAGGTGAGTTCCAATGGCAATTGCGCTGGCCGCGCATGTTAACCGCACTTTCTGTCGGTATTGCGCTATCCGTTGCCGGAATCATTTTGCAACGCATAGTTTACAACCCTCTGGCAAGTCCCGATATTCTCGGTGTGTCTTCCGGAGCCACGTTTGCCATTATTACGACAGGAGTCATCGCTGGGTCGCTTCTCTCCGCATTTAGCTGGGGTATCGCTTTTTTCGGAAGTATGTCCGTATTGATGTTATTGCTGGTTATCGGTAAACGAAGCCATTTTAATCCATCTAACTTCGTGTTGTCCGGCATCGCACTAACGGCACTATTAGAAGCCCTCGTTCAATTTTCGCTAGCTCAAGGCTCAGGTGACAGTTACAAAATTTTATTGTGGCTAACTGGTTCTATTTATCGAGTCACAGCCGACACCGCACTGATGTTATGTTTGGCCATAATAGTTCTGCTTGCCGCTGTATTCTCGATTTCTCGTTGGCTAACACTAATTTCCATCGGGCGACAATTCTCAAATGCACGAGGGCTTAACCCTACCGTAGCCAATACGCTTATGCTCACCATCGTTGCTTTGTTATGCGCCTTTTCTACCGCTACAGTTGGTCCAATATCTTTTGTTGGCTTGGTCGCTCCCCATATGGCGATGATGTTAGGAGCAAGAAAAGTGAAAGAGCAACTGTGTGTCGGAGCCTTAATTGGCGCAACCCTAATGTTGTGGGCAGATTGGCTAGGACAAATCGCTATTTATCCAAGTCAGGTCGCAGCTGGCACGTTGGTCGCTATTATAGGCAGCACTTACTTCCTATTTTTAATGCTGAAGAGTAAATTCAGCTAAGTTGGGAATATTTTGACTGCCTAAAAATACGCTAAGAAACACAAACCCCGCTATTTTGATAGCGGGGTTTGAAATTAAAGGCGAAGTACGATGCTCTATTCTTCTCGCACTACAGGAAAACGTTGCTCATAAAGTTCCATAAAGTCCTTACGAATTAAATGCTCTAAGTGGTTCGCTTTATCGGTTGGGCAGAAAATCATCACGTGCAGAATTTGTTCGCCATTAATGTTACTAGAAATATGCATATGTGGCTCAGAACCAGGAAGGTCAACACCAGCATGTTTTTCAATCATCGCATTGTAACGATGTGCAACATCAGCAAAGTAACTGCAATGTTCTTCAATTTTATCAGTTAAAATCGGTAACAGTGGATACAAATTGACGAAGTCTTTCACCACTACAGAAAAGTTGTGGTAAACGTACCGCTTCATGAAGTTGAGGTTCTTTACTGGATAGGTAAAGAACATACTATTAGGCAATGTCGCTGTTTTGCCGGTGTAATGATATTGCCCGTGATGCAGGTCGATCTCTTGAATCACCGTCGCCATCATATTGTGCTCAATCACTTCACCGCATAACTTCCCGACCTCAATCCAGTCCCCAACGCGAAAAGAACGTGAACTTGCTCTTTGAATCGAACCCGTAAAACACAAAATGATTTCTTTGGATGCCACTACAATGGCAACGGCAATCGCCGTTACACTCAGAGCAAACTCGTTAATTTCTGATTGCCATAAAATAAATAAAATCAGTAATGTAACAGCAAAGGTGCCATTTTTAGTTCTGGACATCCAACTACGCTGATCTTCTGAGAGAAAAGCGTGATCACCACGAATCATCGATAAAATTGCACGACGAATTAACCACATAATCGCAAAGATCAGTGCGGTAAAAATCAATTTATGAGTGAGAAGAAAATCGACAACTAACTGCACTTTCTCCATTCCACGGCTCCCTCGAATAAAAATACGGCCCAGTAACAGCTAACGATAACAAATTATTTTGTCTGTTGTCCGTGCTCACTCAAGTCTTTTTGAAATTACTCCTCTCTGAAGGCGCGATTCATGCTTTCTGTAATTGGCTTTATTAGGTAGCTCAATGGCGTTCGTGGCTCAGATAAAATAAGCACTTCGGCATTCATGCCTGAGGTTAAACGATGTTTTGTCACATCTTCCGGTGAAATTGCAATTCTAGCGAGATAAAAATCTTCTTGGTTTTCTTGCGAGAGCTTATCGGCAGAAATCGTCAGCACAGTACCGTCTAAAGGTGCCAACGTCCGTGCATTCAGAGCGGTCAGACGAACATGCGCTTGCTGGCCTGGATTCACTAAATCAATATCCTGAGGATTAACACGAGCCTCGACTAACAACTTATCGTCTTGCGGGACCAGTTCTAGTAACGTTTCACCCGAGCCAATCACACCTTTTTCGGTAAACACTTGCATGTTGACTACGCGACCAGAAATAGGTGCGTTGATCGTTGTTCTTGCGACAATATCTTGAGCGGAGCGATATTCTTCCCGAATTGCGACAATTTCCGTTTTGGTATTTCGTAGTTCCTCGACAATCTCATTCAGCCTTTCAAGCTTCAACTCTTCAATTTGCGCTAGGTTCTCATCTAACCTTTTTCTAACGGTGAGCGACTGCCTATCTAACTGGCTTAAGGTACTTCTCACCTCCGCTGCTAAGCGCTTGAGTTGAAGTAAAGTAGATTTTCCCGAGAAACCTTTTTGCACCAAGGCTTGGTTGCTGTCTATTTCTTCAGCAATAAAGTTGAGCCGTTCCGTCTCAATCACTTTGGTTTGCTGAAGGTTTTCAAGCTCTAAGTTTGCTCCAGAAATACTCTGCTCAATGATACTCAGTTTACTATCAAAGAATCGCTTTCTCGCTTCAAAGATCTTGTTTTGAACCAGTTGTGCTTCTTGTACGATATCGACACGGGGAATGCTTTCAAGATCATCAGACCATACAATCGTTGGAAGCTCATCAAGCTCCGCACTTAAACGGTTTTCCTTTGCTAGAGTATGGATAAAACGACCACTTAACGAATCCAACTTAGCCATAGCTTGACGCTTAGAAAGTTGAATTAATAACTGACCTTTTTCGACTAAATCCCCTTCCTGTACATATAGCTTTTCAATAATACCGCCTTCTAAATGCTGAATTTCTTGTCGCTTAGTGAGAACAGACAAATCACCATAAGCAATCGCTGCACTTTCTAATTTGGCTGTTGCAGCCCAGTAGCCAAGGCCTCCAAGAAAAACACTTAAGGTCACCACACCAAGTAAAATTGGTTTTCGAAAGCTTAGTCTCGCTTTGGGGCTAAAACGGTATACGATCTCGGTAGAACTCTGATTAACGGTTGGCAGTTGATTGCTCATTTCTTACCCTTGGGATATCTGTTCTTTCTTCGCCCATCAAACGTTTTAATACTTCATCTTTAGCGCCGTATAACTTGACTCGGCCGTCAGCCAAATACAACAGCCTATCCATTTGTCGTAACGTACTCGGATTGTGGGCAATGACGATAATCGTTGTACTCTGTGCTTTTAAATGGGCAATCAAACGTTGATACGCAGCCTCTCCCTCACCATCGAGGTTGGCATTCGCTTCATCGAAAATCACAATAGGTGGGTCGCCATAAACGGCTCTTGCAAGAGCGATTCTCTGCCTTTCCCCCCCAGATAAACCACGGCCATTTTCACCAATAATGCAATCATAGCCTTTGTTTTTCTTGAGTATTAATTCATGACATCCTGCTAGTTGAGCCGCCTTGATGACTTTAGCGGGGTCTTCTTCTTTAAAGCGCGCGATGTTCTCTCGAATTGTGCCAGGAAATAACTCCACCTCTTGAGCGAGATACCCAAAATGCACGCCGCGATCTTCAGATGCCCATACGGAGACTTCCATTCCATCAAGAGTCACTTTACCCGCTAATGGCTTAACCGTACCTAATAACAGCCGAGCAAACGTCGATTTACCCGTACCAGAAGGGCCAATCACCCCAACAGCAACACCCGGAGGAATCGATAAGTTGATCGATGACAGCACTGGTTCGGTTGCTCCAGGATGGCGATAGGCCAGTCCGGTAAGCTCATAGTGTCCTTTTGGTTTAGGCAGTGGCATATCTGATTCATCTTGGCGCACGATCGCATCGATTTCTTTCAACCTTTTATAGGCGCCTTTAGCAGACATCGCACTTCGCCACGTGCCTATCGCCTGCTCCATCGGCGATAATGCCCGACTCATTAATATGGAGCTCGCGATCATCGCCCCTGCCGTTATCTCATGTTGGATAACTAACCATGCACCACCTCCCAGTAAAAATATCTGTAGTGATCCACGCACAAACTTAGAAAAGTTAGCCATGTAGATAGACTTACCTGCAACTCGCTCTTCAAGCACATTCACTTCACTCACGCGCGACTGCCACTTCTCTAAAAATGCATTCATCATCCCCATTGCGAGAATTGAATTGGAGTTTTGCGTGGCTAATTCAGCGTTGTTGATATGAGAAATCGCTCTGACTTCGCTCTCTTGCATTGTTTTACGCGTCATTAGCTCATTAAGTAGACCTAGGCTAAACAATACGATAGATCCAAGTAACGCGATGTGACCTAATATCGGGTGCAATAAATACACAAATAAAATAAACAGCGGTGTCCAGGGCGCATCCAACAGTGGGTAAGGTGCTTGACTGCTCAAAAAGCTTTTGATGTTCTGAATGTCTCTCAGAGTTTGCGAGGTATAACTCTTCCCGGTATGTGATTGATATTGAATCGTGCGCTTGAGCATGAAAGCGGAGAGTTTTGTGTCCATCCAATAACCAAAAGATTTACTCATTTGTGCTCGTGCAATGTCGATGATGGACATGGTTAACAACGCGACAATTACGATGACAGTGAGCAAGAATAAAGTATCGGTTGAGTAGGAAGATATCACTCGGTTGTACACTTGAAGCATGTACAACGGAATCGAGAGAACCAATAAGTTGATAAAAAGGCTAAAAACGATCAGCAAGCCCGCAAGCGTGCATAGTTTTTGTTTCACTTCTTTGAAAACCGTTTTTTGCACGACTACTTCCGTTTAACGTGAAAATTGTAGGCGCCAGAAATACTAGCGCCTAGCTTAAGGTAACCTCAAATCGCTCTAGAGTGTCCGATTAGTTCACCTCAGCATGGCAGAGCCACGCAAACTAATTCACATCCAGAGTTATCTTCAGTCGTTTAGATTACGAACAGATCAGCACCATAGGTGTTGATGTCAGTTTCAGTCACGCCAATAAGTTTCACTGTTAGATCAGCCCCATCGGTAAACACTGCATTCCCAACTGCATCGTAGCTAAAGCTTAAATCACCAAAGTCTGTGACAGAGTCGCTAATGATGTGCAAAGAGTCTTCACCAATGGTGAAATCAACAACTTTGGCTTCGCCATGGCCACCAAACTTATCCGTGAACACAAACTTATCGCCATTGCTGCCGCCAACTAAAACGTTGTCACCAGAACCAGCAACAAGAATATCTTCACCGACACCACCATTTAATTTATTGTCACCCAACAAACCCAACAGCAAGTCATTACCGGTACCACCGCCGAGGTAGTCGTTTCCTGTACCAGCCCTAAGGATGTCATCTCCAGCACCACCAGTTAGGCGATCGTCGCCGTCGCCGCCGATCACATAATCATTACCGCCACCGCCAACAAACGAGTCATTACCACCAAAACCGATAAACAAATCATCGCCGCCATCGAAATCAGCAAATTGGTTATTTACACCTGCATCGCCTAAATACGTGTCATTGTCACTTGCGCTCATTTTTATTCCCTCTTAGCTTATTAATTGAATAGACCTTCTGTTCCACGTCTGACTAGATTCGTCACGACATGAGAAGTCTAATAGTCAACTGAATAGGAATAAGTTTGAATATGGGATGATATTTCAGACTGACATTTTAATAATAAATATAAAATTTAGTACTTTATAGAGTATTTTCTTTTTATTACAGCAAGTTAATACTAGTACTACAGGTTTCTCTTAGCCCAACTTGTAGCTTGCGTACGGTTCTTTACTTCTAACTTTCTAAAAATATTGTATAGATGTGATTTAATAGTATGCTCGCTGATAAATAAAGAATCAGCGATTTCCATATTTGAACCACCTTCTTTCAACATTTTTAAAACCTGAACTTCACGCCGAGTAAGCTCAACCTCAATAGCAGGTTCGATAATGCTATTTACTTCTCTGCCTCGATAATAATTTACTAGCTGATCAAGTAATCTTCGAGACAGCCAATTATCCCCTTTTATTATTGCTTTTAATCCCTGACAAACCTTGTCCATTGAATCTCCTGGACCAAATATACCTTTTACATGAGGCCAAGAAGCGAGTTCTTCTGTGTCTAAGTCATAACCTAGATTAAGCATTATAGTTCCTAGCACTTTATTACTATCTTTTAAATAAACTAAAGTTTCGGAAGGAATCTCAACTGAAAAATCAACAAGCAAAAAGTAGCGTTCCGGAATGAGTTCATGATAACTAGGGTTTTTAGTATCAATGATCGTTATTTTAGTTTCTGTATTTTTAGAAAGCATTTCCTTAAAGTTTTCACTCTGTAAACTTTGTTGAGTGAGCATTAGGATTTCAGGCTTTTCCATATACTGTTCCATAATGTTTCTCATACTTTCAGTGACTTAACATTCTTAAATTAGTAGTTAATCGTCAGCACTTAGTTTGATATGTAAGTGCTAGTTCACAGAGTAAAGTTATTTGCTACTTTTTTAAATTCTAAATTTATTAAAAAGAGAACCAAAAAAAGTGTTTCTCATAAAAGAAACACTTTTAACACATTCAGGTCACAGAAATTATTAAGAGTTTACTAAATTAGGCAACCTAATATTGCAATAGCATTACACCGTTAACGAGTTGTCTGAAATATTTTCCTTTGCCCAAATAAGTGCTTGAACTCTATTTTTCACATCAATCTTCTTGAAAATATTATGTAAATGCGTTTTTACCGTATTCTCGCTGACAAATAATTGTTCGGCGATTTGTTGATTGGACGCCCCCATGGAAAGAAAGGTAATTATTTGTTGCTCTCGTTTGGTCAGAATAGCGGAAACATTCTTATTTATAGGTTTGCAATGTCGACGAAGGTAAGTAATGTACTGCTGAGAAAACTTACGGCTGAACCACATATCTCCTTGAAGCACCTTACCAATACCAACTTGCAACGTTTTTATATCATCAGAGGTATAGAAAATACCGGCCAAAGTACGCCAAGCAAAGAGATCTTCTGTCGATATGGATTGCTCACAATTAATTAAGATTTCAAGCGTGTCTTTCTGCTTGGCCGCTTTAAACTCCGCATAACGGCGAAAAATTTCATCCGTGATCACGCTGCAATCAACAATAATGGCTGATGCAAGAGATTCATGTAACACTCCGTGAATCAGATTATCTGGCGTGATTAGAGCAACACTAATACCGAGTTTGGTCTCCAATACATCTTTCAACAGAGATGACTGTAGACTTCCCTCCGTGATTAAAATAACGTTTCTTTTTTTTTGCTGCTCCATCCTGATCGCATTCCCTTGGTCGTTTTTATTGAAATACGCAATAGATTTAGATAGAGCGGTAGTATTGTCAAGTATGAAAATCACTAGTACTAATTAATAACTCATTGAAGTGTCAATAATTTTTAAGTGGCAAGTATGTGAGAGGTATTAGCATTTTTCAGACATTAAAAAAGGGAGTATAAACTCCCTTTTTGTGTTTGAGCAGGTGATTTAATCACGCACGTTAGAGGCAAAACACCACCTAACTTAGTGGATTGGAACTGCGTTTTTTTGGTTAAACTTACCAAAGTGTTGTTCTAACACTTCTGGCGTCAGCTTACCTTCCGCTTCCAGCTTTTTCAGCTCAGCGACGATCGCTTTTTGCTCTTCTAGCGACGGCAGTTTTACTTCTGGCTCCTGAGCGGTTTCTTGAGAAATTTGCTCTAGTTCTTTTTCGAAGTCATTCATAGTACTTACCTAAAATTAATGATTGAACTTTTAAACTTCGCCTATTCTATCCAACTCTATAACTTGAAGCTACCAACCATCTTGTCCAAACGAGAAGAGAGCGCTTGAAGATCGCGACTTGCATCCGCCAACTCTTCTGCTGTCGCGGTTGTCATTTCATTTATCGCGTTGATTTCTTCGATATTTTGATTAATGGTATGCACCACCGTGGATTGCTCTTCCGTCGCCGTTGCAACCTGTGTATTACGATCAGAGATGTCGGTGATTCGTTCAGAAATACTGATTAATACCTCGACTGCTTCATCGGTAGAAGTAACCCCTTCTATGGTGACCGCTTTGCCCGCTTCCATAGCACTTACCGCATCTTGTGCGTCACTTTGAAGCTGATTGATCATGCGCTGAATCTCTTCTGTAGAATCAGCCGTGCGTGAAGCTAGGTTTCTTACCTCATCAGCAACAACCGCAAAACCACGTCCCTGCTCACCAGCACGAGCAGCCTCAATTGCAGCGTTTAGCGCAAGTAAATTCGTTTGCTCAGAGATGTCACGAATTACACCCAGAATCGAGCCAATATCTTTGGTTGTCGATGCCAACTGCGTAACAACAATATTGGTTGTTTCAACATCATCGGCTAGGCGGCTGATCACCTCTTTTGCTTTCATCACAACTTCTCGACCAGTTTGAGTGTTATCTGAAGCCTGATTTGCCGTATCAGCAGCGGTAGCAGCGTTCGATGCAATTTCACTGATGGTCGCACCCATTTGGTTGATAGCTGCAACTACTTGAATGGTTTGATCACGCTGCTCTTGGCTGTTGTCGTGTGTGGATGTTGCTTTCGTTGACACACTTTCTGCCGCTTGACTTAATGAGCCACTGGTTAAAGCAACCTCTTTCATCGTGGCATGAATCTTCTCAATAAATCCATTAAAGCCTTTTGAAAGCTGAGCAATTTCATCATTACCCTTAATTTCAATACGCTGCGCCAAATCGCCTTCACCTTGCCCAAGGTCGGTAAAACGATCGGCAATCAGTCGGATTGGTTTCGTAATGCTGTTTGCTAACCATACGCCCATGAGGATGAATACAACGGCAACAATGATGGTCGTAAACAGCATTTTTTTAGCTGTCGCATTCAGGTCAGCGAATACTTCATCAACGGGAACCACGCCAATAACAAACCAGTTCATTGAAGGAACATACAAACTAGAAATAAAAGTATCCTGCCCTTCAAACTCCACATTAATTAGGTTGAAGCTATTTTTGTTCAACAGCGCACTTGCGTCACTACCAAATAGTTTAGTGATAGAAGTTTGGTTCTTACCTCGTTGACGGTGTATTTGAATCTGGCCTTGTTCATTAGTGAGGAACACGTAACCCGTATCTTCAATTTTAAACCCGTTGAGCAAAGTAATCATGTCTCCCATAGATTTAGAGAGACCTGACATTGATGTACCATTAAGATCTTGGAAATTGGCAAACATTTTCACTTCGCCATTTGCCTCTTGGAACACACTCACGGACGTTTCTTGACCAGACGACGTAAATCCAAAGAACCAAGCATCTTGCGTTCGGTTAAGTTGACGTAAGAATCCGTTTTGGTTCCAGTAATATGCCGTTTGACGATTCGCTACCGACGCATCATTAAGACCATACTGTGATTTAACATTATTGAGCTGCTGAACCAACTGAACTTCTACTGACGGATCACGGTCTGTATTAGATAGGGCTTCAACAATAAATTCGTTTGTAGCCAGCTGTTTTGCCGCTTGTTGCATTTCGACAACTTCGCGGTCAATTTCGGTATTGATTTGCTGCAACATCGCAGGTAGCTCGATGTCAATAAGACGATGGCTCAATACATCTCTCGCATGACGCTGAGCCATAACACCAACAATCATTGTTGATGCTAGAACAGCAAACGTAATGCCAAGTACAACCTTCTGTTTGATGCTCAAGGAATGAAGTTTCAACATATTCGGACCTTTTAAAAGAATCACTTGTTATTGGCCCCACAAGGGGAATCAGGTGCATATCTCATGACACGCACACCACGGAATCTTTATCGGCTCATATGTACAAAACTAGAGGCATTTCTCATTATATTATGAAAAATAAATGTAACACACTGTCAAATAAGCACTTTCAGAGATAGCACGTACTTGCAATTCTCTGTAGCGTCCCAATATTGAAAAGATAAATTGCAATAGAGCATTGGAACTTTTTTCACATGGAAAATGACCAATACTCAACACGAAAATCACATGGATACCGAGAGTCCAAAGCATGCATAAATCTAACTTCGAAACTCTTCAGCAATACTTAGAGTCGCAGATCATCGGACAGCAAGATCTGGTAAAGCAACTGCTTGTTGCGCTTCTTGCGGATGGGCATATTTTAGTTGAAGGCCCTCCTGGGTTAGCAAAAACCCGTGCAGTAAAATCACTCTCAGACTGTGTTGAAGGCGACTTCCACCGCATTCAGTTCACCCCTGACTTGCTGCCAGCCGATTTAACCGGCACCGATATCTTCCGTCCCGAAACCGGAGAATTCACTTTCCAGTCAGGTCCTATCTTCAACTCGCTTATTCTTGCGGATGAGATAAACCGTGCACCGGCCAAAGTACAAGCGGCAATGCTTGAAGCAATGGCAGAGAAACAAGTCACAGCAGGTCGTCATACCTACCCGCTGCCAGAGTTGTTTTTGGTTATGGCAACTCAAAACCCGATAGAGCAAGAAGGGACCTACCCCCTTCCTGAAGCGCAGCTAGACCGCTTTTTATTGCATTTAGAAGTGGAATACCCAGATGCGGAGCATGAGCTATCTATCTTGCGTATTAACCGCGGAGAAGCAAAAGGCGAAGCAAAGGTTGAACGCCCAATGTTAAGCCAACAAGATATATTCACCGCACGTAAAGAAGTGTTGGATATTCATATGGCGGAAACGATAGAGCAGTACATCGTCCGTTTAGTTATGGCGACACGTCAAGCCAACAAATATGACACTGAGTTGGACAAGTGGTTGTCAATGGGTGTGAGTCCGCGTGCCACCATCGCTCTTGATCGCTGTGCACGTGCGCACGCTTGGCTTGCTGGTCGTGATTTTGTCTCTCCGGAAGATGTTCAAACCATGGCTTATCCGGTACTGCGCCACCGTTTATTGTTGAGTTACCACGCTCAAGCGGAAGGCATTACGGCAAACCAGGTCATCGATAAACTGCTAAACCTTGTTGGCAGTGCATAAACAGGTGAGTGATATGTCCGCTACACATTCATTACCACCTCATGCGAATGGGGTGACATTAACCCTTGAAGAGCTGCTCCAATATCGCACTCAATCTGTACGTTGGTTACCACCAGCACAGAGTCTCTGGTCGCAGATGAGTGGTAACCATACCAGTCGCCAAAAAGGGCGAGGTATGGATTTTATGGAGGTGCGCCAATATCAACCTGGCGACGATATTCGCAGCATTGATTGGCGAGTCACCGCTAGGACCGGTAAAGCACATACAAAGTTGTTTGCAGAAGATAAAGAGCAAGCGGTCATTCTTTATCTTGATCTAAGTTCTAGTCTACATTTTGGATCTAAGTATGTACTCAAATCCGTTCAATTGGCCCACTTTGCCAGTGTTCTAATTTGGCTAACTCTAGCTAAAAAAGATCGCATCGGCGCAGTGATTGATGACGGACATCAATGTCTTGAATTTCGCCCCTCTTCTTTACAAAGACAAGGGCTGCGGATTCTTAACGCCATAGTCGACATACATAATGCGCAAGTAACTCGTACTGCAAGCAACGACACTCGTACACTGCCTTATACACAAGTATTGGAGACACTTCATACGCTCACCCCAAAAGGCAGCGAATTGATTATGCTCAGTGACTTTGCCCACGTAACACCAACGGAACTGGCACAACTACGTCGACTCAAACAACACAATAGCGTAAGGGCCGTTCAGTTTTATGATCCGTTAGAAAGAGGCGAAACAGACTTTAGAGGTCAAGTGAAAGCTTCGGATGGGCTGCATAGTCAATGGTTTAACTTTGGCTCTAAAGGACAACGAAGAGAACTCGAAAGCCACTTTACCCAACATCAAGAAACCATTAAGCAGCAGTGCCATTCGATAGCAATTCCATTTAACACGCTATCAAGTGGCTGGCCCTTAATTTCACAATTAAGCTAACAAACTGACAAGCAGTATTTATTAAGCAGTAATAATAATGACAACAAACAACCAAAGCCTAGACCTTGAACCTTTGATTTTGCCAAACGCACCGGATTGGTTTCCGCTCGCTTGGGGATGGTGGGTGGTGCTTGCAGCCACCTTGCTCTTCGTTTTCGGCATTTGTCTTTATGTGAGATGGCGTAAAAAACACTTACGCGCAAAAAAGACAGCATTAACACTTTTAACTCAACCTACCGCGCCTCATACCCCCTCTTCTGCTCTGGAAATATTGCGCCAGGCAGCATTGAGTTACTTTCCGCGTGAAGAGATCGCACCATTAACCGGAATCGCTTGGTATGAATTTCTCGATAGCCATACCAAAGAGAGTCGATTCGTAGACAAACAACATCAGTGGCAAGAAGCGTTGTATCAGAATTCCTCCCAAGGGCATCATCAAAGCTTGGTAGACGATTGTGTCTTTTGGATAACCTACGCTTTGCCACCAAAGAAAAAGGCAAATAACCGTGACTGAGCAAACACTCATAACCGATCTTGCCCAATGGCTAAACATTGAATTTGTCTGGTGGTGGGCACTGTTTTTGTTGCCCATCCCCTGGCTGGTATACAAGTTTCTGCCACAAGAATCTCAACAAGCCGAGATCAAATTGGCGTACTTACCAACTAATGAGAATCGCAGCAAGCCTAAGCAAGCGCTGCAAAAAGCACTTTCAATCGCGATCTGGGGCCTTCTTGTCGTCGCTTGTGCGCGTCCAGTTTGGTTTGGCGATCCCGTTGAATTCCAACCCAAGTATCGAGACTTGATGTTAGTCGTCGATCTGTCCGGTTCGATGCAGCAGGAAGACATGGAACTCAACGGCGAATATATCGATCGCCTCACAGCAGTCAAAAAAGTTCTGTCTGATTTCGTAGCAAAGAGAAAAGGTGACCGTCTCGGAGTTGTTTTGTTTGGCGACCATGCTTATTTGCAAACACCACTCACTGCAGACCGCAAAAGCGTCATGCAACAGATTAATCAAACCGTCATCGGCTTGGTTGGTCAACGAACCGCCATTGGTGATGGTATTGGGTTAGGCACAAAAACCTTTGTAGACAGTGATGCTCCCCAACGAGTCATGATTTTGCTCAGTGACGGCAGCAATACTGCAGGGGTGCTCGAGCCGCTAGAAGCAGCGGAAATTGCGAAAAAATACAACGCCACTATTTACACCGTGGGCGTGGGCGCTGGTGAAATGATGGTGAAAGAGTTTTTCATGACTCGCAAAGTCAACACCGCAGCCGACTTAGATGAACAAACACTGACTAAAGTGGCAGAGGTGACAGGTGGACAATATTTTCGAGCGCGAGATACGGAAGAGCTCGAAAAGATTTATGACACCATCAACCAGCTAGAACCCGTATCTAGCGACACACAAACTTGGCGCCCACAGTCTGAATGGTTTCCATATCCATTAAGCGCTGCATTTGTATTATCGGTATTGTTATTCCTATTAAGGAGAAAACATGGCTGAGTTTATTTTCCTCAATCCTTATTGGCTTTTGGGGCTCATCGTGATCCCTATAGCACTCTTGCTTAATCACAAATTTAGAGCCCAAAAGTCCACACTGATTGCCCCTCACCTATCGCGGATGCTCGGACAAAACACGCAGTCTAAGCATTACTTCACTCTATGGGGTTTAGCTTGGGCAATAACTTGCATTTCATTAGCGGGGCCAAGCTGGCAGTCCAATGCTCGACCAAGCTTTGAGTTAAACCAAAACCGAATCTTGGTGCTTGATATGTCTCGCTCTATGTTTGCTACAGACATCAAACCCAATCGGCTAGCACAAACACGTTATAAGGCGCTCGATTTGCTGCCTAAATGGAAAGAGGGAGCCACTGGACTTATTGCTTACGCTGGCGATGCCTATAACTTAAGTCCACTGACAACTGATTCCAGCACGCTTGCGGGCATTATCGAAAATTTGTCACCAGAGCTGATGCCTTTTCAAGGAGCAAACCTGCCTGCCGCGATTGAACTTGCGATCAACCAGTTTTCTCAAGCCGGCACGCAACAAGGCGATATCATCGTGTTAGCGGATGATCTTGATACGTCAGAGCTGTCTCGCGCGTTAGATTTAGTCCAAGGTACAAAGTTTCGCATTTCTGTTCTTGCCGTCGGGACTCCTAACGGTGCGCCTATCGCGCTGCCCGATGGCTCTCTGCTAAAAACGGCACAAGGCACAACCGTCGTAGCGAAAACAAACCTGAAAAACCTACAGACGCTAGCGAATAAAACTGGCGGTCTATTTGTTCCTATTCAGCACACCAACCGTGATGTTGAAAATATCGCGGCCTTTACTAATAACATTGGTAGCCAGCTTTCTGCGACCCAAAGCGAAGAAGTTAAAACTGATTCTCGTCTCAACAGTGGCTTTTGGTTACTGCCGTTGTTACTTCTTCCTGCGGCTTTACTGTTTCGACGCGGCCTGATTTGGGTGGTAGTTGCGACTGCAGTCCCAGTAACGTGGACACCGCATGCAGAAGCTAATCCGTTCTTAAATGCCGACCAACAAGGAGCGGAACTCTACAAGCAAGGTGAGTATGAACAGGCGCAAAACCTATTTACAAACCCAAGCTGGAAAGGAGCCGCCAGTTATCAAAAAGGTGACTACGAAGCCGCTATCGAAGCATTTTCTCATGATGCCTCCCTTAACGGCCGCTATAACCTCGCCAACTCGCTCGCTCAAAATGGTCAATTAGAAGATGCGGCTGATTTGTATAAAAAACTGCTAGAGGAAAAGCCTAACTTTGAAGCCGCGAAGAAAAACCTATCGGTTGTAGAAGAAAAGCTAAAACAG